>JBEKTX010000074.1:0-14042 GCA_049515615.1 Spirochaetia bacterium
GCTCCTGAAGGCCGGTGCAGACCTCAAAGCTCGGAACGAGGACGGCGCGACCGTGCTGATGTATGCTGCCCTGAAAAATCAGAACCCCGATGTGATCACCACACTCCTGAAGGCCGGCTCGGACATCAAAGATCAGAA
Organism: Spirochaetia bacterium; assembly: GCA_049515615.1. Taxonomy (GTDB): domain Bacteria; phylum Spirochaetota; class Spirochaetia; order SZUA-6; family Fen-1364; genus Fen-1364. Next base: position 139 of record JBEKTX010000074.1, read on the forward strand.
CGAGGCCGGCGCAACCGCGCTGATGGACGCCGCCCAGAGCAACGAGAACCCCGATGTGATCACCACACTCCTGAAGGCCGGCTCGGACATCAAGGATCAGAACGAAGCCGGCGTGACCGCGCTGATGCAGGCCGCTTCCGAGAACCAGAATCCCTTGGTGATCACCACGCTCCTGAACGCTGGCGCAGACCTCAAGGCTCGGGACATGGACGGCTTGACCCCATTGATGCACGCCGCCTCGGGAAACCAGAACCCCGAAGTGATTGCCACACTCCTGAAAGCAGGGTCAGACATCGAGGATCACACCAATGACGACGAGACTGTGCTGATGCTCGCCGCCGCGAACAACCAGAATCCCTTGGTGATCACCACGCTCCTGAACGCTGGCGCAGACCTCAAGGCTCAGGACAAGGAAGGCAAGACCGCACAGATTCTCGCTGCTGACAATCAGAACCCCGAGGTGATCACCGCGCTCCTGAAGGCCGGCGCGACCCCGCTTCTGTACGCCGCCAAGAGCAACGAGAACCCCGATGGGATCACCGCCTCGGAGTCCAAGGCTCCTGCGGTCGTTGCCCAGCCGGCGCAGCAGCAGCCTGAAACCCGGCCTTCCTCCATCTCCGCCGAAGCGCTCGGGCTGTATCGGACGACTGAAGAGGCGCGCAAGCCGCCAACTGACGACGAGCTTGCGGTGCTCGCTTCTGCGAAAACCCTCCTCGGCAAGCCGCCTAACGCCAAGGTCCTCGTCAAAGGCAAGCGGTTCACGTTGGACTGCATCGGCACTGTCAGCGCGATCTTCTACCGCATGGACATCGATGTCACGAAGGACTTCGGCAAGTACTCGGGCAATGGAGTGAACCGGCTCTACATGACGCTCAAGGACCTGAACGTGCTCCACCGCGACAAGTACCCGCGTACGGGCGACGTCATCATCTGGGACAACACCTGGGACGCGCACCACGACGGATACCGCACCAATGATCCCAGGACCCATGCCGGCGTGGTCCTGGCAGTCGATGACGACGGCACGATCCATTACGTCCACGAGAACCTGTTCAAGGGTGTCATGATAGAAGTGATGAATCTCCTCCAGCCGGCGGTCGCCAGAGACGCGAACGGAAAGAGGCTTAACAGCGGCCTCGCCATCACGGCGAAGGCGAGAGGGCCAAAACCCAAGCACTGGCTGTCAGGCGACGTTTTCAACACATTCGGGGATGTGTTGAGGATTAAGGACTATCTCATGGTTGCAGAAGCAGGCGGGGGAGAAACGACTCCCGACGCGTTGGCGATGTCAGAAAGATCGCCGCGTTAACCCGCCGCGCCACGGTCCCGCCACGCGCGAGATTCAGGGGTCGCAGCGTTCCTCAGGGCTTGAATCACGTCGAAGACAGATTCCGAAAGGAGCTGAAGTGGGAATGCCCTCCTTGAGAAGGAAAAGCAAGGAGGCATACAGTGCGCCGACCTCAAGGCAGAAAGACAGCTTTTGATTACGCGCAGTACAACAAAAACCGGGCATCCTATTCCATGGTTAGGATGCGGAGAGGAAGGCTATGAAACCGAGGTACGTTGCGATTGTCCTGAGTTTCCTTATAGGGACGCTCTGGGGCTGGGGTCAGGACCTGAGCTTCACCGCCAAAGGCGAGCCGTGGTCGGTCGCGCATCCGGAGTACGTCCATCAGCGGTACGACGACCTGGGGCCGTACCTTTCAGTCTTTAGCGACTACGACGATCGCTTTCGGCCTCTCGACGTGACAGTGACTCCAGGGACTCTGCTGGGTGTACCGGGATTGGAACAGGCCGCGGTCCTGCAGATAGTTTCTCATCTATCGCCCAGGGCCGCGAAAAATCTCTCGAGCTACGGTCAGAATATGTCCCTCTTCTACAAGGTTCCCAAAGGAGAGGGTGTCTCCCTGTTTCTGCTGAAAGACGGTCGTCTGAGCATGGCCCAGGACATACCCGCATCCAAGATCAAGAACTCCCGGGCGCCTCTGGCGCCGGCCATCAACCTGATGCAGGGCGTACCCGGCACAACCGTGATCTTCCCTCCCCTCCTCATCGTCCGCGACACGGACAGCGAGAGGGTCCTCGCGGCCCTTTTGAACCCGCACGTCAAACGAACCTTGATTCCCGCGGAAGGCCTTCGTCCGGAGATGGATCACGAAAACGTCATCGCTCCCTCATCGGGGGAAAACAACTATGGGGGACCGTCCCAAGTGCCGCTTTTCATCGACCCATCGGGCGAGGTGAGCCTATCCTGGGGGGACGCGGAAAAAATCCACGTAGTGGACGTGGGTCCTGACGGGATGCCGGGAACCAGCCGGATCCTCAAAGGAACCTGGCCGCTCTATGGAGGCATGGCGCGGGACGAGCGAGGGTATTTCTACGTGCTTCAAGGCAAGAAAAACGTGGATGGGGATTTCACGTCGAACGTCCAGGTCATTCAGTACGACAAGTCGGGCAAGGTCCTGAAGACCTTCCGTCTGAACACCGGAAAAAAAGGCGGGTACGACGTGATGAGTCCATTCGCTGACGGTTCCTCCCGTATTCTCTATGCCAGCGGCAAGGTAAGCGTGCACATGGGCAAGGTCCAGCACAAAAACCCGCCCGACGGATTGAACCACCAGAGCGCCATCGTGTTCACGCTCGACGCCTCAACGATGAAACTCATTCCCGCCGACAGCGCGACCTGGACCGGTTCCCACAGTTTCGCCCAGAGAATCCTCTTCGACGGAACGCATTTCTTCCTGGCGGACTTGTGCGACAATTTCCCTCGGGGAATTCGTTTGACCCAGGCAGGTGGGGACGGCCGCGTGGTTTTCACATACAAAACCCACCTCGACACGACCGCAGCCAAACGCGGGGACAAGGTCCTGAAACCTGGCTTCTGGTCCAACGACAACCGCACCTACACCGAATTGGGGGGTCTGGCTGAGTCGGACCAGGGCTACCTCGTCCTGGGGTCGAGCGAGAAGAGTTTTGAAAACGCCGACGCCAGGACCGAGCTCAACGATTCCCGAAACCTCTTCTTCGTCCAGGTTGTCAAAGATTTCCTCTCCGTTGCGAAGATCCAACGCGACGGCAAGGACCAGGAATGCATCGTCAGCGAGGCCCTCGTGCTTTCCAAAGGCGAGTCCAGCCCTGAGATTTCCTATTACGATTTCCAAGGAGGCAAAAACTATCAGCGTCGCGTGGGAGTGGACTGGCTGACGGATTATCACGATGTAAAAAACGCAAACGCCGTGAAACCCAAACTTGTGCCCCTCGGTGGAGGGCGTTACGTGGCGCTGTGGGAACAATGGACCGATCGCGAGTACATCACGACCTGCTACCTGGTTTTTCGCCAGGACGGAAGTGTGGAAACGCCAATGACCGACCTTGGCCCCTGTCGCCTTTCCCGGGCCGACGAGCCCGTTCTCTCGAACGGGGTCGTTGTCTGGGCCTTTCCGGAGCCGACCCGGGGCCGGGCGGCAATCTACCGGCTCGCCCCCTGAACCGTTTTCGATCGAGTGAAGAAGCAGGGTTGCACGAGCGTGGTTTAGCTGACAAATATGGTGAATGGGGGATGTGGTCAGACACCAGGTTCTCGGCTGCTGCGCTGCAGCCTTGCCAAGCGCAGCGCTTCGCTGCTGTTTGACGCAAAGGTGAGGATGTAGAATGGCAAGAGCCACGGAGGTGCAATGTGAAAAAGCGAATGGCGACCCTGAAGACCTCCACGGGATTCCAGCCCGGCAAGCTCTCGCTGCACGACATCACCTTGATTCGGGACACGGTAGGAGAGAGGCCCCGGATCAAGGCGTCAGGCGGAGTAGCCGCGCTGGAGGACGGAGTGGCCTGCCTGCGAGCGGGCGCGAGCGTAGTGGCCATGCGGCATCGGCTGATCGAGCAGCTCCAGGGCATCGGCTGGCCGACGATGGCGGTCTCCGACGGCGGGTAGGGGGCAATGGCCATTACCAGCGCGAAGCGGATGCTGCTCGAGGCGAGCGCCCGGGGATACGCGGTGGGGGCGTTCAACGTGACGAGCCTCCCCCAGATGCGGGGAGTAATCGACGCTGCCAACGCGCGCCGGGCGCCCCTGATTGTGCAGACCTCGGTGACGCCCTCCCGGCTCGTGGGCCGGCATGTTTTCGTGGCGATCTATACATCCCTTGCCGCCGAAGCGCCGGTCCCTATCTGCCTCCATCTCGACCACTGCACGGAGGTGAGCTACTGCAAAGCCTGCGCCGAAGCGGGCTACACAAACGTCATGATCGACGCCTCACAGCAGACCTTCGAAGAGAATATTCGAATGACCAGGGAGGTGTGCGAGCACGCTCACGGCCTCGGCGACATTTCTGTGGAGGGGGAGCTGGGGACCGTCGCCGGTGTCGAGGACCAGGTTGCGGTCGTGCAAGACAGCGCCCGGCTGTGCAACCCGCGAAACGCCGTGGAGTTCGTGGAGCGTACGGGCGTGGATCTCTTCGCTCCCGCGATCGGGACCGCTCACGGAGTCTATGCCACTCCCGATCCGAAGGTTGATTTCGAGCGTCTCCACCAGATTCGAAAGGAGCTGGACGCACGGGGCCTCAGGACGCCCCTGGTGATCCACGGAGGGACAGGACTACCGGAGCATACCGTGCGGAAACTGGTTGAGCTGGGCGGCGCGAAATTCAACGTTTCCACGGAGCTCAAGCGCGTGCTTATCGATACGACGCGCGGCTACATCCAGGAGCATCCCAAGGAATACGACCCTGGGAGGATCGACACCGCCGTACAAGAAGCGACCAGGAAGGCTGTGACCGCCTGGATCGATATTCTGGGATGCGCGGGCAAGGCCTGAGGGAGTCTGGGAGGCGGTGTGTCACGCATCAGGGGGTTTCTTTTCGACCAGGACGGAGTGATCATCGACACGGAACGGGACGGCCACCGGGTGGCTTTCAACCGGGCGTTGGAGGAGTTCGGGCTCGATGCCAGCTGGGATCCTGAGGTCTATCACGACCTTCTTCGGATCGCCGGCGGCAAGGAGAGGCTGCGGCATTTCCTGCATGGCCCGGGTTCCAGGTTGTCCGTCGCCCCTGCTGACGAGGAAGCATTGATTGCCCGCCTGCACAGAAGAAAGACGGACATCTTTCTGCAGATGCTGGAAGCTGGCACTCTGCCGCTCCGCCCCGGGGTCAGGCGGCTCATGGAGGAGATCAACGAGTTGGGTCTGTTTCTTGGCGTCTGCACCACTTCAGACGAGCGCGCCGCACGCGCCGTCACCTCGACGATTCTGAAGGGCATCCACTTCGACCTGTTGTTGGCAGGAGATGTTGTGGCTCGGAAGAAGCCGGATCCGGGAATCTACCAGCTGGCCCTGCGAAAAGCGGGACTCAAGGGGCGGGAATGCATCGCGATCGAGGATTCGCAGAATGGGGTCGAGGCGGCCAAAGAGGCGGGCCTTTTCGTCGTCGCCACGACGAACCCCTACACCGAGGCTGAGGACCTGAGCAGGGCGGACATCGTAGTGACATGCCTTGGAGATCCTGATGGAGAAAAGGGCACTCTCAGGCGTGGCAGCCTGGCGCATGACGGGGTGATTCGGGCCCGGCAGCTCGTGGAGCATTTCAGCAGGTAGATTCGACCGGGCCAATTCGCTTGTTGCTCGAATTGGGATATTCGGTCCATCTCGCCGTCTAACCGTGGTGATAGACCTCCCAACCGAGATAGGTCCCGCACGCCTCCGCGAGGTCGGACGCGACGCTCCCCCTTACCATCGCGACGTGGTGTTCGAACCCATTCTTCACGATGTACTTCATGAGTGCCTGAAGGTCTTTGACACGCGTCACGGCAATCCCCCCGTCCATCGGGAAAGGGTCATCGGTGAAGTCGCCTTCGCCGGTGTACATCTTGATCTTTCCCCGGCGATCATCTGTGGAGAGCCGGAAGAAGGTCATATGACCGGCGGCGACTCGCCCCTTGATGGCGCCGAAGCAGCGGTCGGGTCCGAGCGACTTGCCGAGGATGTCGAGGTTCGCAATTTCGATCTCGCTGCCCATGAAGCTCTTCGGGTAATTGCTGCAGTGCGTGCAGACGCACATATCGCGATCGGCGCCGTAGTTGTTGTTCCAGTCGAGAATCGCGGAGGCGCTGCCGCTCGCCAAAACGAGGGCGTACATGGAAATAACGCCGGCAATGTCGACCTCGCATGCGGCGGGCATCAATTTCTCGCCCAGCATGCTCATCGTAAGACAGGTCGCGCAGCCATAGTTCTCCTGGATCGAGGACCAGCACTGGACCGCCGCGGCATCGAGCTGGTTCTTTTCCATCCACGCCTCGATGGCGAGTCCCAGCCTGGCCTGTTTGGTAATGTTCTCCCTCACGATTGTTGAAGGGATCCTGCCGTAATCGCCGATCTCCTTAAGTCGCGACACGAGCTCAGGCGAGTCTCCCATCTTCTGTGCCGCTGATATTATCTCCGAGAGGTCGAGGGGAACCACGGTGATGCCTGTGGCTTGGAGAAGCTTCTCGCTCGCCCTCATGGTCTGGAAGGCGGCCGGCCTCGCGCCGATGGCGCCAATGCGCGCCGAACGCAGCCCCCGGACTGTTCGGCAGACTGCCGCAAACGACCGCAGGTCATCAGCCAGTTCCTGCCCTGCGAGCGAATAGGTATGGTACGTCGTGTCGGTGAAGGGAATCCCGTACTGGTAGAGATTGTTGCAGACCGAGATCTTGCCACAGAAGGCGTCTCGCCGGTGGTTGAGATCGACCTTGTCGACTTCGTCGTCGCAAGCGATGACGAGGACGGGCACATCGAGCTTCGCCAGGTCGAGGGCGCTTGCCACGCCAACTTCGTCCCCAAAATTGGGAAGGACGACGAGCACACCGTCAATGTCCTCCCGCCGTTTTTTGAAGAGCTCTGCGCATTTCATCGCATCCGCGAAGCTTTCCACTGCTCCGCTCTCCGTTGCATCCTCGGGAAGTATGACGCTTCCGTACCCCAACCCGGCCAGCCGCCTCAGAATGTCGGTGCGCCCTTCACGAGCAAGCTGCGCGTTGAAGAACCCCCGAGTTCCCACAAGCAGGGCAAAAACCAGCGGTTTATTCACCATCCTCATGTCTTCCTCCGAATGCAAAAGAAGCCCGCGCGGAGAACTCCGCGCGGGCTATCCTGTCTCTTCTCGACCGTCGCAGAAGCATGCTGCAAGCGAACGGTCATTGCGCCTACTTTGACAGGACGAAGTTGTTCAGCTTTCCCGCGTTGTCCGGGGTGATCAGGATGCAGTTGACGGTCTGCTTCTCCGTCTGTCCGGTCTTTCCCGTCTTGAGCCATTTGTCCGCTTGATCGACGGCCTGCTGGGCCAGCATGACGATAGGCTGGAGAACAGTGGCCTTGATCTGACCTTTGGCGATAGACGTGGCTGCATCAGGACTGCCGTCGAATCCGACAACGATGACGTCGGACCTGTTCGATGCGATCAGCGCCGCCTGGGCACCGACTGCCATCGTGTCGTTCCCGCAAATGACGCCCTTGATGTCGGGATGCGCCTGCAGGATGGTCTCCATCACATTGTAGGCCTGCGTCTGGTCCCAGTTGGCGGTCTGTTGAGCGACCATCTTCATTTTCGAGTATTTGTCGATGATGCTGTGGTAGCCCTGCGACCGCACGTGGGCGTTCGTGTCGGAGTCCTTGCCGGTGAGCTCGACAAAGTTGCCTGCTTCCTTCATGAGCTTCACGAAGTACTGGGCCCCTATCGTGGCGCCCTGGAAGTTGTTCGAAACGATCTGGGCCGCCGCGATTCCCTGGGCGTTGATCTCCCTGTCCACGCAGAACACGGGGATCTTGGCGTCTTTCGCCTTCTGCACCGCCGCTATGGAGGCATCCGCATCTGCGTTGTCCAGGATGATCGCCCCCGCGTGTTTCGCGATTGCCGTATCGAACAGCTGGTTCTGCGTGTTCACGTCATCATTGTTGCTGGTGACTTCGGCATCGTAGCCGAGCTTTTCGGCCTCGGCCTTCGCGCTTTGGGCCATGGTCACGAAGAAGGGGTTGTCCAGCCTTGCGGTGATGATGAAAATGAGTTTCTTGTTTGCCGCGAAGGCTCCCGCAGAAACGAACAGGAACGCCAGTGAGGCTGCGATAAGCAGCGCGCGCGAAAACTTCTGTCTCTTCATATTCAGGTTTCTCCTCCTTAGAGCTCGATTCTCGTGAAGACGCCATACCGTGCGTCCTCCCCTGCGCCCACGCACCGTAAGATCCGAGTTCGATTTCTCTTCCCCCGCATCACCCCCTTTTCTCCTGCTGGATCGCCGCGATCCGCGAGATGTTGGACTGGAGCTGATCTATTGCAACGGCGACCACGATGACCACGCCTTTGATCACCATCTGCCAGAAATCGGAAACACCCAGCATCACCAGACCGTCTGCGAGTATCCCTATGACGAATGAACCGATGATCGTGCCGCCGATCGAGCCGCGGCCTCCCATGAGCGAGGTTCCGCCCAGCACGGCAGCCGCAATGGCGTTCAGCTCGTACGTCTCTCCCGACGCCGGATGTGCGGCAACGAGCTGGGAAGTAATGATCAGTCCGCTGAGGGCGGCCAGAACACCAGAGATGATGTAGACGGTGAGCCTGATCCGGTTGACGCGGACCCCTGAGAGCGCCGCGGCCCTCTCGTTGCCGCCCACCGCATAGACGTAGCGGCCGAAGGGGGTGCGCGTTGCCACGAAAGCCGCCAGCAGGCCGATGATCAGAAGCAGCCAGATTGGAAGCGGAATGAAGAGGATCTGCCCCTCACCGAGGAACGGGAAGCCTGTATTGCCCAGGGCCGCCTGGCCGGTGAGGAAAGGAAACGTGGAACCGTTGTTGCTCAGCAGGGCAAATCCGCGCGCGACGTACAGCATCCCGAGGGTGGCGATGAAAGGGGCCACCTTCAGCCGCGTGATGACCGTCCCGTTGATGGCGCCGATCAAGCCTCCCGCCGCCAGCGCGACGATGATGATGAACCACGTGTGCAGGTAGATGACGATGCCAAACAGGTGAAGCGGGATACCCACATCGATCAGCGCCCCTGTGATCATGCCGGCCAGACCCAGGATCGAGCCCACCGAGAGGTCGATCCCGCCGGAGAGGATGACGAAGGTCATCCCGATGGCGAGGAAGCCGTTGATTGCAACGTGCTTCGTCATGATCACGATGTTTTCGAAGGTCAGAAACGTCCTCGAAAGGGAAGCGAAGATGACGATGATGATCAGGAGCGCGATCACGGTCCTGAACTTGAGCAGCAGCAACTTGAAGTTAATCCCTGCTCCCGTGGCCCTGGTGTCAATGCTCTGCATGTCAGCTCCCCGTCGTTCCCTTCCCGTTGGCCGCAGCGGAGCGGTCCATGGCTGAAGCCGCCACAAGATCCGTTTCGCTGTACTGCCCGCGCATGAACTCGCCCGTCAGTCTGCCGGCTGCCATGACAAGCACACGGTCAGCGAGGGCCATGATCTCCTTCAGCTCGGAGGAGGCGAACAGTATCCCTATGCCCTGCTGAGCCAGTGAGTTCATGATCGCGAAGATTTCCGACTTCGAGTTGACGTCGATCCCGCGTGTGGGCTCGTCCATCAGAAGAACCACCGGCTGAGTCAGCAGCCCCTTGGCAACCACGACCTTCTGCTGGTTGCCGCCGGAGAGCGCGGTGATTTGCTGATCGGGAGAGGAAACGCGGATGGACATGTCGCGAGCCATGCCGAGGATTTCCCGCAGGCCCGGCCTGCGCGGAAGGACGCCCATGCGGGCATAGCTCTTCACGTTCGCGATGATCATGTTGTTGGCCACGCTCATCGTCGGGATGATCCCCGTGGTCTGGCGATCCTCGGGCACGAGTGTCAGCCCCCGCGCTATCCGTTCCGTAGTAGACAGCGATTGCTCCAGTGCCTCCCCCCCGAGTATGATCCGTCCCTGTGCTTCAGGATGGAGTCCGATCAGACACTCCAGGGTCTCCGAGCGTCCCGCCCCCATCAATCCATAGAGCCCGACAATCTCCCCCTTGCTCACGGAGAAGGAAAGATTGCTGACATAATGGCCGCCCTCGGGACGCGGGTAGGTGAGTCCTTCCACTCGAAGGGTCTCGCTCTTGACGCTGTGCGCCGCGCGCGGCAGGAACGCCGCCAGGGACTTTCCCACCATCTTCTCCACGATCCAGTTCACGTCCACCTCGGCGATGCGCGCTTCCGCCTGGACTTTCCCGTCGCGGAGCACGGTGATGAAATCCCCGATCTGCAGGACCTCTTCCAGGCGGTGGGAGATGTAGATGATCGAGACCCCCCGGGTCTTCAGCTCGCGCACGATGCGAAACAGCACCTCGACTTCTCCCGCAGTCAGAGCCGAGGTCGGCTCGTCCATGATCAGGATCCTGACGTTCTGCGCCAGCGCCTTGGCAATGGTGACGATCTGTTTGGCGCTCACCCCCAGCTCCCCGACGAAGCTGTCGGGATCGATGCGCTGCTCCAGCCGCCCGAGCAGCTCGCGGGCCCTCTCGCGCTGTTTCTTGAAGTTGATCACGCCCCGCCGTGAGATCTCGCGCGTGAGAAAGATATTGTCGGACACGCTCATGTTCGGGCAGAGGTCCAGCTCCTGGTAGATGATGCCGATCCCATGCGCCGATGCTTCGATGGGATTCCGGAAGCTGACCGCTTTTCCATTGAGAGTCAGCGTGCCGCTGGACTGCAGCTCCGCTCCCGCGATTATCTTCATCAACGTGGACTTGCCGGCCCCGTTCTCTCCGACGAGGATGTTGACCTTGCTTTCGTAGGCCGTGAAGGACACATCATCCAGGGCGATGGTTCCCGGGTAGATCTTGGTGACGTGCTCGGCGCGAAGGGCTACTGTCTCATTCACCGCCTCTGCCCCCTACCTCTCCACGGTGAACACGCCGGGTGTCACAATGACTTCTCGGGGGCTGGAGCTGTCGTAGGTGAAGGCTCCTTCGATGAAAACGGTCCTGCCCAGAAGCATTTTGGGCTCGACACCGGCCAGGACCTTCGTGAGCACCCGGTTGTTCAGTTCGTCCCCCACGTCGCCAAACTGCATCTGGTTGGTGAACAATCCGAATGTGACGAATCCCACCGCATCGCGCAGAGCCGTGCCGGAGATAATTGGCCCGACTTGTACCTGCACGTCCAGCGGCTGCCCTCCCAGGGGCAGGCTAACGGTAACCAGTCCGTTCATCGACGAGGTGTCGATCTTGGTTACCTTCCCGCTGAAGCGGATCAGAAAATTGCTGGCCCCTCCGACGTCGTGCCCGAACTGCTTTGCGGTTGATTCTGGATCCTTTCGAAGAGCGGGAATAAGGATAGCGGCATCCGTGGCCCCGCTTAGGACGGCGGGAACCACCTTGGAATCCCAGATGCCGTCCACGTAGGCGACCTTGTTGAAGGTCTTTCCCCCAGGATTCATGGTGCTGTTCGCCGTGAAGCTGCCGATCGGTCGCACCGTTGCAAGCTGTCCACCCAGCGCAAGCGCCACCAGTACAACGACAACTGCAACAAGCACAAGAATGCGGATAGGAGGTCTCTGTTTCTTCGGTTCGCTCATGAGTCCTTGCCTTCTCTCAGACACAGGATAAGACTCCTGATTCTATAGAACATTTCTTTGCTGCGGCAATTCAGCCAGAACTCTGAGCTTTCTTTCATTTCCGTCTATTTCCGTTCCATGGCGAAACTATCGTGATTTATTCAGTTTGTCAAGAGGTAAAAGAAATATTAGAAAATAAAAGTCTATAAAAATGCCTTTGACACTTTTTAATATTTATGATATTTTGTCTTTCGACATGAAAGCCAATGAAATATCGAAGGTTGTGCTGGGTAATCCCTTCGATGCCTCCCCTGATGAGGTAAGAAACAGAGCGAAAGAGATAAGGAAGAAGATAGTCTGGATGAACTCACACGCAGGCCAGGGTCACACGGGCGCGGACCTATCGGAAACGGATATCCTGGCTGCCCTGTTTTTCAACGTGCTCAAGTATCGACGGGACTCCCCGCAGGATCCGGATCGGGATAGATTCATCCTTAGTAAAGGTCATGGTGTCGGCGGACTGTACTGCACCCTTGCAGAAGCGGGTCTTCTGGAGGAGTCGCTCCTCCAGACTTTCCTGCAGTTCGATTCAAGGCTTCCCGGTCACCCGGTCCGTCAGAAGACCCCTTTCATAGAAATCAACACCGGCGCCCTGGGGCACGGTCTGTCGGTGGGCGTCGGACTGGCTTTGAGCGCAAAAAAGAGCGGCCGGGGTTTTCGCGTTTTCGTCCTCCTGGGGGACGGCGAGCTTCAGGAGGGCTCAAACTGGGAAGCAGCCATGAGCGCGGCACATTTCAAACTCGACAATCTTGTCGCCATCGTGGACAGGAACACGCTTCAGCTGGCTGACAGGACGGAAACGATCATGGCGCTTGAACCATTGGACCGCAAATGGGAGAGCTTCGGCTTCGACGTGAAAGGGGTGGACGGCAACGATCCGGCGGCGTTCATCGAGGCGGTGGGTTGGCTGGATCCCGCGTGCGGCAAGCCGCATGTGATCATCGCGCATACGGTAAAGGGCAAGGGAGTGTCCTTCATCGAGGACCGGGCGGCCTGGCATCACAAGATCCCTGTTGGCGACCAGGTGCGCGAGGCCATAGAGGAGCTCGAGTGATGGAGCAGGCCCGCAAACAGGATCTGCGGGAGGTCATGGTGCAGGCGCTCATCAGGGCGGTCGATGAGGGCAAGAATCTGATCGTCGTCGTGAGCGATTCCGCGAGCACCTCTCAGATCGGGCCATTCCAGTCTCGCTTCCCCGAGCGGCTGGTAAACGTGGGAATCGCCGAGCAGAATATGATGGGTATTGCCGCCGGCCTTTCCCTCGGGGGGTACACGGCTGTCACGGCGAACGCAGCCCCTTTTGCCACTTCTCGCGCCAACGAGCAGCTGAAGAACGACATCTGCTATTCTCGAACAAATGTCAAGGTCATGGGTCTGAACGCGGGGGTTGCGTACGGCCCGCTCGCGAGCACCCACCATGCCATCGACGACATCTCGATCCTGCGCGGCCTGGGCAACATCCTGATCTTCGCGCCCTCGGATCCACCGGAAGCGGAGGGGGTGTTCCGCTTCGCCTTCGACTACGAAGGCCCCGTGTACGTCAGGATGGATAACGTCACGTTTCCCTTTCTCCATGAGCCTGGCTACCATTTCTGGCCCGGGAAGATCGACATACTGAGGGAAGGAGAGGATCTGGCGATCTTCTCAATGGGTTCCGTAACATGGGAGGCGCATTCAGCAGGTGAGGCGCTGGGACGGCTGGGGATCCGTGCAGAAATTGTCAACGTTCCATCGATTCGGCCAGCTGACACCGAAGGCATCTTTCATTCAGCTTTGAAAACGGGACGCGTCCTTACTGTCGAAGAGCATTCGGTACACGGAGGGCTGGGCAGCCTTGTCTCGGAAGTTCTGGCCGAGCGCGGCGCCGGCGTGCGCGTGAGCCGGCTTGGAATCCCCGAAGGCGAGTTTTCAAAAGCGGGACCAAGGTCGGCCATCCGCGCCTATTATGGCATCGACAAGGATGGCATACTGAGAAAGGCGCTGGAGGTACTCGGCCGGACCGCGTGAAGCTGTCCGGCCGAGCATACAGGAGAGCCTGCTTCGAAGGCAGGGATGGAGCATGAAGGACAGGTACATTCTTGCCGTGGACCAGGGAACGAGTGCCACCAAGACGGTCATCTTCGACTCCGAGGGACAGATTTCCGCCCGGGCGAGCGCCCCCCTCGCTTCCTCGTTTCCTCGACCCGGATTCGTCGAGCAGGATCCCGAAGCTATCTATCGCAGCGTGCTTGATTCCGTCGGAGCCTGTCTCGATACATTTCGCGTCCGGATTTCCGAGGATTTCTCCGGCATCGTCGCCTGCGGGCTCTCCAATCAGAGAGAAACTTTCGT
>JBEKTX010000075.1:0-14039 GCA_049515615.1 Spirochaetia bacterium
CAGGTCCACCCCGGAGAGACGGTTCTCGTAGAAGAGGTTCTGCCACTGCCGCACCATGCCGAGGTATCGATTGTTGATGATGAGAACCTTCAGGGGGAGGTTGAGGTTCGCCGCGGTGGCCAGCTCGGACATCGTCATCTGGAATCCGCCGTCGCCCACGATAGCGCAGACAAGGGACTCCGGCCGGGCCAGCTGCGCGCCGATGGACGCGGGAAAGCCGAACCCCATCGTGCCGGCGCCGCCCGAGGAGATCCAGTGGAATCGTTCATCCGTGCGGTAGAACTGCGCGGCCCACATCTGGTGCTGTCCGACGTCCGTGGTGACAATCGCCCTGCCGCCGGTCTGGTGGTACAGCTCGTCGATCACATACTGCGCCTCGAACGTGCCCCGCTTGTGGTAGTGCAGGGGATGAGCCTTCTTCCACTCCTCTATCTGCGCCAGCCATGCCGCCGTGTCACCGGCCACCAGCTGGGTATTGAGGGCCGCGAGCACAGTGCGGGCGTCCCCCACAACGGAGCAATCCATGGTGAACAGCTTGTTGATCTCCGCCGGATCGATGTCGACGTGGATCTTCACCGCGTCCGGACAGAACGTGTCCGGCGTTCCCGTGATGCGGTCGTCCCAGCGGGAGCCGACTGACATGATCAGGTCGCAGTCGGTCACCGCCTTGTTCGCGTAGGCGGTCCCGTGCATCCCCAGCATCCCGAGGGACAGCGGATGGGTTTCCGGAAACGCTCCCTTGCCCAAGAGCGTGTTGGTCACCGGAATTTGCATCGTCTCCGCCAGCGTCCGAAGTTCAGCTCCCGCGCCAGAAATCACCGCGCCGTGTCCCACGAGGAGCACGGGCCGCCGCGCTTCGCGGAGCATCCTCGCGGCGCACGAAATCTGGGCGGGATCGCCCTCCGAAGGCACCCGGTAGCCGGGGAGCTGGAATTCGTCGTCCTCGCGGGCCCAGATCATCGTGTTGGAGCAGTCCTTTGGAATATCAATGAGAACAGGGCCCGGCCTCCCCGATCGCGCGATGAAGAATGCCTCCCTCACGACGCGCGGAATGTCGGAAGCGTTCTTCACGAGATAGGAGTGCTTCACGATGGGCAGTGAAATCCCCGAGACGTCCGCCTCCTGGAACGCGTCCAGGCCGAGGCTCGCGACGTTCGCCTGTCCGGTGATGACGACCATGGGGACCGAATCCATGGAAGCCGTGAGGATGCCGGTAATCGTGTTTGTCGCCCCGGGGCCCGAGGTGACGAGCACGACGGCCGGCTCACCGGTCGCGCGCGCGTACCCATCCGCCATGTGCGTCGCGCCCTGCTCGTGCCGGGTGAGGACGAGCTTGATCTTCGAATCGACCAACGCATCGAACAGGGGGATGGCCGCTCCGCCCGGCAGGCCGAAGACATATTTCACACCCTGTTGTTCGAGCATGTGCACCACGCCCTGGGCGCCGGTGCATCTTCTTCCGCGAGTTCTCTCTTCCATGGCTTCGTCTGGTATCTAAGGTACACTTCAAAGCCCGTCGGGGCCACCAGATTTTGCCTCCCGCCGCGGAAACTTGACGGGCGCACGGCAAAGGGATTATCACGAACGCAGCTATGACGCACAAGGAATGGCCCTTCATCGAAGCCCAGCGGATCCGGGATCGACTCCAGAGAATCGGCACCCGGTCGGTTACGGCGGAAACCGGGTACGGCCCCTCCGGCCTCCCGCACATCGGGACATTCGGCGAAGTGGCCCGGACCTCCTTCGTGCTGCAGGCGTTATCCACTCTGGAACCCGGCATTGATGCGCGCATCGTCGCCTTCTCCGATGACATGGACGGGCTGCGGGACGTGCCGAAGAACCTGCCGAACGCGCCGATGCTCCAGCGGCACCTCGGCAAGCCCCTCACGTCGGTCCCCGACCCCTTCGGGGAGGAGAAATCCTTTGCCCACTACATGAACCGCCGGCTGCGGGAGTTCCTCGATTCCTACGGGTTTCGCTACGAGTTCGCCTCCTCGACGGAGATGTACGCCTCCGGGGTGTTCGACGAAGGACTGCGCCGGATCATGGTGCACTACGAAGAGGTCAGCGAGCTGTTCAAGGCCACGATCGCGGAGGAAAGGCGCGCCGCCTGGAGCCCTTTCTTCCCCATCTGTGAAAGCTGCGGAAGGGTCTATTCCACGAGGGTGACGGGCCTGGACGCCGCGGCGTGCACGGTCTCGTATGCGTGCGACGCGCCCCTGGCGGGCAAATACCAATGCTGCGGGCACACCGGGACACGGAGCATCCTCGGGGGCGCCTGCAAGGTGGGATGGAAAGTGGACTGGGCCTTGAGATGGTTTTCCCTCGGCATCGACTACGAGATGCACGGAGAAGATCTCCTCGACTCGGCGCGCTTGTCCTCCCGGATCGTGAAGATCCTCGGCGGGGAGCCGCCCGAGCTCTTCAAGTACGAGCTGTTCCTCGACGAACAAGGGAAAAAGATCTCGAAGAAGATCGGCAACGGAATATCACTCGAACAATGGCTGCGATTCGCTCCCGTCGATTCGCTCCTCTACATCATGTACGCAAAGCCGCAGCAGGCCAAGAAGATGGGGCTGCCCATCCTGCCCGAGATCGTGGACGCGTACCTCGAGCTGGTCGCCCGGGACGACGGAGCGGAAGACTCGCCCGTGCCCTTCATTTCCCGGCTTTCAAAGGGCGCGCATGCCGGGCGCCTTCCCGGGGGCAGGATCATCACCTACTCGCTGATCCTCGAGCTCATCCTCGCGCTCAACCAGGACGATCCGCGGATCGTGCGCGACTACCTCATGAAGTACGAGCCGGAGATCGCGGACAACGCGGCCTACTACGAGCAGCTCATCGATGACGCGCTTGCCTTCTACCGTGAGGTGCTGCTGCCGGCGCGCACCGTTGAGGCGGCAGGCCACCAGCTCGATGCCGCCGTGACCGCGCTCTGCGACGAGCTTTCCCGTCTGAAGACGGCGGGGGCCGCGCCGGATCCCGACACCCTGCAGACCCTTGTCTTCCAGGTCGCGAAGGAGAGGGAAATCCGGACAAAGGACTGGTTCCGAGAGCTGTACCGGATCTTCCTGGGCCAGTCCCAAGGGCCCCGGATCGGCAGTTTCATTGCGCTGCTGGGGTACGCCACCTGCATCGAACGCCTCCAGGCCCATTTGTCGAAGGGACCGAACGGTTGACGGAAGAGAGCCGGGCAAGCCGGACAAGGACCAGCGCAGAGGAGATTCTCGACGGTTCGGCCGGAAAAAAACGCTTCCGGCGCCTGCTGCCCTTCCTCGGCCCGGCGTTCATTGCGAGCATCGCCTACATGGACCCCGGCAATTTCGCCACGAACATTTCTGGCGGGGCACAGTTCGGCTACATGCTGCTCTGGGTCGTCCTCGCGTCCAACCTCATCGCAATGCTCGTGCAGACACTTTCGGCCAAGCTCGGAATTGCATCCGGCAAGAACCTTGCGGAGCACTGCCGCGAGCGGTTCCGAAGGCCCGTGGTGTACGTCATGTGGATCCTGATGGAAATCGCGGCCATGGCGACGGACCTGGCGGAATTCCTCGGCGCCGCCATCGGGTTCCAGCTTCTCCTGGGCATCCCGCTCCTGTTCGCCGCGTTCCTCACCGCGGCCGCGACGTTCCTCATCCTCAGCCTCGAACGCTTCGGTTTCCGTCCCCTGGAGCTGGTGATCAGCGGATTCGTCGGCGTCATCGCGGTGAGCTACCTCGTGGAGACCATCCTGGACCGTCCGCCGCTCGGCCAGGTCCTCTTCCACACGTTTGTGCCGCAGCTGCGGGGGCCGGAGAGCGTGCTGCTGGCCGTCGGCATTCTCGGGGCCACGGTCATGCCCCACGTCATCTTCCTCCACTCCTCCCTGATGCAGAACCGCGTCGTGGTGAAGGAGCCCGGCAAGCTGCGCCGCCTCCTGAGATTCGAGATCGCCGACGTTTCCATTGCCATGGGAATTGCCGGGCTCATCAACATGGCCATGCTCATCATGGCTGCCGCCACTTTTTTCGCGAAGGGATTGACCTCGATCGGAACGCTGGAGGAGGCGCACAGGACTCTCGAGCCGCTCCTGGGGAAAGCGGCAAGCTGGGTATTCGGCGTGTCCCTTCTGGCTTCCGGGCTCTCCTCCTCCAGCGTGGGCACCATGGCGGGCCAGGTGATCATGCAGGGCTTCATCCACCGGCGCATTCCGGCATGGATCCGCCGGCTGGCAACAATGGCCCCCTCCCTGGTTGTCATTGCGCTGGGCCTCGATCCCACGCGCACTCTGGTTCTGAGCCAGGTCGTCCTGAGCTTTGGCCTTCCATTCGCCGTCATCCCCCTGGTGATGTTCACGCAGCGGAAAGATATCATGGGAGTTCTCGTCAACCGGCCGATCACGAACGTCCTCGCGTGGCTCGCCGCCGGGCTCATCGTGGTCCTCAACGTGTATCTTCTCTATCAGACATTCACCGGAGGGTGATGCGATGTTCCATCATCTCCTTGTTCCCCTGGACGGTTCCCGCCTGTCCGAGTCGAGTCTCCCCATGGCGGCGCGCCTGGCGCGGCGGGCCGGCGCTGCGCTCACGCTCGTGCACGTCATCGAGCGGCATGCCCCCGCGGCGGTCCACAAGGAGCGCCACCTCGTGACGCCCGGCGAGGCCTCCGCATACCTGTCCGACGTTCTGAAGATGCCCATCCTGGCGGGGCTGCGCGTCGAGACTCACGTTCATGAAGCGGGAGTGCGTGACGTCGCGCGAAGCATCACCGACCACACTGCGGAGCTCGCCCCCGACCTCGTCGTGATGAGCATCCACGGCACCGGCGGCGCGCGGCGCCTGCTCTTCGGGACGATCGCCCAGCAGGTGATCGGGCACGGCGCCACCCCGGTGCTCCTGGTGCGTCCTTCGAAGGAAGCTTCGGATCAGGAGAAGGATTGGACCTGGATTGTCGCGCCAATCGATGGCGACCCCGTGCACGAAAAGTGCCTGCCGCTCGCCGCCGAGCTCGCCGCTGCTTTTTCCTGCGGCCTCCATCTCCTGATGGTCATCCCGAATCCCGAAGAGCTCACGGGACTGGAAAAGGCGGCAAGTGTGCTGCTGCCGAACGCCACCCGGATCAAGCTGGAGATGGACAGCGCGGGAGCAGGCGAGTACGTCGCGGCCCGTGCCGCGGAGCTGAAGTCCTCCGGAGTTCAGACGACTTGCGAAGCCGCCCGCGGGGATCCGGCCCTCGCCATCGTGCGAACGGCGCGGAGGCTTGCCGCCGACCTGGTGGTGATGGGCACGCATGGGAGGGCGGGCACGGAAGCATTCTGGGAAGGAAGCGTGGCCGCGCGGGTCATCGCCCGGTCCCGCGTGCCGCTGCTCCTCGTTCCCCTTCGGGTCTGACAAGGGTGTCGACGAGTCTCGCGGTGGACTCCGTGCGGATCAGGCCCGTGAGGCTGAGCAGGCCGTCCTTCGTGTGAAAAACCCCCGGCCAAGTGCTGCGCGCCGAGGTGAACCCCGCATCCCGCGCAATCCTCACGATCCGTTCATCGTACTGCCCGAACGGCCAGGCGAGGCTCGTCACGCGATGGCCGATGTGCGCCTCGATCAGGACCTTCGCCGCGATGATTTCCCGGCGAAGCGTTTCTTCGCTCTTGAGCTTCGTGAGGATCAGGTGCGTGAGGGTATGGCAGCCGATCTCCATCCCTTCCACGTCAAGCTCCCTGATCTCATCCCAGCTCATATGGTGCTTCCGACCCACGGCCCGCACCCAGATGAAGAACGTTGCCGTGAACCCGTACTTGTGCAGCAGCGGGACCGCGTTCTCGTACTGGCTCTGCCAGTCGTCATCAAAGGAAATGATGATGGGCCTTTCAGGGAGGGGTGCGCCGTCCTGGATGTGGGCCGCCAGGGCATCGAACGTTACGGAGGAGTACCCTTTCACCCGGAGGTACGACAGCTCCGACTCCAGGGTAGCGGGAGTCGCGATCCAGCGTCGCGCCCCCGTCGTGTCCGTTGAAATGTACGGCCGAATCGAGTGATAGATCAGGATGGGAACGACGACACCGATGTTGCCCACCCCGTCACGGGGCATTGGCGCCAGGCGCACGCGGGAGGGACGGGCGGGCAGTGTGGCCTGCGAAAAGGCGGCCGCACCAATGAGAAAAACGAGAAGCGTAAAGATGATCCGTTTCATGGCCGAGAGACAGCTGAGCGCCGCCGCGGCAGCTCCGCCGCTGAGTTTGACCCGTCTCGTCATGACGTGAATGTAGCCGCGGCGGTGCGCCGTGTCAAAGCCGCCGGCAGGCCCGGTCCGCCGGCGCGGCCCCCTTGAAACGTGCGGAGGGCCGCACTATCCTCTCGGCGATGCGCGAAGGCGATTACCTCCCGCTCCTGCAGCTTGCGCTTCGCGAAGACCTCGGGGACCTCGGCGATGTCACGTCGCAGGCCGCGGCGCCGGACGGAGGATGCGCGGCGGCGCTCTGGAGCAAGGACACGGGAGTGCTCGCCGGCGAGGAAGTGTTCACCGCGGTTTTTCGGATGATCGACCCCGACACCCGCGTCCAGTTCGCCGTGCACGACGGCGCGCAGCTCGAAAAGGGTCTGCGCGTGGCGGAGGTGAGCGGGAGAGCCGTCTCGGTCCTGTCCGGCGAGAGGACGAGCCTCAATTTCATCTCCTTCCTCACCGGAATCGCTACGGCGACGCGCGCAGTTGTGGAGCAGGCGCGGGCCTCCGGGCACGCCGAGATCCTGGACACGCGCAAGACCCTGCCCGGTTGGCGCGCGCTCTCGAAATACGCCGTCACCGTTGGAGGGGGGCGCAATCACCGCCAGGGTCTCTACGACATGGTGCTGATCAAGGACAACCACGTCGACAGCGCCGGCTCGATCGCCGAAGCGGTCCGCCGAGTGCGCGCGCGCTGGGGCACAAGGTTCGCCGTGGAGGTGGAATGCCGCAGCCCGGCGGAGGTCAGCGACGCCCTGGCCGCCGGAGTGGACCTCATCATGCTGGACAACATGGAGGCCGATGACATCAGGCGCGAGGTGCGGAGGATCGCGGGCCGGACAAAAGTCGAGGCCTCGGGCACGATGAGCGCTGAGCGCATCCCTGCCGTCAGCGCGGCAGGGGTGGACTTCATCTCCGTGGGCGCGATCACGCACTCGGTGCGGTCCTTTGATTTTTCCCTGAAGATTTCCTGAAGCGGAGAAGGAGGAAGCCGGGGGTGGCGGGAGCGCAGGCATTCGAGTTCGACCTGATCGTGCTCGGCGCGGGAATCGCGGGCCTCACGGCCGCCCTCGCGGCCGCCGACGAAGGGCGCTCCGTGGCGGTGGTCTCCAAGGAGCCGCTCCTGGAGGAGTGCAATACCCAGTATGCGCAGGGCGGCATTGTGGCGCGCGGGGAGGCGGACTCCCCTGCGCTGCTCGCGCAGGACATCACCGTGGCGGGTGACGGCATCAACAGCAGGGAGGCGGTCGAGCTCCTGGCGGCTGAAGGCCCGGCACTCGTCGACGAGCTGCTCGTCCGCAGGCTGGCAGTGCCGTTCAACAGGGATCCCTCGGGAAAGCCGGCCCTCACGCAGGAGGCCGCGCATTCCGTGCGGAGGATCTACTTCTCCCGGGACACGACGGGCCGGGCCATCGAAGCCTCGCTCCTGGCGGCCGCCGCCGCGCATCCGCGGATAAGGACATTCCCATCGCATGCGGCCATTGACCTGATCACGAATACGCACAACTCCACCGACCCGCAGGAACGCTACAGGCAGACGCGGGTCTTCGGAGCGTATCTCTGGGACCCCGCTGCCGCGCAGGTGCGGGTGTTCTACGCGGGGGCCACGATCCTGGCCACCGGCGGCGTGGGCAACCTCTTCCTCCACACGTCCAATCCCGCCTGCGCGACGGGAGACGGCCTTGCCATGGCGAGCAGGATCGGGGCCGAAATCCTGAACGCCGAATACGTCCAGTTCCATCCCACTGTGCTCTTCCATCGCGACGTGAAGCGCTTCCTCATCAGCGAGGCGGTCCGCGGCGAAGGGGCCCGCCTGGTCAACCGCGCGGGGGAACAGTTCATGAAGAGGTACGATCCCGAGCTCGCCGATCTCGCCCCGAGGGACGAGGTGGCGCGTGCAATGTACCGCGAGATGGAGAACGAGGGCTCTGATTACCTGCTCCTGGACGCCCGCCAGGCCGCCGACTCCCGGCTGGAAGAGCGCTTTCCGGGGATCTTCGAAAAGTGCATGAGCGTCGGCCTGGACATCCGGCGGGAACCCATCCCGGTCGTGCCGGCGGCACACTATTTCTGCGGCGGCGTGAAAGTGGGACTCACCGGGCGCACCTCCGTTCCAGGGCTGTACGCGGCCGGAGAGACGGCATGCACCGGCGTTCACGGCGCCAACCGCCTGGCCTCGGTCTCCCTGCTGGAGGCCCTTTTCTTCGGCAACGCCGCGGGCAAGGACGCGGCTCGGAACCTCATCCTGGTCTCACCTGCCATGAAAAGAGGCGTACCCGAATGGGTGCACCCGGCACCGGCGGAGGAGTTCGATCCCGTCCTCATCCAGCAGGATATGCTCAACATCCAGTCCACGATGTGGAACTACGCCGGCATCATCCGCAACAGGAAACGCCTGGAACGCGCCCTGGCTGATCTGAACTACCTCAGCCACAGGATCGAGCAGTTCTACAGGCAGGCGACGATCGGCCGTTCGATCATCGAGCTGCGAAATGCCGTGCTTGCCGCCCACCTGATCGTCTCCGCCGCCTATTCCAACGCGCGTTCACTGGGCTGCCACTACATCGAATGAGGGCGAGCCGGCTGTCGAGGTCCGCAGCGCGTGCGGCCCGCGGGATCGCGGGGCTTGCCGGCATCGCCGGGCTCATCTTCGTCCTCGCGTCCTGCGCCGGCATCCATTTCGGCAGCCCGACCGAAAGGGGCCTGACATTCACCGAGCCGGCGGCCGCCTATCCCCCGGCCCGGTTCGCCGTCTTCAGCGATCCGCACCTGTACGACGCGGAGCTGGGCATCGAAGGCGCCGCGTTCCAGCACGATATGGACAGCGACAGGAAGCTGCTCCCGCAGAGCGCGGAGATCCTCTCCGCCGCGCTCCAAAGAGTTCGCGGCATGGGGGTCGATTTCCTCCTGATCCCGGGTGACCTCACCAAGGATGGGGAGAGGCAGGCTCACCTTCTCATGGCAGGGCAGCTCTCCGCTCTCTCCGGGACGGGCGTCCGCGTCTACGTGGTGCCGGGCAATCATGACATTCAAAACCCTCACGCGGTCCGCTACAGCGGGGCGGCGATGATGCGCGTCCCCAACGTGACGCCTGCGGAGTTCGCGCAGATCTACAGGAACGCTGGATACGGAGAGGCGCTTTTCAGAGATCCGGAGTCCTTGAGCTACGTGGCGGAGCCGGCGCCCGGGCTGTGGCTCCTGGCGATCGATTCGGCGGACTACGCGGGGAACGCCGGACGCGCCGCCCCGGAAACCGGCAGCGGTTTCACGCCCTCACGGGAGGCCTGGATCGAGTCGATGCTGGGGCAGGCCCTCGGACGGCAGAAGGCAGTCATCGTCATGATGCATCACGGAGTGGTCGAGCATTTCGCCGGCCAGGAGAAGTATTTCCCCGACTACCTCGTGAAAGACTGGCGGAAGGCGTCCGACATGCTTGCATCCTACGGGGTGCGCGCCGTCTTCACCGGGCATTTCCACGCACAGGATATCGCCCTGCGGCAGTCTTCGAGCGGACGCGCGATTTACGATATCGAGACCGGGTCCCTCATCACTTTCCCGGATCCCATTCGGCTGGTGACGGTACATGCGGACACGCAGCGGATGAATATCGAATCCTCTTTCGTCACGGATCTCCCGTCCTTCTCGGAACGCGGGATGAATTTCTGGGAGTACTCCAGGGATTTCGTGCACGAGGGCACAGCGCGGATTGCGACCCGACAGCTGAAAGCCTACGGCATCTCGGGCGCGGAGGCCTCCACTTTCGCCGCCGAGGTGGCTGATGCATTTGCCGCGCACTTCCGGGGCGACGAACATTTCACTGGTTCTGAAATGATCAGGACCCGGGGGCTGAGCCCCATGGCCGGACTTGTCATCGGCATGCGCAAGGACCTGATCACCAGCCTCTGGACCGATACGGAGCCGCCGGACAACGACCTGGTGATCAACCTGGCTGACGGGACGTGGGGAAACCCTCCGCTCCGGGCCGCGCAAGCTCCTCCAGCGCTTCCTTTGCCTTGGGAACCGTTTCCTCAGGTTTTACCTTGTACCAGGCGCGCTGGACCTTCCCCTTCTCATCGATGAGGAATGACGATCGGATGATTCCCATGGAGGTCTTTCCATAGTTCGTCTTCTCGCCCCAGACGCCGAAGGCTTCGGCAACCTGGTGATCGGTGTCCGCCAGGAGCGGGAATCCAAGGGAGAACTTCACGTCGAACCTCTTCTGGTCGGCGGGGGTGTCGGGGCTGAGCCCGAGGACGTCCACGTTGAGATTCTTCATGTCCTGCCGGGCATCGCGGACCGCGCATGACTGCGTCGTGCATCCAGGGGTGTCCGCCTTCGGATAGAAATAGAGGAGAACCTTGCGCCCTTTGAAGTCGGAGAGCTTCACGGTGCGGCCGTCCTGGTCCGACAGCGAAAAACCGGGCGCGGCCTGGCTCGGGGAAAGCACAACTTCCATGATTGTCCTCCTCGATCAAGGTACAAACCACGGGGGGAGGGAGTCAAACGCATCGCGGGAGTCGATCGACTGCCTTGCCGTCCGCTCGCCGCGCGGACTATACTCACCGCACGATGCAGCCCGGACCGTGCAGTGCCGTGCTTTACAACGCCGACTGCCGGTGGATGCCGGAGCTTGCGGCCGACAGCATCGACCTCGTGGTCACCTCTCCCCCGTACTGGCAGATCAAGGACTATGGATCCCCCGGGCAGATAGGTTTCGGGCAGAGCCTGCATGAGTACCTCCGTGACCTCCAGCAGGTCTGGACGGAGTGTTTCAGGGTTCTTCGCGAGGGGGCGCGGCTGTGCGTGAACATTGGAGACCAGTTCGCGCGGGCGAGCGTGTTCGGACGCTATTGCGTGATCCCGCTCCACGCCGAAATCATCTGCCAATGCGCAGAAGCGGGATTCGACTCCATGGGCTCGATAATCTGGCGGAAGAAAACGACGATGAACACAACCGGCGGCGCCGTGGTGATGGGCTCCTACCCCTACCCGCCCAACGGCGTGGTCGAAATCGACTTCGAGTACATCCTCCTGTTCAAAAAACCGGGGAAAGGCCGCCTGCCCTCGCGGGAGGCCCGGGAGCTTTCCGTGCTCACGCGGGAAGAATGGAAATCCTGGTTCTCCGGCCACTGGCAGGTGGGCGGAGCCCGCAAGGACGGGCATGACGCACCGTTCCCGGAGGAGATCCCGCGGCGGCTCATCAGGATGTTCAGCTTCACCGGCGATACGGTCCTCGATCCCTTCGTGGGACGGGGAACCACGGCAGAGGCCGCGCTCGCGGCGGGGAGGAACGCAGTGGGGTACGAGATCCGGGCAGACTTTCTGCGGAACGCCCGCGGCCGGCACGGGGAGCTGTTTGGCGGGACTTTCAACGTCATCGTCCCCGACAGGAGCGGTCTGCCGGCCTCCTCGGCCTCCGAGGCCGGCTCGCGGGGGCCGCGGATCCCCGACATGGTTCCCGCCGCGCCCACCGCCGGCGTGAAGCCCTTGCCGCCGATGCACACGGTCACCGAGATCAGGCCCGACTGCAGCCTCGTGCTGGAGTCCGGTGTGACCGTGTCCTTGCTCGGGCTGGAGATCCTGGACGGCGCGGCAGCGCTCGCCTACCTCAAAGAGCGCGTGCTGAAAAAGAAGGTGTTCCTGAAAGACGAATGCGAAGGTGAGGGCTCCGTGCTGAGGGCCCGAATCATCCTCAAGAACAGGATATCGATCAATGCACAGCTCGTGAAGTCGGGGGCCGCGAGGGCCGTCGAAAAGCCGCGGAGGTAATGCATGGTGCACAGGATCGGAGACAAGGTCCCGAAGGTCGAAAAAGGGCTGTTCGTTGCATGGAACGCGGAAGTGGCCGGCGATGTGACACTGGCCGCGGACACGAGCGTATGGTTCGGCGCCACGCTGCGGGGCGACATCGAGCCCATCACCCTGGGACGGGGATCCAACGTGCAGGACGGGGCAACCCTGCACACTGATTTCGGCATTCCCTGCGTGGTGGGCGAAGGCGTCACCATCGGTCATCGGGCGATCCTTCACGGCTGCACGGTCGGAGACGACTGTCTCATCGGGATGGGCGCCGTCGTGCTCAACGGCGCGGTGATCGGCAGGGAGAGCATCGTGGGCGCCGGCGCCCTGGTGACGGAAGGGAAAAGCTTTCCTCCACGGTCACTGATCATCGGCAGCCCCGCGAAGGCGGTGAGAACCCTGGACGAGGAGGCGATAGAGAAAGTCAGGGAGAACGGCAGGGTCTACGTCCGCCTCGGCGCGGAAGCAGCACGCACTTATCTGGAGGTTTCGGGACCTTCTCCTGAAAGCTCGGGATAGAGCTTGCGGAGGCAGTCGTCGCACAGCCCGTGGCTGAACTGCGCCCCTGAATGGTCGGAGAGAAACTTCTCCACCGTCAGCCAATACCCATGGTCGTCGCGGATCTTCTTGCACGAGGCGCAGATCGGAAGCAGCCCGCTCAGGGTCTTCACGTCGGCGAGGGCTTCCTGGAGCTCCCTGATCAGCTCTTCCTTCTCCAGCTCCAGCCTCCGGCGTTCCGTGACGTCCCGGATCACCAGGAGGCGCCCCGTTGCGTTGCCTGCCCGATCGAGCAGGTCGGACGCCCGCAGGTCCAGGTGCCGCTCCGGATCTCCCGGAAGCGACAACTCCAGATGATCGTCCGTGCGCCCGCGAAGCCCTTCCAGGGCACCACCCAGCGCGCCAAGGACCTGGTCGACCGGTGCCCCGATCGCGGCATCCGAGCCGTTCAGCAGCGCCCGGGCTGCGGGGTTGATGTCGACCAGCCTTCCCTGCGCGTCCAGCACGACGAATCCGTCCGACATCTTTTCCACGACATGGTCCCGGGCGACGGGGACCAGGTCCAGCAGGCTGAAGCGCCTCATCCCGATCAGCAGGAGAAAGCCGGTCACGGCAAAGGCGATCGGCGGCAGGTCCACGCCGGGCAGAGGGTTGAACGGCAGGTACATGAGAGCGGCGGCGAGCCAGGGGATGAGCAGGCCCGTGAGGAGGATGGCCGTCTGCCACACGAACATCCGCTGGGCGCGCAGCGCGGCGCGCCCGATGAGGATCGCCGCCGCCAGGCCAAGGGCCGCGTAGTAGATGACGGCCACGAAGTACCAGGGTCCAGGTTCGTAGAGAAGGATGTTCGTGCCCGCCGGTCCGGGCGCCAGCCGGGACCACACCAGGCCATGCTCACCGTTCGTTGCCGCGAGCACCAATGTGACCGCGGGGATGAGCCAGAGGAATACTAGGTGCCACCAGGCCGGCCTCCACTCCTTCCTGCGGTAGCGCAGGGCAAAAAGCAGGAACAGGGGAGCGACATTCACGGTCCCCGCATAGGCGCACACCGCAAAGAAAAGCTTGTGCGGAACGCCGCGCGATCCGGCCTCCATGGCTGAGCCGAGAGACCAGACGCACACTGCGCACATCATGAGGGAGAGGGCGATGCCGCCGTGGACGGCGGTCCGGCGCAGGCTCGCAAGCGCGACGCCCAGCGCGACAGCCGCCGCGCAGACCAGGGCAATCGCCTCCGGTGTGATTTCGAAGCTCATCAGCTTTCTCCGAGCGCTGCAAGGAGCAAGGGCCATTCGCGCTCGAACATCGGCGTGAGGGCGCCTGTGCCGATCATTCCGCGCACCTCATCGAGTGGGAAATGCCGACCCTCGTCGATCTCACCGGGGTCCGGATTGATCGGCTGGGAAGATTCGTGCATGAAGCATTCTGCGTACTCCGATTCAAACGTGCCCTCGCTCAGGTAGGAGTACAGGTACGCAGCCCCCGATGCGTCGATGCCCAGCTCCTCGCGGGCCTCCCGGATGAGCGCATCCGCTGCATTCTCACCCGCGTTG
>JBEKTX010000076.1:0-13828 GCA_049515615.1 Spirochaetia bacterium
CCGCGGGAAGCAGCGGTGCCGCTGCCGGGGGCGCTGCCGCAGGCACGGCGTCGGGGACAACGGCCGGCACGGCAGCCGGCGCGGGTGCTGACAGCGCCACCAGGGGCGAGACGGACGCCCGCCAGGTCTTTCACCGGCTGGCGTTCACGTGGATGGACTGGGGGAGGAGGTACAAATACTTCTCCACCGAAGAGGACGCGCAGGCCTTCTACGACGAGATGTGCCATATCCTCGCCCGGCAGATGGGCGCGCCGAACTCGCCCCAATGGTTCAACACGGGGTTGTACGCCGCGTACGGCCTGAAGGGGCCTGCCCAGGGTCATTATTTCGTCAATCCCGATACGGGTGAAGTGGAGAAGGCGACAAGCGCCTACGAGCGTCCGCAGCCCCATGCGTGCCAGCCCTATGGCGCACCCGTCTCGACTCCTTTCGGTCCGGTCGCGATCGGTTCAATCGTCGAAGGAGGCCTCGTCGGCCTCGAGGTCTTCGATGGTACGGATGAAGGTCGGGGCACGACCAGGGTCTTCGCCGTTGCTGAAAACGGCGTAAAGCCTGTCTTCCGGGTCATCTTGAAGAATGGGGCCGCGCTTGAGGCCACGGGCGATCACCTGGTGCTCGCGTCCCGGGCACGCCGTGAAGAAGCAAAGTGGCTTCCCGTCGCGGAGCTGTCGCCCGGAATGAGGCTGCGGCTTTCCACTGCAAGCGACAGGGTAAGCTCCGAAAGGATCCGCGCAAGACAAGCCGCAGCGCCTTCCAATCGCCTTGTGGCCGAGAAACTCTCTGCCTTGCGGGAGGAGGCGGTCATTCGCCTCGAGTTCGCCGGGCTCCAGCAGGTCTATGACATCCAGACTCTGAGCGGGCAGTACCTGTCGAACAACATCGTCGTGCACAACTGCTTCATCCTCTCCATCGAGGATGACCTGGTGAACGAGGGCGGGATCATGGACCTCATCACCCGGGAGGCGCGCCTGTTCAAGTACGGCTCCGGCACGGGCACGAACTACTCCAAGCTGCGCGCCTCCAGCGAATCTCTCTCGGGAGGCGGCGTGTCCTCGGGGCTCCTTTCTTTCCTGAAGGTGAGCGACCGCTCCGCTTCGTCCATCAAGAGCGGCGGGACGACCCGCAGGGCCGCGCGCATGGTGACCCTGGATGCCGATCACCCCGATGTATTCCGCTATATCGACTGGAAGGCGGAGGAGGAGCGCAAGGTCGCCGCGATGGTCACCGGCAGCAGGATCCTCCGCCGGCATACAAAGCGGATCCTGGAAGCCTGCCGCCTGAGGCCGGAAGGCAACGGCAGCGGCAACGGCAACGCGGCATTCGATCCCCGAAGGAACAAGGACCTCGAGCGCGCAGTGAAAGAGGCGCTTCAGGAGGAAGTCCCCGCCAACTGGATCCACCAGGTGATCCAGCTTGCCGAGCAGGGAATCTGGGACTTCGAGCCCGAGGAGTACACCACCGA
Source organism: Spirochaetia bacterium (assembly GCA_049515615.1). Taxonomy (GTDB): domain Bacteria; phylum Spirochaetota; class Spirochaetia; order SZUA-6; family Fen-1364; genus Fen-1364. Next base: position 1,463 of record JBEKTX010000076.1, read on the forward strand.
CTGGGACAGCGAAGCGTACAACACCGTGAGCGGCCAGTCGTCCAACAACTCCCTGCGCCTCACCGACGCCTTCATGGAAGCGGTGCTCGATGACGGCTGGTGGGAGCTGGTGAACCGCACGGACGGCAAGATCAGGGAGCGCGTGAAGGCGCGCGAGATCTGGGAGCGCATTGCGACGGCGGCGTGGCTGTGCGCGGACCCGGGCCTGCAGTTCCACACCACCGTGAACGACTGGCACACCTGCCCCCAGGACGGGGAGATCCGCGCGTCCAACCCGTGCTCGGAGTACATGTTCCTGGATGACACGGCGTGCAACCTCGCATCGCTCAATCTGATGACCTTCTACGACGAGCAGACCGGGGAGATCCGCATCGACGACCTGCTCCACGCCATTCGGCTGTGGACCATCGTGCTGGAGATCAGCGTGCTCATGGCCCAGTTCCCCGCACGGGAGATCGCCCGCAAGAGCTACGACTTCCGCACGCTCGGCCTCGGGTATGCAAACCTCGGCACTCTCCTCATGGTCATGGGAATCCCGTATGACAGCGCGGAAGGCCGCGCCATCGCGGCGGCCCTGTCCGCCATCGTGTCCGCGGAGGCCTACGCCACGTCGGCCGAAATGGCGGCGGAGCTCGGGCCGTTCCCGCGGTTCACGGCGAACCGCGAGGACATGCTGCGCGTCATCCGCAACCACGGGCGGGCCGCCTACGGCGCGGCCCCCGAGGAGTACGAGGGCCTCTCCGTCATCCCCCAGCCCATTGACGCGCTGTTCTGCCCGCCGGACCTGATGGCCGCGGCGCGCCGCGCGTGGGACCGGGCTCTCGCACTCGGAGAGAAGTACGGCTACAGGAACGCGCAGGTCACCGCCATTGCCCCGACGGGAACGATCGGCCTTGTCATGGACTGCGATACCACGGGCGTCGAGCCCGACTTCAGCCTCGTGAAGTTCAAGAAGCTCGCCGGCGGAGGCTACTTCAAGATCATCAACACTTCCCTTCCCCCGGCGCTCCGCCGCATGGGCTACACGGAGGAGCAGATCGAGGACGTTGTGCGCTACTGCCTTGGACGCGGCTCCCTTGACGGGGCGCCGGGCGTTTCCTCGGATGCCCTGCGGCAGAAAGGGTTCACGGACGCGGCGATCGAAAAGGTCAACGCGTCACTGGCCAACGCGTTCTCCACGGCGTTCTCCTTCACCTCTCACGTGCTGGGAAAGGGCTTCCTGGAGGACATCCTGGGAATCCCCGAGACGACTTTCTCCCAGACCGGTTTCTCCCTCCTCTCCCATCTGGGATTCAGCGCCGCCGACATCGAGGCCGCGGATCTCTACGCCTGCGGCACAATGACCATCGAAGGCGCCCCTCACCTGAAGCCGGAGCACTACGCGGTGTTCGACACCGCCACTCCGAACGGAAAGATCGGAAAGCGCTCCATCGCCTGGAAGGCCCATATCGAGATGATGGCCGCCGTGCAGCCCTTCATCTCGGGCGCGATCTCCAAGACGATCAACATGCCGTCTTCGGCGACCATCGACGACATCAAGGGCGCCTACCTCCTGTCGTGGCGCAAGATGCTCAAGGCCATCGCGCTGTACCGCGACGGCTCGAAGCTGAGCCAGCCCCTGTCCTCCCTCATGCCCGGCTCCGATGCGGCCGCCGCCGCGGTGCTCGCCATTGCGAAGGATTCGGGCGATTCAGGCATCGGGCTCGCGCTGGCTCCCGCGCGCGGGAAGAAGAGGAACCCGCTTCCCGCGAAGCGATTCGGCTATACGCAGAAAGCGAAGATCGGAGGCCACAGCATCTTCCTCCGGACCGGCCAGTACGACGACGGGACCGTGGGGGAGATCTTCCTCGACATGCACAAGGAGGGCGCCGCCTTTCGCTCCCTGCTGAACAGCTTCGCCATTGCCGTCTCCCTCGGCCTGCAGTACGGGGTGCCGTTGGAGGAGTATGTGGACGCGTTCACCTTCACCCGGTTCGAGCCCAACGGGATGGTGAGCGGCCATGACCACATCAAGATGACGACGTCGGTCCTCGACCTGATCTTCCGCGATCTTGCCCTGTCCTACCTGGGGAGGACCGATCTCGTGCAGGTGAAACCGGACGACCTGATCGCCACCACGACGAACAGAAGCAACGGGCACCGTGACGACGCGAACGGCAACGGCCACGGCGAGGTTGTGGCGCTGGACAACGAGGTGCATGTGGCCAAGATGAAAGGCTACGAGGGAGATCCCTGCCCGGTGTGCGGTCATTTCACTCTCGTGCGCAGCGGCACCTGCATGCGCTGCGACACGTGCGGCTCGACCACGGGGTGCAGCTGAAGGCACGGATGCCGAAGTCGGCCGAGGCCATGGAATGCCGCCAGGAGCGGCCGCGAATGCCGCCAGGAGCGGCCGCGAATGCCGCCAGGAGCGGCCGCGAATGCCGCCAGGAGCGGCCGCGAATGCCGCCAGGAGCGGCCGCGGTGGCCGAAAGGCCGACTGAAGCAAGGGATGCGTAGCGCGGCAAAGCCGTGCGGAGGGCGCTTGCGCCCGTCCCCGCGTTTGACTATCTTTTGCGCGACATGGCCGAGCCAAACGCTTCGCAGGTGCGCTTCCGCCAGCCGCGGCTGGTGAATCGGCTTTTCTACCGCTTCATGCTGGGCCTGCTGCGCGGCGCCATTCTCCGCTATTTCCAGATCACCACGGTCAATGTCTCCGTGGTGCCCCAATCAGGGGCAGGGGTCATCCTTTCCAACCACGCGACCCTTTTCGACCCCATCTGGGTCTATGCCATGCTGAAGCGTCCCGTGTACTTTGCGGCGACCGAGGACCTCTTTCGGAAGCGCGCCCTGGGCCAGCTCATCCGGTGGTTCGGCGCCTTTCCGAAACGCAAGGCAGCCTCGGACCTCACGGCGCTGCGCTCGATTTTCACGATCATCGCCAGGGGCGGCCTGGTCGGTCTGTTCCCTGAGGGCGTGCGTACCTGGGACGGCACAACCCAGCCCCTGTTCACGGGGATCGCCAAGCTGATCCGCAAGCTCGGGGTGCCCGTGTACGTGTGTCGGCTGGAAGGCGCATACCTCGTCTATCCGCGGTGGGCCCGGCATTGGAGGCGCATCCCGGTCAGGGGAGTGTTTTCGCGCTTGTACGAATCCGGCGCAATTCCCGCCGATGACGACCGCATCCTCACCGACGTCGCGGCGGCGATCCGCAGCCCGGATTTCCAGGTGAGCGTGCCGGCTTCGTCGGGCCGCAGGGTGGGGCTCGCCGTGAATGTGACCCGCGTGCTGTACCGCTGTCCGAGCTGCGGGACGATGGAAGGCTTGAAGCTCGTGCGTCCCTTCAGCACGAACCGGATCGAGTGCTCCAGCTGTTTCTCCACCTGGATTATCGACGCGGGCTGCCGGTTGTCGGCGGCCGATGAAAACGGCCGCGACGAGGGAGGCTGGATCCCGCTGCCGGCCCATTACGAGCACATCAGCACGATGCCCTTGACGCCCATCCGCAGCGAGGTGCGTCTCGGCCTGGCACCCGACGAGCACATCCTGCTGATCTCGCGGCCGCGATTCCTGTTCAAGCAGGAGAGATTCCCCAATGTGCGCGTATTCGCGTTTGGCCGCGCATTTCTCACGAATCGGCGCCTCATTTTCCGTACCCGGATAGGCATTCCGCTCTCCGCGCCTCTCTCAGCGCTCGGGGCCCTTTCCGTGGACCCGGGCGACAAGCTTCATTTCACGTTCGGCGGAAAGCTCTATCGCATTCCCTTCCGCAACGAGAGCGCACTGAAATGGTTCGACAGCATCCACCGGATAAGGGATGGGATGAGGGACCGGGCGGCGGGATAGCAGGGGTCAGGACGGGGAGACAAAGAAGTTGACGATGCCGCCATCCGGATCGACACCCGTCCGGGCGTTGAAGCGATCCAGGAACCGCTCGCCGTCGCTGAAGAAGCAGTACCAGTGGTCGCCCGCGGGCACGCGAAGCGAAATGGAATACATCCCCGGCGCCGTTTCGTCGAGGGGATTCATGAAAGGGTCCCAGTTATTGAAGTCCCCCACGAGGGCGACGCGCCGCCCCGGGCTCCCTTGAAATACGAAGGTAAGCGCGCTCCCGTCCGGCTTCGGATTGAGAATCGTGCGCACCGGATCCTTCTCCAGCGTAAACACGGAGAGAGAGACCCCGGCGGCATCGACGTCGGTTCGGGGATTGGCGGGGTCCGCCATCCACAGCCCGTCCACGACGATCCGGTAGCGGATGTCCCGTACACCCTCCGGAACGGGGTAGTCGAGAACGAACACGCCTCTATCGTTCATCGCATAGGGATGGAGGACCTTCCAGGCCTCGTGCGCGAAGCGCACGCCGACAAAACGCGCGGGCCTGTCGGGCTTGAAGCTTAAAACCAGCACGTCGTCCACCATGCGCGGCGGGCTCGACGAGTCGATTCTCTTCATCGTGATATCCAGCATGACCGGATCCGCGGCGAAGATTCCCCCCGAGAAGAGCACCCCGAAACAGAATGCCATCCCGGTGATGAGCAGACAGCGCGCAAGCCCGACCCTCTTGCGACATGTCTGCGCAGCAGGACGATGGGTGGCGGGCCTGGACTGTGACTGTGTGTGCGGTGCGCGTCTCTTCATGATGGACGTCCGGATGCTTTTGCTTATAATAGGTGTCGGCCGGAAAGCCCCGGCGCTTGAGTAATGGCGCGCAGGGGACGTACCGACATTTGATGCAGGAGCTTCATGCCGAGCAAAGAAGACATAGAAAAGTTCGCGCAGGTCCTCAATTCACTCGGCGACGAGCCTGCCATCCGCGCCGCGCGCTCCGAAACCATCGAAGAGGTGCCGGCTCCCGGGGAGGAGCATGCTCCCGCGGCTTCAGGAGAGCTCGACTCGCTTGGAGAGGGCGGCGACTCCGGCGAGTCAGAGAATCTGCAGGACTTTTTCGACAGCCTCTCTGGTCTTCCCGAGGATGACGAGTCGGCCCGGGCAACCAGGGCCGGCGGCGCGGTGGTGCCCGAGGAGACGGCCGCGGAGCCGGAGGCGGGGGGAGCCGCTGGTGAGGGGCTGGATTTCGCCTCGCTGTTCGGTGAAGAGACTGCTCCGGAGGCAATTGAAGAACTGGACAGGCCGGCGCCGGAACGCGGAAGGCCCGCTGGCCGCGAGCCCCCTCCCCGCAAGACCGCGTCTGAACCTGGTGCCATCGACTCACTGCCGGACGCCGATGCGTTTTCTTTCCCCGAGGGAGAGCCGCAAAACCTCCAGGCGGATCTTTCAGAGATGGAAGCTCTGCCCGATGAGACAGAACCCGCGCCATCGAAGGCGGATTCTGCGAAGGGCGGCGAAGCATTCGAAGACCTCGGCGCATTCGAAGCGCCCGCATCCGACGCCTCCGAAGGGCTCACAGGGGCCGAGGTGCCGCAGCCCGGCGCCTCGGCAGGTGCAGAGAGCCTCGAGCTTCCCAACCTCGATGATCTGAGCTTCTCGGAGACGATCGCGGGCCCGGCAACGGAGGCCGCCGGGCCGTCCTCCGACGAGGCCTTGCGCGAAGAGCCGGCGCCGGCCTTCGAAGAGCCCATGCCTTCCCTCGAAGAGCCCGATCAGGGCGCGGCCTCCGCCGGGAGGGAAGGCCCGATCGCAGGGTTCGATCTGGACACGACCGCATTCGAGGGCGCGGGTACCGCGACAGAGATGGACCAGCTCCCCTCCGAGCCTGCGGGGCCGGGTCCCGCCTCCCCCGAAGAGACGTCCATGGCGCCGGATGCGGGCATGGAATCCCTCGGAGAGGAAAGCCTGGGAGACCTCAACCTCGACGAGTTCAGCCTGCCGGAATCCGCCGAGCAGTTTGGCATGCCGGGCGCCCTGCCGGCCGAGCCGCAGGCGGGCCCGGCCGAGACCGTCGTCCGGGGGAGGGCGGCGGAACGAGCCAGGCCCGCCGAACGAGCCAGGCCCGCCGAACGCAGACCGCGGCCACAGCCTCCCGCGCCGTCCGCCGTGCCCGGCATTGGCGAGGGCACAATAGAGCTGACCCCGGAGCAGTTTGCCGAGCTGAAAAGGGTCCTCGAATCTCTGCCTCGGAATCTGAAAATCGTGGTCCAGGATCTCATCGGGCAGGGAACGGTGTCTGGCGCCGATCTGGCGGCCCTGCTCACCCTTCTCCTGCGCGGCGCAACAGCGCAGGAGATCGCCACGCTCGCGGGAAGGATTTCGGGAAAGCGGATCCGGATCCCAGCGGGGTACGAGAAGAAAAGCGGGATTGCCTTCGAGGCCGAACAGCGAACTTTTGCCTATGCGTTTCGGGAGAACTTCCTTCCGCTGTTTCGGGTTGTGGCGATCACCGTCGTGGCCGGCCTGTTGTTCGGCTATATGGGCTACTGGTTTGTCTATCGCCCGCTGGTCGCGTACTCGAACTACCGGGCCGGCTACGCGCAGATCGCCAACGACAGGTTCACGCTCGCCGACGATAGATTCGCGCGGGCGGCGTCGATCTTGAAACTGAGGCGATGGTACTACAGCTATGCGGAGGCGTTCGAAGCGAAACGGCAGTACCTCCTGGCTGAGCGGAAGTACGACGAGCTGCTGAATGCGTATCCGGGGGACAAGGAGGGTACCCTGGATTACGCCCGGATGGAATCCGTGCGGCTGGCAGACTACGAGAAGGCGGACGGGCTCCTGAAGCATTTCCTGGATGCGCATTTCAATGACGACGATGCGCTCCTGGCCACTGGCGATAACGACCTGCTTTGGGCCGAGAGGGACAAGACGAAGTACGAGCCCGCCCGCCTAGCCTACGCGACTCTGCTCGGCAAGCACCCCGATCGCGACGAGCTGCTCTTCCGGATGCTGCGGTACTTCATCCGCACGGACAAAGGGAGAGAGGTGGAGAGACTTCGCGCATTCTATGCGACCCGGCCCGACGTGAAGATCGATGCGCCCGTTTTCGCCGAGCTCGGCGGCTACCTCGTGGATCACCGTCGGCTGGATTACGTGCAGGATGTGCTCTTCCGGGCGAACAAGACACAGCCGGGGATGTGGGAGGCGCACTACAATCTGGCGCGCTACTATCGGCTCGTGAAAAGCCCCGCGGACGAAAAGAGCGCGCTGGATGCAACGAAGCGCCTGCTGGAGCTGACGAAGACCACGGACGCGGTCACCCGCCGAAGGCTCACGATCGAAATCGACACGTACACCCGCCTTGGCGAATACTATTACGGGACGGGCGAATACCTGCCTTCGGAACAGGCGCTGCAGATGGCGATCCAGCTTGTGGAGAGCAACCAGAGGATGAAGCTCATCGAAAAGGATCGCCTCTTTGGAAGGCCCTATGCGGTCCTGGGCGATTTATATTACAACATCCAGGGTGACCTGCAGAACGCGGCCACCCAGTACCAGAAAGCGATCGACAATCTCTACACGGACCCCGAGCTCACCTACAAGATCGGGTACATTCAATACGCGCGGAAAAACTACGAGGGGGCTCTGGACAGTTTTACGAACGCGGAGGAGGCTTCATCCTACCCCTCGGGCAACGAGTCACTCGCCCCCGCCGCCCCGGCGGAACAACCGGCCCTGCCGACGGGCCAGCCGCCTCAGAATCTCCTGTATGCGCTCGGCGACACCTTCTATCAGCGAGAAGCCTATTTCGCGGCACAGGGATATTTCCTGCGCCTGCTGGACCGGCTGGAGACGCGGAAAGAGGCCCTGGGGTTCCTTCACCCCGAGGATCGGCCGGATGACCGCGCGCTCCTCGACTTCCTGGTGAAAGTGAACAACAACATTGGGGTCACGATGTTCCGCCTTGCGGCAAGAACGGGCGACAGGAACAAAAGATCCGAGGCTCTTGTCTACCTCTCCACGGCCGCGGAGATAGCCGGGTCCCTCGCGCGCAGCCCGGACACGGTCAGGAGGAGCGAGAACAGGGACGTGCCGTCATTGAACATGCGCGGAATACTCTACCCGGTGACCGGATTCGTGTTGCAGATTTTTCCACAGCTGCCAAAAGACTTCGAGGCCGCTGAGTGGTAGTCCGGCGGAAAGCGGAGGCTCGTTGGCTCATTGCTCAGAGCGCGGGAAACATCCAGCCGTGGGAGTCGGGCATGGCCCCGTACTGGATGCCTTTCAGCGTCTTGAGCAGCGCCCGCGTCACCTCCCCGACAACCCGCGAACAGAAAACAGCCTCGCGGCCGTCGTGGGTGATCGATTCGATGGAAGTAATGCCGGCCGCCGTGCCGGAAACGAAGCACTCCCGCGCCTCGGAGAACACTTCTTTTACGGAAACCTTCCGTTCCTCGATCGTCATTCCCTTTTCCTTCGCCAGCAGGAGGACGCTTCGGCGCGTGATGCCGGGCAGGATCGTGTCCTCCAGGCTGGGGGTAACGAGCGTGCGGTCCTTCATGACGAAGAAAATATTGCAGGAAGAGCCCTCCTCGAAATAAGCGTGCTCGCGCGCGTCCAGAAAGACTGCCTCCATGTAGCCGGCGAGCTCTGCTTCCTTCTTTGCCAGGGCGCTGGTCACATAGTTCGAATCCGCCTTGATCCAGCCCGTTCCACCGGGGTTCGCCCGGACCCGCTTCGTGGTGATCGCCTTGGAATTGCCGGGCTTGAAGTATGAGCCCACGGGCGTGGTGACGACGATCACCCACGGTGATTGCGAGATTCCGACTCCGATGCCGGGCTCCGCGAAAGAGAAGGGACGGATGTACACCGCGCTGCCGAAGAGAAAGTCATCCGCGGCCCACGCGGGATCGTAGGTGGGCGCAAACCCGATCGCCCTGTTCCTGCCCACCACGGAGCGCACCGCGGTCAGGAACATCGACGACGGGAATGGAGGCATCAGGAGCCCCTTCATGGAGGCTTCCATGCGCTTGCCGTTCTCGTCCGGCCGGAACAGGGCAAGCGAGCCGTCGGGCTGGGGAAATGCCTTCAAGCCTTCGAAGCACCCCATGCCGTACTGCGTTGTGTAGTTCACGACGGGGAGGTCGGCATAGTTGTTCCTCTTGAGAAGCAGCTCCGCCTTCTGATCGGCGGGAAGGGCCTCCTCTTCCCGGGGGCTCAAGTGCGGTTTTTCGACGTATTCTTCGACCCAGGTGCCATCTTCCTGGTACTTCGCCCGGTAGGCCCATGGATCGATCTCGAGACTGAACCCCTTCGCCATGACGCTCCTCCTGGGACAGTATAGCAACAAGGGCGGGGCCGCTGGAACACCCCGGCGGTCCTCCCCGCGACGCTGCCCGAGACGCACAGGAGCTCTACGGCAGGCCGGCAATTTTCGCTGGAGATTATTGGAGGCAGATGTCGATCATGAAAGTGACCATGGAGCACACGCGGGACCACATCATCTTCTTCATGGCTCAGAAAATGTACTTCCTCGAGAAAAGGGGAAGCAGGGAGGTGTTCAACCGCCTGGTGGAACACTTCGAGCAGATCAACCTCGACGGTCTCCTGGAATACCTCACGCGGTATTATTCCGCCGACGTCGAGCGGGAGCTCGACGATTTCTACCTCGCCGAGGGAGAGCTGGTCTTCATCTCTCGGCGCAGGAATGTCCGCTTCAAACATGTCTACCGGGACGGCCGGCTGCGGCTCGTCGGCATCGAGAGCGGCTGAGCTCCCTTTCTAGTCCGGTTGTTCCCGCTTTCCCTGTTTTTCCAGGAGGGCGGCGATCTCGTCCCGGAACCCCGTTGCCATGGCGCCGGCGCAGGAGTCCATATCATCCTGCTGGATCCTCTGGCAGAGCCTTCGGTAGGCTCTTGGCTCGTCTTCGACGAGCTTCAAAACGACCTGCCGCCCGTCGTACAACCGCACGAGTGATTCGCGAGTCTTGTACTTCTCTTCCCGAGCATGCGCGAGCGTCGACCGAAACCTCGAGACTTCCCTGGCCTGGCTGACGAGCAGGGGCGCGAGCTCCTTCAACGGCACCAGGGCGAGGGAAAAGCCTTCCTTGCGCGCCCTGTCGGCCGCAGCTTCCTCCTGGAGGATGGAAGTGTACTGGCGCCGGATGCTCCCGATTATCTCGTCGAAGGTCCGGGTGAAGTTGGCCAGAAACGAGGTGCGCATCTCTGTCTTGATGGTCGGGAGCAGCTCCCGCATCTTCTGGTTTTCCCCGTTGTACCTCTGCACCTGCATGAGGATATTCTTCACCGCCGGGTGCGCCCGAAGACCGGGATTCGACTTCAACCGGGTGTTCACGTCGGTAAGGATATTGCTGACCTGCAAAGCATCCACGCCGAAGTCCCTCTTCTCTTCGCGAGGCCGTGCGAGAGGAAGCATCTCCGTGCAGAGCAACCGTTGAACGAATACGGCGAGGAGCAGGACGGTGAGCGATTTCTCCTGTGCGCCCATGTCATCGGCCGCGAGTGACTTGTAGCGGGCTGCCTCCAGCGAAACCAGGACGGGTGCGAGCATCGTGCGTTTGAACTCCACAATGCCCTGCTCCACGGAGTGTCTCAGCGTTTCCGCCGCCGACAGCAGCTGGTGCGCCGGTACCGCCAAGGTATCCAACAGGGTGTAAAGATCGTTCGCCTTTTCCCGCAGCTCGATCCAGTCGCCGCTGATCTTCTTTTCCAGGTCGGGCATTCGAAACTACTCTAAGCTTTTTTCATGTCGGCGGCAACCAAGCCACGTACTCTGCGTGCGACGGCCGCTCAATCGCCGCGCCCGCACGGCCTGTATCCTTCACTATGAGGAGGACCTGATGAACAATCTCAACTCCATTCTGATCGAGGGCAACCTGGTGAAGGACCCTGAGCTTTCCTACACCCCCAAGGGCGTCGCGGTATGCAAGTTCGCCGTGGCATGCAACCGCGCTTTCAAGCAGGACGAGCAACTGCAGAAGGAGGTCTCGTATTTCGACGTGACCACCTGGACGCGCCTGGCCGAGGTGTGCGGGGAGTACCTGAAGAAAGGCCGGGGTGTCCGGGTCGTGGGGAGGCTGAAGCAGGACCGCTGGACGGACACTGACGGCAAGCCGCACTCACGGGTGCTCATTGTTGCGGAGCACGTGGAGTTCAAGCCCCAGCTCAAGAAGGACGGGGAGACGCCCACAGAAGAGGAAAAGTCGGAAGAGCAAGGAGAAGCCACATCAGAGAATCAGGAGGAGGCAAAAGAGGCGGTGAGCTTCTGAAGCCTGAGCGCTGGGGGGCTCCCTTACAAGGGCGCCCCCGACGCCCACTCTGTCGTCGGGCCTCTTTGTTTCATTGTTGCGGAGTGCTCAGCGTCTTGAAGCTGATGTCCGCGAAGAACAGCGGCATCCGGCAGGCCGATATCATGAGGCTGGTCTTGGCGAGCACCCAAAGTCAGACGGATTGAATTACAAGATCGAAGTTTTAGTAATTGAACAGGCTAAATGCCTTCAAAATTGACTTCCTTTTCCTTGGGGCTTACATTGATCGCCATGCTATCCAGGGATTCTTATGGGTTCCGATTCGACAATCAAGATGAACCCGGCCACGTCCGTCTTGAAGCTGAAAGTCGGTGAACCGATACGGCTGACGGAAAAGGAATCCGTTCGCTTGTAGAAGGCATTCTTCTCCGAGATTGAAGCCAAGTTTAGGTCAGACCATATCCTTCCGAAGTGAGAAGGAGAGAAAGATGGGAGTATCAGCGTATCTGAATTTCGACGGCAACTGCCGCGAGGCGGTGAACCATTACACGAGAGTGTTTGGGACCGAAGCGCCCCGGATTATGACCTTCGGCGAAACCCCTCCGAACCCCTCGTTCCCCATGGACGATGCAACGAAGAAACTTGTTATGCACGCCGAGATAGACATTGCCGGAACCACCATAATGTTCGGCGATGTTCCCCCCGGCATGAAGTATGTTCAGGGGAATGACATCACGCTCATTGTCCAGAGCAAGAATCCCGACGACATCACGCGTTGGTTCAACGGAATGAAGCAGGGCGGCTCCGTGCGTATGGAGCTAGGACCGCAGTTCTGGTCCAGGCTCTATGGCTTCGTGACTGACAAGTTTGGAATCGGGTGGCAGTTCGGCCTTGTTGAGGAGCAGTCCGGAAGCAGGCAGCGTTAAGATGGAGATTCGTTTCACGAACATCCATGTCGACGATCAGGAGAAGGCCCTTGCATTCTACACGGGCGTCCTCGGATTCATGAAGATGGCGGACATTCCGATGGGAGATTACCGCTGGCTCACCGTCGTATCACCGGAAGGCATCCGAGGGGTGGAACTTGTCCTGGAACTCCTCGCCTTCCCGCCCGCAATCGCCTATAACAAGGCGCTTTTCGATGCCGGCATTCCTTCGACAGCTTTCACAACGAAGGACATCAAAGCAGAGGTCGGTCGGCTGAAGGCGAAGGGGGTCGTGTTCAGGGGAGAGCCGCAAAACCAAGGGCCGATAACGAACGTCCTGTTCGAAGATGGATGCGGGAA
>JBEKTX010000077.1:0-13766 GCA_049515615.1 Spirochaetia bacterium
TCCAGCAACGCCGGGGCCGCCTACGCCTCGGACAGGATTGACAGTGACAGCCTTTACAGGATGCTCACCCGGTTCGGGTTCGGCAAGCCGACCGGCGTTCCCCTGCAGGGTGAAACCGCCGGCCTGCTTCGTCCCGTCTCGCAGTGGTCGGCACGGTCCAAGCCCACGGTCACAATCGGACAGGAGATCGCTGTCTCCGCCATGCAGGTCATGGCGGCAGCCACGGAGATCACCAATGGCGGGGTTCTCCTGAAGCCCCTGCTGGTCAAGAAGATCGTCTCGCCCCAGGGAACCGTCGTGAAGGAGTTTGGACGTGAGCCCTTGTGGGAAGTGATCTCGGTGGAATCGGCGCACACCATGCTCTCGTGGATGGAGGCGGCCACCCTGCCGGCCGGCACCGCGCACCGAGCAGCGATCGAAGGCGTGCGGATCTCGGCGAAGACTGGCACCGCGCAGGTGGCGGACGCCCGGACCGGAGCATACTCGGCGAGCGATTTCATCGCCTCGATGATCGGCATATTCCCTACGGACAACCCCCGGCTCATCATTTACGTGGTGGAGCAGAATCCCCGGGGCCAGAGCTACTACGGCTCGCAGATCGCTGCGCCGATCTTCCGCGCCGTGGCGTTGAGCCTCATGGACCAGCTGGGCATCCCGCGTGCCGGATCAGCGGCCGCGCAGCCGCAGGCGGTTTCAGCGCCGCCGCAGGCGGATTCGGCGCCGCCGCAGGCGGGATCTGTTTTGGATATCGGTTCGGCCATGCCCGACCTCCGGGGGACTCCGAAAAAACTCCTTCTGCCGCTGCTGCTGCGGAAGGACCTCGTGGTCACCATCAACGGAAGCGGGCACGTTGCGAGCCAGGATCCTCTGCCCGGCACGCGCATCCAGGACGGCATGAAGATCGACCTGGAGCTGCGGTGAGCCTTCTAGAAGACAATATCAGGGTGCTCTCGACGCTTCACCCGCATGCCGCGGAGGCGGTTGGCAAGGCATCCACGGAGCCGTCGAACATCGACATACTGGCAACGCTCTCGGGGGAGCCGACGGCGAGGCAGGACGGGGTCTACCTGCACGGCAGGCACGATCCGGCCCGCGACGCGGCGGGCCAGGTGAGGCGCGAGCTTGACAGCACGTGCACGGCGGTCATCGTGGTGGGCTTCGGCCTGGGATATGGCGCGGAGGCGGCACGGCAGGTTCTTCCCGCGCAGCCCCTGCTGGTCGTGGAGCCGGACGCCGGCATGTTCCGCGCCGCACTCACCTGCCGGGACCTCCGGCGGTTCCTGGAGGATCCGGCCGTTCATCTGCACGTCGGCGCGAACCCCGAGCTGCTTCCTGCCGTGCTGGAAACCCTGCCTCTCGTCCGGCCCGGGTTCCTCCGACTTCGATCGTCACTTCATTCGCGACCGGGCTTGTACCGCGCCTCTGAGGAGACCATCCATTCCTGGCTCCTGCGGCGGGACATCAACGTGAACACTTTGAATCGTTTCGGCCGGCTCTGGGTGCGTAACCTCTGCCGGAACATGGGGGAGTTCCTCCGGTGCCCGGGCGTGGCCTCCCTCCATGGAATCTTCGATGGACTGCCGGCCCTCGTGGTGGCCGGGGGGCCCTCTCTGGACGGTATTGCGCCCCGACTCACCGAGCTTCGGGAGAGGATGCTCGTCGTTTCCGTGAACACGCCCCTCAGGGCCTGCCGTGAGCATGGGGTGGAACCGGATTTCACGACCGTCGTGGATCCCCAGTATTGGGCGTCACGCTCGCTGGACTGGACACCGGCATGCAGCGGCGTGTTCGTAGCCGAGCCCTCTACCTGCCCACGCGTTTTCCGCGCGGAAGGGGGGCGTTTTTTTCTCTGCAGCTCCCTCTTTCCACTAGGCGAGACGCTCGAGATCGCCGTCGGAGAGAAAGGGAAGCTTGGCGCCGGAGGTTCCGTGTCGACATCGGCCTGGGACCTCGCGCGGCTGCTTGGCGCCCGGCCGTTGTACGCCGCAGGGCTGGACCTTGGTTATCCCGGTATGCGTACGCATTGCCGGGGCGCGTACCCGCAGGGCATGTGGCTCTCCTTGGCGGATCGACTGTCCCCGCTTGAGAGCAGCTCTTTCCGCGCGCTGCGCGACATCGGCCTGTTTTCCGTCCCTTCCACCGGCGGCGGCACCACGCCCACGGACCGAAGGATGATGCTGTACAAGTGGTGGTTCGAGAACCAGCTCCGCATGCACCCTGATCTGCCCTCGTACACGATGTCAACGGAAGGAATCGCGATCGACGGGATGCCCCTCGCGCGGCTGGAGGATGCGCTCGAGCTGCCGGTGGTGAGGCCCGAGATCGACCGGCGGATGTCGAAGGTCCGACAGATCCACGAAGCGGAGGCGGGATCCGGAGAAGCCCGCGAGAGTCTGGTCGGCGCGATCGCTGAGCTGGGATCACAGCTCTCCGAGCTGGAGGCTCTTGCCTTGCGGGGCCGGGCGCGCAGCCGTGAGCTGGGGGCACTCATTGCGGATCACCGCGACGCCGCTGCCTGTATCGCGGACATGGACGAGATCGACCATGGCATCCTCGCACTTTCCGCCCGAAGCATCGCGGGCTTTCTCATCCAATCCGTGATCCACGGAATCATTGGCGAGGGCGACCGGAGGGCCGACCCCAGGGATGTCGTCACCCGCAGCGAATCGATGTACGAGGGGATCGCTGATTCTGCTGCGTGGCAGAGAGGGCTGCTCCAGCGTGCCTCGGCAATGCTGGCGCGTTTCCCCTGACCACGACCTCAGGCGGGCCGCTTCCCATTTTCTCTCAAGGTTCTCTGTGGATCGCCGATCTTCTCTGGTGAGGATTCGTTCCTCTTTCCATAACACGGTATGCGCTCGACGTCCAGGCATACCGTTTTTTTTGCCCGGAAGGCTACGACTTCAGCGCTTTCTCGATCGCCGAGAGGATCCTTTCAGGCTTGAAAGGCTTCACGATGAAATCTTTCACCCCTGCCTTGATGGCTTCCACGATGAGTTTTTGCTGGCCGAGCGCCGAACACATGATGACCCGCGCGCGCGGGTCTATCGTGAAGATCTTCCGCATCGCCTCCAGGCCGTTCATGTTCGGCATCGTGATGTCCAGGAGAACAAGGTCGGGGCGCAGGCTCCTGAACTTCTCCACCGCCTCGAATCCGTCCGCGGCTTCGCCGGCGATCGTGTAACCCCTCTCCGTGAGGATCTCCTTCTGGATCATCCGCATAAAGGAAAGGTCGTCGGCGATGAGAATCGTGGCGCCCATGAGGCCTCCCCTCAGAAGTGTTCACGTCGAATGAACGACGTGTCAAGTATGAAAACGAGCCTGCCGTTCTCCAGCACGGACACGCCGGAAAACATCTTCCCGGAGTTGAGCAGGTCGTCGACGGGCTTGATCACCACCTCGCGCTCCTCGATCAGCTCGTCGACCAGGAGGTAGGCCCTGCGATCGCCGTGGCGGAGCACCGCCGCGAAATACTCTTCGGCCCGGCGCCTGCCGCTGCCGAATAGAGACGCAAGGGAGAACACGGGGATCTCCTCATCCATCCACAGTGCGCTCTCCCGCCCCCCCTCGGCGCGGATGTCAGTGCCCACGAGCTTCGCGGTGCTGTCCACGTCGGTGAGGGGCAGGGCATAGAGCTGGGCGTCCCCGCGCACCAGCAGGGCATTGACAATAGTGAGAGTGAGCGGGAGGAAGAGCGTCACCCGTGTCCCCCGGTTCGGCGCCGTTTGAAGCACGACGTCGCCTTTCAGGTCGCCGCGAATGCGCGTGGCAACGACGTCCATGCCGACGCCCCGTCCCGAGACATCTGTCACAACTTCTTTCGTGCTGAAGCCGGGAAGAAAAACGAGGTCGAGAAGCTGCGTCTCGGTGAAGCTCTCCGCTCCGCTCATCCCCATCCCGACCGCCTTGCGGCGGATGCTCTCCGCGTCTATTCCCCGGCCGTCGTCCTCCAGCTCGATGACGATGTTGCCGCCCTGCCGTCGGGCGCCGACGCTCACCCTTCCCTTCTCGTTCTTCCCGCGGCGCACCCTTTCCTCCGGGAACTCGATGCCGTGGTCGAGCGAGTTGCGGATGATATGCGTGAGGGGGTCCGAGAGAGCTTCAACGATGCTGCGGTCGATCTCCGTGTCCTCCCCGGAGAGGACGAGGTCAACGGGCTTTCCCAGCTTGCGGGAGAGGTCGCGGACGAGGCGGGGGAACTTGTTGAAGATCACCGAGATGGGGATCATCCGCGTGTCCATCATCGCCTGCTGCATGCCGCTGGAGATCTTGTCCAGGGAGTCAAAGGACTCGACCAGCTCTTCGCGGACGGCATGCACATCCTTGCCGTGGCCGATATCATCCGAGAGGCGGGCGATGTGGGACTTGTGCAGGACGAGCTCCGCGATGAGGCTCCACAAGTCGTCAAGCTTCCGCGTATCCACCCGGATCGAGGTTTTCTCCGCGAGTCCGTTGTGCCGTACCTCCTGCGCGGATCCGCTGTGGCGGGCCTGCTCGTCCTGTCCCGCGGGTGGCGTCTCTGTCTCCAGCGTTCCGGCGGCGCTCCCGGCCGCCCCGGGCCCGCGGCTCGCAGCGGGAGACGGCTCGGCCGTGGCGCTGGAGAGGAATGCGTCAAACCGGCAGCGCTCGATCGTCACCTCGGCGATCTGGTCCACACCCGAGGCCGCCCTCATGACCTTTTCCTCGCTGGCCGATGTGAGGAGGACGGTCGTCCGCCCGTAGAACGAATCCTCGGCGGTCTCGCCTTCCATCGGCGGGAATACATCCACGACGTTCGACACCGCTTCGAGGTTGGAGAAAACGAGATACGCGCGGGGGAACTTCATCGGCTCGCCCTCGTCCACGCTGACAGTGAGCCGCAGGAGAGCCTCACCCCGGTCCCGGGCCTCGGCGAGCTGCCGCTTCTCGAAATCCCCGAGCCTGGCCGGCGCCGGAGCATTGGGCACCGGAGGAAAACCGGCAGTGCCCTCAGGCTGCTCTTCGGGGAGCTGCAGGCGCGGGCGTTGCGCGGACGCGGCGTCCTGCGTCCTGTCCTGACCATTGCCGCCGGCCGCCGAAAGGCCGCGCAGAACCTCGACCGTCGTGAAATCCGCATCGCTGCCGCCCTTGCCGATCGCCGCCATGATCTCGGCGATGAGGTCCGCGCCGGCAAACAGGCTGTCCATGACCGCCTTCCCCAGGGTGAGCGAGCCGTCACGGGCAAGACCCAGCACATCTTCCATCCGATGCGCCAGCTCAGAAAGGGTGGCGAAACCCATGAGCGCGGATTCAGACTTCAACGAGTGCGTGAGACGGAAGACCTCATTCACGAGCCGGGCGTTGGCCCGGTCGGCCTCCAGCGACATGAGGGAGTCGCCCAGCTTCTGGCAGAGCTCCTCTGCTTCCTCGAGGAAGGCGCGCCGGAGCCGGGTCTCGTCGATCCCGCCCATCATGATTGCCCCACCGGCGCGCTGGGAAGCTCCCGGCTGGTCCCCAGAACCCGCGGGAGGTCGAGGACCATGTACACCCCTTCCTCGCGCTGGGCGATTCCGATGAGGAAGTCGGCGCGCACGCCGAACATGGTTGTCGCCTCCGTGGAGATTCCGCCTTCTTCGATCTCGACGATCTCTCGGACCTCGTCGACGTCGAGGCCGTAGGGTTTCCCTCCGACACGCGTGATGACGACCCGCCTCCTGCGCTTGTCAGGAGCCGTTCGTGAAGCGGCCTCCCCTCCGGCGATTTCGAGGCGCGCCCGAAGGCTCACGACGGGAATGATGTCGCCCCGCAGGTTGAGGACCCCTTCGACGTACGGAGGGGGCTTGGGGATCTCGATGATGTCTTCGAGCCGCAGGATCTGGAGGACCTGGTCCACGGGTATGCAATAGCGGCCTCCGGCGAGGCTGAAGGACACGTAGCGCTTCCGCATCCGCTTCAGGACCTCCATCGCCCCTTTGCGCCGGCGCGTTGCGCGCGCGCGGCCAGCGCGCGCACCATGGAATCGGGGTCATCCCGCGCCAGGGAAAGGATCCCGTCGAACTCAGATCGATATCCGATTCGGTTCACCGCCCGAAGGACGACCCGCCGAAGACGAGGACCGGACCACGCGTACAGAGCGGCCAGCTCGCCCGCTGACTGTTTGACGGCCAGAGCTCCGATCGCCTCCACGGCGCTCTCTCGCACGGCCTCTGCCGGGTCCCACAGGGCGTGCCGCAGGTACGCATAGGCGGAGACCTGGCCGCTCTCTCCGAGGCTCTGCGCCGCCCATGCACGCAGTGACGCGTGCCTCCCGAGAAGGAGTGTTTTCCCGAGCCGCGAAGTGCCTGCCGAGTTTCTGGCCGAATCCGGCTGCGCCTTCATCAGAAGCGGACCGGATGCTCGGCGGTCGAACGGCGGATGCTGTGGATCTCTCCCGCCAGGGCGGCGAGTCCGGGACCATCGGGCACCTCACCCGGCAGCTTTTTCATCAGCCGGCCTTCCTTTCGAAGAGCGGGAGCCTCCTCAAACTCCGGCCGGGCAAGCTCTGCGTCCACCTTCCGTGCAAGACCGGAGAGCGCCACCGGCCGCGCCTCGGGAGCAAGCGCCCAAAACCCGGCAAAAGTCGCTTCCTGGCGGGCCCCGGTCGACCTGTCGACGCCCCATGCTCGGATCACGCCTTCCGTGTCCAGAGAGATCCCGATGTCGATACGCGCTTCTCCTCGCCTGCCCGTCCGCAAGCCGGGCACCAGAAAGCGGCCGACCACCCCCGCGGGCCGCGCAGTATCGGCGCCGCGGTACCCCGCGGAAAGCTGCGGCAGGCAATCCGTGCTGCAACGCACCACTCTGACTTCGACGGCCCGCTGGCCGTCGGCCACGGTCGTGAAGGTCATCGCGCGTGCGACCGGCGTCCGAGAGCCCGCCGGAATCAGAGCAACCGCACGTCCGCCGTGGACTTCGATTCCGATGCCGTGTGCTGTGCGCGCCGCGGTGCTCCGCGGACCTACGTGATGTTCATTCTGGTTCACGCCTGTCCTTTCCGCTGCTCCAAGGCGATGATCAGCTCCACCTCACCAACCGGGGCTCCGACACGACTGGCAATCAGGGACGGCGAAAAGCCCGCGCGGTAGAGCGTTATCACTCGCTGCCGCCCGTCGGGTGCCGCACCGGCGCGGTTCACCGCGGATTCTGGTCCGGCATACCCAGTTGATTCCGCGCCGCCAACTGCGTCTACGGGGACCTGAATCCGCGACAACGCGCCCGGCGGATTCCGCGGCGCTGTACCCCGCGGATTCTGCTCCGATAGCTCCACGGCAAGCGGAGGCGCAGAAGACGCGCCGCGGTACACCGCGGATTCTGCATCGCGGTACCCCGCGGATTCTGCGTCGCGGTACACCGCGGATTCTGCCGCTATCTGGTGCCTTCCCTCGGCCAGCCTGCTGTAGATCTGCGATCCCACATCATGCTTTTCTGTCTCTCGACGGAGCAGGCCTATTTTCTTATCGGCAGTGGAAATGGCATCGTTGAGGATCGTGATCTTGTCCTCCATGAGCTCGATATTGCGGTTCGTTGCCTGGTTCAGCTCCACAAGGAGCCGGCTCACCTCTTCGCGGATCTCCGAGATTCGGGACTCCGCCGAGACCGCTCGGCCCACACGGTCGCGGAGGAGCAGGTACACGAGCACGATCCCGCCGAGGTCCACGACGAGCGTGATCAGGATCACGTACCACATGGATCAACCCGTGATGTCGACGTTGCGTCCGAGGGCAGGGTCGTGAACGACGTCGGACGTTGTGGACTGCGAGGGCGGAGGCTGCGCGCCCTTCTTCTGCCGCTTGCGGCGCTCGGCGCCCCGACGCGTCCGCTCTTTCACCTTCTCGGGGCCTTCCTCCTGGTCATGCGTCTCGTTCACGGCCTTGTCCCGGTTCACCGCTTGTTGTACAAGCTGTGCTCCCTGGAGGGACTGCGCGATCGGCGGCGCGTTCTTCTGCACGGCCTGTTCCTTGCCCACCTGGCTGGCCTGGGTGAAGACGGTCTGAAGGTCGATGGGAAGCAAAGCCATCTCAGCGCCTCCTCATCAGATCTTCGTCGAAGGCCTCGTACTTCGTCACCTTCACCTCTCCGCCCTGCAGGAAGAATGTGACGAACTTGAATTCGGTGCGCACGGTGAGGTTCGCGCTCTTGATGGCGAGCTTCACGCCGGGGTAGACGCGCTCCGAAGCGGAGATCTTGCCGATGGTGGTGAGTGAGGAGAGATGGGCGTTGACCTGGCCGATCTCGCGGCCCGTCTCCTCCAGCTGTCGCAGGAGATCCGAGCGTTTCTCGTTCTGCTCCGACAGGTACTGTGCTTTTTCCGGCGGGAGCTTTTTCTGCACCCTGAGGAGATTTTCGAGGGTCTTGATGTTGAGGTCGACCTCTTCGAGGGACTTCTCCACGGTTTTCTTTTCCTCTTCCAGTGCGACCAGGCGCTCCTTGCTGCGCGGGTCGTAGCCCACCTCGAGAAGGGTCTCGGTGCCCGCCACGGATCCCAGTATCTTCGAATTGATTTCCTCGGAAGCGCGCAGCCGCCCCCCAACGATCTGCGCCCTTTTGCCCTGGCAGAGGATCATCTTGTTCGCGTCCACGTGCGAATGAACGATGCCGTCGGTCACCAGCACGTACTCTCCGGCGTCCACGTGCGCGTGCTCGATGAACTTGGAGTACAGGCTCTTGCCGCAGCGAATCTTTCCCTCGGTCTTCGCCGCAATGCCCTGGTGCACGAAAATGTCTCCCTCCGCGTCAAGGAGGCATTTGCCGACGCTGCCAAATATCTCGATGTTGCCTGCGGCTTTCACCGAGAACCCGTCCTCCACGTTCCCGCGCACTATCACCGAGCCGAGGAAGAGGATGTTCCCGGTCCGAAGGTTCACATCCCCGGGAATCGTGTAAATGGGCTCCACGTTTATCTTGCCGCCGAGCAGGAGCACCTGGCCGTTGATGTCCGCCAGGGCGGTCAGGCCGTCTTCGGAGAGCTTCGCATTCTTGCCGACCAGCAGGTCGCAGTCCTTGCCCCGGGTGGCTGGAATGATGCTGCCGGTCACGGTCTGTCCGGGCTGGCCGGCCTCCGCCGGGATCTTTCTCGCCAGGAGCTGGCCAGCCACGACGTTTTCCACGTGGGAGATGTCCTTGAAATCGACCCGCCCATCCTTCTCACGGAGGGTAACCGCGTCCCGTTCCAGCTTGAAATCGTACTCGACGCGGGCGTTGGCTCCATCGTGCGCCCGGGTCCCCTCAGCCGCGACGATTGGCCGGCCGTACCGCGGCGAAAGCTCGATCTCCTCCAGCACGTCTTCTTTCAGGCCGTGCACGACGCCGTTGGAGGCGAGGAAAGAGCTGACGTAGTCCGCGGAGATGTCGGCGCCCCCGAAACCGGGCTCGTTGATGACGACGACGGCCTTCATTGCCCCGTCGGTGATGTCCACTGAGAGCGTGGCGTCGTGGGAGGGATTGTACTGCACATCGGCAACCCTGACATATTCTCCGTCCGAGTGCTTGACTATCCGAGCGACCAGCGCCGCGTCAAAACTCGTCACGCCCCGAAGGGAAAGCTTTTCCCGTGCCATGATCTCCGTGGCGCGGGAACCCCTGCCCTGCGGCTTCGTGGCCCTCAGGTAGGCGCCATCCCCGCTGATTCGCACGAATACATCGCCGGGGATGTCCTTGGGCCTCGCCGCGGCCTCTGCCAGGCGCTCGGTTTCCCGCACGGCCTCATCAGCGGCCTCAGAGCTCGTCTTCACTTGTCGTGAGCGCTCGTAGACGGAGATCTTCCAGGGGGTGCGGCCGAGGCCGAAAGTGCCGGCGCTTCCCCGTGCGAGAATTTCATATTCCAGGCCCGACACCGGAATGCCGAGCTCGATCGAGGCCTTTTTCAGCCCTTCCTGGACGTTCTCCGCCTCAACAGTAATTGTGCGGTTTTTGCGGTCTACTTCGGACTGCATCCGCATGTATTCCTGGATCTGCTCCAGGCTGATTCCGCCAGGCATGCGCGGCATCCCTAAGGCACGCCGCCCGAAAGGCGACATTTCATCGCAGACAAGGACCTTCCGAGGTCAGACACTACACGATCCCTCGTTTGAAGCTCGTGAGCTTTGCCCGCAACCTCATCACCGCCTTGGTGTGCAGCTGCGAGACCCTGCTCTCGGTAACCTCGAGGACCTCACCGATCTCTTTGAGAGTCAGGTCCTCGTAATAGTACAGGACAAGCACCTTTTTCTCTTTCTCGGGAAGCTCCTTGATCGCATCCACAATGACCCGCTTGATCTCTTCCTTTTCCACAATGGTGTCGGGATTGAGGCTGCCGGGGCTCTCGATGCTCTCCGCAATGGAGATCTTGTCGTTGTCCTCGCCGGTGTACCAGATGTCGTGGAGGGACAGCATTGAGGTGCCGCTGATCTTCAGCATCATCTGCTGGAACTCCTTGAGATCCATCGCCATGCCCGCTGCGATCTCCTCGTCGGAGGCGGCGCGGCCGAGCGAGGACTCAAGGCGGCGGACGGTTTCTTCGACCTCGCGCGCCTTCTGCCGGACTGATCGGGGCACCCAGTCAATCGTGCGCAGCTCATCGAAGATCGCTCCCCTGATCCTCGTCACCGCGTAGGTCTTGAACTTCACGTGCTTCCCGGGGTCGAACTTTTCAATTGCGTCGAACAGCCCGAACACGCCGAACCCCACCAGATCATCGAACTCGACATTCTGGGGCATGCCCATTGCGATCTTCCCCGCCACGTATTTCACCAGCGGGGCGTACTGCCGCACGAAGAAGTCCCTCAGCTTCTGTTCCTTCGTGCGCCGGAATACCTTCCAGAGCTCCTCTTCGGACTTCCCATCCCAAAGGCTTTCGGCCATATCCGCCCTATCCTTTTTCGTCTTTCTTCAGGACCGTCCGGAGGGCCCTGGCAAGCGTCGCGGGGTCCTGCCCGCTCAGGACATCGCGCACCGCGTCCTGCGGTCTCTGCCCCGGAGTCGGAAGCCGGGCGGACCGAGCCGAACCGGGCCCGGACCTCTGCTCGGATGGGAGCTCGATCGCGGCGATATCGGGAAGCGAATCCAAGTCACCCGAGGATTCCCGCTCCGCTCGTTCAAGATCGTCTTCCGATTCAGCCTCTTCCATGGAATCGTCCCCCTTTTTCGCTCCGGGGGATCGTCCCTCGGGTACACCCGGCAGCTCCTCGGCGAGCTCTTCTGCAAGCTCCCCGAGCGCCTGCGCTTCCGCCCGCGAGGTGGAATCCTCGTCCATTGATTCGGCATCCGTCGCTTCCTCGACCTCGCCGTCCGGTTCCAGGTCGCTGGCGCCCGCCTGCGGAGCACGGGGGCTGCTGCCGCTGTAGGCCTGTCGTCGCAGTCCTTCATCCTCCGGCAGCACGATGTCGACGGCGGCTCCCCGGTGGTCAGATTCACCCGTGCCGCGGTACCCCGCGGATTGATTGGCGCCGCGGTACCCCGCGGATTGACTGGCGCCGGGCTTTCCCGCCGTCTGCGCGTTCGACGCGATCAGCTCGGGAAGATAGCTCTTTACGACGACGCGGAGGCCTGCGCCGAGACCTGCGAAGACCAAACCAAAAAGGAGGGCGCGGAAAAAGACGATGCCGAACGGACTGCCCGCGATCAGGCCGATCACCAGGGAAAGGAGAAACGCGCCGGTGGCGCACACTGCGCCAATTTTCCAGACGTCCCTGACGAAGTCCTTCACCGGACCCATCCCCCCTGAATAACAGTAGGGCATACGCCGCACAGAGTCAACATTCCCGCGCCCCTACCGCGACCCGAACAGCTTTTTCAGGAACGTCGGGATCCCTTTCCCGTCCCTGTATTCATGATTCTCCAGCCGGCCCACGAGGTGCCTGATGCACATGGCGGCGCGAGACTTGGGCTCCAGCACGAGGAACGGCTTCTGCCGCACGACGGAGGTGTGGACGACCGGGTCGTCGAATACAAACCCGAGGTAATCCACCTTGAGATTGAGGAACTGCCCGGCGATGTTGATCACCCTCTCTGCGACTCTCTTGCCTTCCACCACCGACTTCACCCGGTTGACGATAAGCTTCAGGCCGAGGTCGAGGTTCTCGATCTCGGTCGCAATGATCTTGATGATGCCGTATGCGTCGGTGATCGCCGTCGGCTCGGGAGTGGTGACAATCAAGGCGTCGTCGGCCGCGGCAATGAAAGAGATCACGTTGTTCGAGACGCCTGCGGCGCAGTCGATGATGAGCACGTCCGCGTTCGACAGCGCGGCCAGCTCGGCGATGAAATCCCGCCGTTCATCCTCGTTCAGATTGGCGATCTTGGAGAAGCCCGAGGCCCCCGCGATGATCTGAATCCCATAGCTTGTGTCCACAAGGATCTCGGAGAGGGTTTTCTGCTTGCGGATGAGATGGTACAGGTTGTAGCGGGGGATAACGCCAAGAACCACGTTCACGTTCGCCAGTCCCAGGTCCGCATCCATGACGATCACTTTCTTGCCAACCTGCGCGTAAGCGAGGGCGAGATTGATGGCGATGTTCGTCTTGCCGACCCCGCCTTTCCCGCTGGAGACAGCGATGATGCGAGTGCCCGACCGCGTCCCGGATTTCTCCGTTGCGGCCGCCGGGCGCTCGGAACGCGACGAATCGGAACTGTCCCCGACCCGCGCGGCGCCGCCGCCGACAAGCTCCCTCAGCTTTTCTGCCTGGTCTGCCATCTCAGGTCACCCTCCTGCGCGCCGACGTACCCGGCGGATTCGGCGCGGACGTACCCGGCGGATTCGGCCCGGACGTACCCGGCGGATTCGGCCCGGCGACCGCGTCCCCCGATGCCGGGGCGACGGCCGCGGCAAATCCGCCTCCGGCGGCGCCTGCAAATCCGCCTCCGGCGGCGCCTGCAAATCCGCCTCCGGCGGCGCGGTTGAACCGCTTCTCCAGCGCGTCCCGATCGATCCGAAAGCCTTCCATGTTCATCAGCAGCCTCACGGGAGAGGCCTCTTCCAGGTCCTGCGGCACGCCCTGTCCGTCGCAGAGGTAAGCGACGGGAGTTCGCTGCCGCGCGAGGCAGGAGAGAACGTTGCCAATGCGCATCGTCTCGTCGAGCTTCGTGAGGATCACGGCGCGATATCCGAACGGCGCGTACTGCCGAAGGATCTCCTCCGTGTCACTTGCCTTGGTCGTCGCCGCAAGCGCGAGGTAGATGCTCGCCTGACCCCCGCACGCGGCGAGGATCTCTTTCATCTCGGCGAGCTTACCGAGATCCCTCGGGCTCCTGCCGATGGTGTCGACGAGGATGAGGTCCGTGTCCTGGTAGAGTGCGATGTTCTTTCGAAGCTCTTCGGCGCTCTCCACCAGGCATACCGGTATACGCATGATCTCCGCATAGGTCTCGATCTGCTGTTTTGCGGCGATGCGATAGTTGTCGATGGTGATGATGCGTACGCGCCGGGCGGGCGTTCGGCCATCGCCCAGGCCGTAGATGGCAGCGAGCTTGGCGATGGTCGTCGTCTTTCCTACTCCCGTGGGGCCGACGACGATCAGGATCTTTGCCCCGCGCGCCTGGAAGCTCAGGGGAGGATCGATGTCGATCCTTTCGCCGATCCATCCCACGGCGGCGTTCATCAGGAGCGGATAGTTTTCCAGCGCCTCCAGGGAGAACTCCCGCCGGGCCCGCTCGCGCAAACCCGCAATGTAGTCGGGGGCGAACTCGTTTGACGCCAGGAGCTCCTCGAGCTGCCGGAGGGATGGATGCAGCTCGGGGGCATGCGCCGGTGCGGGCGCGGGCCGGTTGTCCAGAGATTTGCGAAGTCCCTGGAT
>JBEKTX010000078.1:0-13749 GCA_049515615.1 Spirochaetia bacterium
CTTCAGGTCATAGAGGAAGCGCATGTTGATGGAATCGGACAATTCACGCACATCTCGGATGAGCCGTTCCGCAAGAGCCAACGCTTCTCCCGCCAGCCATTTCGACTTGTCGAAAGCCTGGATGACGCGCTCGAGCCACTCCAGGAGCGGACCGGCGGCGGGGGAAGGCTGTTCAAGGATCGCCCGGAAAAGCCGGATGGAGCCGACGTTTCCCTTGGCAAGATTGTACAGCGAAGAAGCCTGCTCCAGATCACGGCTGACCGCACGCAGGACATCTCCCCCCAGGGGGGCGATTTCTTCTTCCGTTTTCTCGCTGAGCATCTCGGTCCAGCCGAGGTACCTGTCCCGAATGACCAGCCAGGCGGATACCTGGCTCTGCATCTGCCCCGCCCAATAGGCCGAGCCCCCGTCATGGTCAGCCCCGGCTCCTTCGGCCAGGGCTCCTGCATTCTTCTTCGCCCGACCCAGGAGCTGAAGCGCAGCAGCGACGTCATCCGTCGCGCCGGAGCTGGCCCGCATGAGATTCTCCAGCGCTGCGGGGTCCGCCGGGGGAATGCCCTCCTCTGCAAGAGCTTCTTTGAAAACCTCCCCCGTGTCCCGCAGGCCTTCAAACAGACTTCCGTCCATGACGGGTCGCTGGATCAGCTCTTCGAGCCCATGCTCGA
Organism: Spirochaetia bacterium; assembly: GCA_049515615.1. GTDB lineage: Bacteria > Spirochaetota > Spirochaetia > SZUA-6 > Fen-1364 > Fen-1364. The sequence goes on from JBEKTX010000078.1 coordinate 666, forward strand.
GAGACCAGAGAGCTCCGAGCAGATTCCCGCTGTCCACGGTGGAGACATAGCGAGGTTCCAGAGGCTTCAGGGTCTGCACGTCGTACCAATTGAGCAGGTGACCCTCGTAGCGTTCCAGTCCTGCGATCGTCTGCATTGAACGGCTCAGGGTTTCCACGATCTGGTCTCCGGTCACATATCCGAACTCCCGTGCGGCCAGGGCGCTCAGCATCCAGAGACCGATATTCGTCGGGCTGGTGCGCATTGCCAGCTGATCCTGGTGGAAGACCTGGTAGTTGTCGGGCGGAAGCCAGGAGGTCTCCTCGGAAACAAAGTCCGAGAAAAAGTGCCAGGTTCTTCGAGCAATCTTCCGCAAGAAGACAAGATCGCGCGCCGGGAGCTGGCCGCCTTGCGGCATGGCCGGCGGTCGGAGGTTCAGGAGCCAGCCGACCACAGGGGAAAGGAACCACAACCCGAGCCAGGGGGCGGCCAGCACGAAGTTTGCCGGCGACCAATGGTACACGACCCTGCCTGTGATCGCGCTGAGCAGGCTGATCAGACCCAGGGAGAGCAGGAGATACGGCAGGTGAGTCAGCGCGCTCCAGCGTTTCACCCCGGCCGGTGTCCATTCGAGCAGATGCCTGTGCGAGATGATCCGTCGATACCACACGCGTGCGATGGCGTTCAAAGCCAGCCAGGTTTGGTGCGGAATCAGGGAAGCTTCGACGATCGTGCGAAGCAGGTCATGAGCTCCCTTCGCAAGGGAAAGGCCCTTCAGCCCTTGACGAGTCGTTGCCGAGGTGAGGGGCCGCGCGAAGTTCTGGAAGAACAACTGTGAGCCCACGACTATGGTGAAGATCCACTCAATCCGGGAAGAGGTCAGCCAGGAAACCGCCAGCAGGGCAAGGCTTGCCGCGGGGAGAAGGCTCCTGCGCAGGTTGTCCAGGATTTTCCATCGATTGAACCAGGAGAGCGGGCTGGACATTCTCCGGCCGCCGGGGTGAGGGACGCGCGAAAAGACCCAGTCCGCTATCTGCCAATCTCCCCGAATCCATCGATGCTGCCGTTTCGCATATGTCAGGTAATCCTGGGGGAACTCATCGATGAGCTCGATATCGCTGGCCAGGCCCACGCGGACGTGCGCACCTTCGATCAGGTCATGACTCAACAGCAACTCTTCGGGAAATCTTCCGGAAAGCACCCGGCTGAAGGCTCGCACGTCATAGATGCCTTTTCCGTGATAGGAGCCTTCACCGGTGAGATCCTGGTTGACATCGGAAATCGCCCTTGTATAGGGGTCAATTCCAACCACGTGGGAAAAAAGCCGGCTGAAGGGCGATCCGATCGTGCTCGTCAGGGAAGGGCTCACGCGCGGTTGAATGATCGTGTAGGTTCCGGGGAGTATCCTCCCTTCCGCATCGAATCGAGGCTTGTTGAGAGGGTGTGCCAGGGTCTCGATCATCCTGCGGGCGGTCCCGGAGGGCAATTGCGTGTCGCTGTCCAGGGTGATGACGAATCGGACGTCCCCCAGGCGCTCCGGATTGCCGACGTATACGATGCGGCCCGCGCTTTGAGGCCGGGATCCATCGATCAGCCGGTTGAGCTCTTCCAGCTTCCCGCGTTTGCGCTCCCATCCGATGAACTTCTGCTCGGAGGCGCTCCATGTCCTCTCTCTATGGAAAAGAAAGAAGCGTTCAGCGCCATATCGCTGGTTGAGGGTTGTAAGCCCGGCAATCGCGCACTGCAGGAGGGGTCCGTCCTCTTCATGACGGGATTCGATCGAGTCCATATGATCCGTGAACAGGCTGAACAGCAGGTTGTCTTCTCTGTTCGCCAGATAGCGGATCTCGAGCTTGCTTATCTCCGCCCCGATCGTCTCCGGGTCCGTCAGCATCATGGGCACGACCACCAGGGTTCGGAAGGCGTCGGGAATCCCGGAAGCTTCGAAATCCATTTTTGCGAGGGTGCGGGGCGGAAAAAACCGCATGATCAGGTAGTTCACAACCTCGAGGGAAAGCTGGCTTACGGGGACGAGAGCGAGGAGGGCGATGAGGATGCGAACATGCGGGGCCTGGTCGCGGAGACCAAGCAGCAGGATAAGGGAGATGAAGAGCGCGGAAAAAAAACTGAGCCCGAGCATGTACACCGAGGTATGATGGCGGTATGCCCACGAGAGAAGGCGGAAACGGGCGGCTTCCCGGCATTTGACGGCCCGGTCGAGCTCGCGCCGGCCCTCCTCAATCAGATAGATCCCCACGTGGATTCGCCGCTCATCCTCGACGGTTGCGCGGGCTGCTCGCGCGGCAAGGTTGATGGCTGCCTGGGCGACCTTTTCCTCGGTCTGGCCGGAGCGTCGGGCAATCTCCTCGATCACGCGGCGGTACCGATCACGTGTCGCGAAATCCATCCGGGGATAGATTCCGGATGGGTCCAGCCGAAGCACCCGTTCCACCCTGCTGACCTGCTCGAAGATCACCCGCCAGTCCAGCAGGGCGAGCTGCCGCAGGCTGCTGAAGGCGTTGCTGATGGAGAGCTGATCCTTTGTCTGCCGGTCTTGTTCGCGCGCGTTCAGCTCGCTGAGAGGCTTGCGATTGATGCGCTCCAGCCAGCTCTGAACCGGCACGAGCGCTGCCTCTTCATCGTAGAGGTGATCGATCAACTGAAAAGCGAAGTAGGGGCTCGGGCTGGGCTGGTTTTCCGTGAGCTCTCCCATGATCGAGAACAGGTGGTTGGGATTTCTCCGATTGGCCGTGATCAGCCTGTTTGCCCAGAAATCGGCTATCTCGCGGTCCCGCAGCTCCGCGAGGCCTCGGGCGGCGAGCTCCTGTATGCCCTCGATCAATGCAATGCGCAGCATCTGGGGGACTGCCCAGAGCTCGCCGATCGTCAGAGTGCGAACGGATTGATACGCTTCGACAAAGGCGATGATATTCTCGCTGTCCAGACGCAGACCCGCATGGGAGACGAGCTCCTTGGCCAGCCCGTAGATGCGCGGCAGCCCCCGGTAGCGCTTGCTTTTCAGGACCGGCAGCACCTCGTAGAAGCGCCGGGAGAGGTTTTGCTGGACGTCCCGGACGTTGCTCTCGATGATGTATTCGTTGTCGAGGATCCACTCAGCAATGGGGGTCGTGCGCTGTTCCAGCAGAGCTGCCTCGGACAGATCCAGGCATACCAGGCGGATCCACTGTCGAGCCTGCTTCATGCGGTCCAGGAGCATGGCGTTCCGCCGCGGTCCGATGTCCACCTGCTGAGCAGCGGCCAGACGCCTGGCGTGCTCCTGCAGGTGTGCCGGAGAAAGGGGCGTCCCGAGACTTCCGACATCGTCGATCAGATTCGGGCGCTTCGGATTCAGAACGGAGATCACCGGAGGGATCTCCCCGTTTTCCCGAAGAATGGTCACCGGGGCGCGCATCAAATCGATGGGCGCCTCCAGAATCAGGACGGTCTCTTCTGTTGCAAGCCAGCGCGCATGATCCGCGAGGAGCCTTCGCTCGACTCCGAACCTTTCGCGCCGCATCAACGCCAGACCGAGAAGCGCTCCGAGGAATGCGGCGGCCGGGATCGAGGCCTCGATCGACGGGGTCACGCTCAGACCTGGCCACGACCAATGGAAAACGAGGAATGCGGCTCCGGCGATTGCGCCGAGCAGGGCGGCCGAGGCGGCGGCGGCGAAAGCGCGGCGCCACGGGAAAAGGTCCAAGGTGCGTGCTCGTCCGTCCGTGCTCTTGTGGATCATGGCGGCGCGGCGGAATCCCTTTCTGCCAAGCTGCCGCAGGGCTGTTCGAGCTTCGTCACGTTTCACGAAGTACGCGGTGAGAATACCTGACTTCATTCAATTCACTTGCGTTCAGTATAGTGTATTTCAGCCTCAGCGAGATGACAGAAACCCGTTGCTCCTCCTCCGGAGAGCACATATACTATTGGACCAGTGGCAACGAAGGACAAACCTGCACTCCCCCATATCACCATGGTGGAAGAGCGCGGCAGCTTCAAGATCTGGATCGTCGACGGCAGCTATATCCGGGGGCACATCGACGAAGAGTTCACCAATTTCGGGCAGCATTTCCGGTTTCCCTACATTCCCGAGAACGAGCTGTGGCTGGACCAGGAAGCCGAGCATGATGAAAGACAGTTCTTCATCGACCATCTGCTCGTTGAGCATCGGCTGATGAAGGCCGGCCAGCCCTACGCGGAGGCCATTGTCGAAGCAGACCGGCAGGAGCGGAAGGAGAGGAGGCGGGCGGGGGATGTCCGGAAAGCCACCAGGAGCGGCGCCATTCTCCCCGCGGGGGAATCCATGCATGAGAAGCTATGGAAAAGACTGGAGAACGCCGTCACGGTCTGGATTGTGAACGGCCGGCTGGTCCGGAGCACTTTCGACATCGATTTCACCGAGGGCGGCCACGACAAGGTGTACGAGTTCGTGCCCGGCCAGGAAGTCTGGATCGATGATGCGATTCTCGAGCAGGAGCGGGGATACGTCCTCCTGCACGAGCTGCACGAAAGAAACCGCATGTCGGCGGGATGGCCCTACAGCAGGGCGCACGCTGAATCGAGCCGGATGGAATACCGGTGTCGGCACCATCCTGACGAGCTGCACGACGCACTGGCCGCGGAGGGCTGGGCATGAAGACGGCACGTGCGCGGCTCACGGCGAACCTGTCGAAATCGATTTTCTCAGCGCCCGGACGATCCGACTTTCTTCAGATCGATATATCCCCGCTCGACGTCAACGGAGATCAGCTGCAGGACAATCCGCGAGCCGACATCCAGGCCCTCGAAACCGCGAACCACCCTGCCTTCAACAGGGATGGCGAGAAGCCGCGCCCAGGTGCCCTTGTCTGAAGCACCGGTGACAACGCCGTCGAACCGTTCTCCAATCCTTGATTCGAGCAGGAGCGCGGCCGCGGATTTGCCGACCTGCCGCTCGACCTTGTTGGCGGCATCTTCCTCTTCAGTGAGATGCCTGGCCAGCGCGTCCAGCTCCGCATAGCTGTACGGTGCGGCCCGACCGGAAATCGCGGCCTTCACCAGGCGCTGCGAGATCAGGTCCGCATAGCGGCGATTCGGGGCGGTGGAATGAGCATAGTCCTTGACCGCGAGGCCAAAGTGTCCTGGCGCGGTGTCCCCCGGCTGTTCTGCCACGTATTCGCCCGCTCCCATCAGCTTGATCACCACGAGTGAAAGGTCGGGAAAGCGCAGCGGATCCGCCGTCTTTTCCCTGACAAGGAATTTGTCGAGCGCGGCAGAATCGGGGCTTTCCGGCAGCGTGAAGCCGTGTTCCTTCGCGAGCTCGACCAGCCTATCCCAGCGTTTAGGCGTGCGCACGACTCTGCGGATCGAGGGGAAAATCTTTGCGGCGAGATACCGCGCGGTTACGCCGTTGGCGGCGATCATGAAATCCTCGATAATTTCCCTGGCGCGGTTCTTCTGTTCCACTTGGAGATCACAGATCTGGTCTCCGTCGAAAATCGGCTTCGCTTCGATGGTTTCCAGGCTCAGAGCCCCGTGCACGTGGCGCAGATTCTTCAGGCTCTGGGCGATCCTGTCCTGCAGCCGGAGGTTCTCCGCGAGCCCGCTGACGGCCGCAATCCCCGGGGGGACAGCGCCGTCGCCCTGGAGCCAGGCTGCCACGCTGTCATACGCGAGCTTTGCATGATTGCGGACGCAGGCCCTGTAGATGTCCGAGCCCTGCAGAGAGCCATTCGCGCCTATTACCATCTCCACGACGACGGCCAGGCGCTCCGCATCAAGGCCCAGCGAGGTGAGGTCGGTGGAGAGTTTTTCCGGCAGCATTGGGAAAGTCCTGGCGGCCGTATACACCGAAGTCGTGTTGTGGCGCGCATGCTCGTCAACACGGGAGCCGATCTTCACCAGCGCGTCCACGTCTGCCACCGCCACGCAAATCCTGACTTTGCTCTCCGGCAGGGTTTCAGCGACAGTGAGCTGATCCAGGTCGCGGGAGTCATCGTTGTCGATTGAAGCCCACAGGAGGGCCGTCAGGTCACGAATCCCGGAGGCATCTCCCGGCAACTCGGTGCTGACGCCCGCAGGCCCCCGAATACCGTCAATTTCGGCGAGGACCGAGGTCGAGAAGTCGGGGAGCAGGCCTCTGTCCAGCATCGCTTTCTGAGCAATGCTCTGCAGAATTGAAGCGTGCTGATGATCAGGGTGTAGTGACCGTTGCATCGGAGTAATTCCCCCGGCCGGCTTTCCGAGAGTTTTTTCCTGCTATCTGCGCCCCCGAATTCGTGGCACCAGCGAGACAACCACGAGGACGAGCCCGATGACGAGGGCGACGTATATGAAACCGCCCAGCGTGTACGAGCTGACGAGTCCCACAAGCCACAATACCAGGAGGATAATGCCGATAACCATCAAAACATTAATCATATGAATCTCCTCTCTATAATAATAGAAACCCTTGGAGCTTACGATCTGCCGCGGCCGAGGGCGCCCAGCGTGAGCACCAATCCAACCACCGCTGACGCGATGCCGCCAAAGATATACCACATGGTGCGATCTGTGAGGCGCCCCCTGAATACGGAGCTCAGATTGTCGGCTAGAGACCGGGACGCCACCACCCCGATGATGATCAGGATGACTCCACCAATCAATAGAATGACGCCCAATAATCGTTTTGTGCTCATCGCAAGATTATACGACTGAAATCACTGCGGATCAACGGAATACGCGTTTCAGCCCTTCTTCTGTCGCGCTCCCACGAGATAACCGGCGAGCCCGGACAAGATCGAGGCCAGGCATATCGGGACAAGTGTCCAGGGAAGGTTTGTTCCGGGCAAAGCGAGATTCACGAGAGCGGCGAACACCACGCCGATCACAAGGCCGATGACGCCCGAGAGAATTGTGCGAAACAAGGAGACGCTTCTCATTTTCTCTGCCTCCAATCCCTCGCTCGGGAGTATGGCAGGGAACACCGCTTGAGGAAAGCGGTCGCCGCCGCTATCCTCGAGCATGCGGGGCGCGCCATGAAAAAGCCATTCCTGGTCGTTTTCCTCTTTGTGCCGCTCGTGCTTTTCAGTCAGGAGCTTCGCATTGCCTCCTACAACATGGAACGCCTGGGCCAGAATCACAAAGACTATTCCGCCGTCGCCAGGGTGGTGGCTGACTTCGACATAGTAGCCGCCGAAGAGGTCATGAACGGGAATGGAATGTCGGACGTGCTCGCACGGCTCGGCGGCGGCTGGGCCGATTTCATGAGCACCCAGGGGGAGGGCTCCCGTCACTACCAGGAGCATTTTGGTTTCTTCTTCGATGACAAAGTGGAGCTCTCACGGGATCTGGGCGAGTATGCGCGCGCGAACGAGTTTTTCCGCCCGCCGTATGGCGCGCAATTCAGGGTGAAGTCAACGGGTTTCACTTTCAACCTCGTCGCCTGCCATATCGTGTATGGCAGGAATGAAAGAGAGCGAGTGGCGGAGCTCCGTCACCTCGAGGAGGTGTACCAGTACTTCGACGGTCTCACGGAAAACAAGGGGAGAACGATAATTGCAGGCGATTTCAATGAGGAGAAGGCCGCGGACTTTGCCTCCTTGACCGATCACGGGGATCGTGACGTGATTCCCGCCGGAGGAACCACCATTGGCACCCACGGACCGGATCACTTCTACGACCACATGTTCATCCCGGCGGCTCTTCAAGCCCGCGTTGAAAAGGCTGACGTCGACTACTGGACGACCGACTACGTCGGATCTCGCAGGAACGAGAGCGATCACTTCCCGGTCTTTGTCGTGCTCGATGTCAGGGAATAGCGAGGGCCGAGGGAGATGAAGATGAAAAAGGCGTTCGCGGCAGGATTCCTGGGGCTGATCCTCACCTTGTGCGCCAGCGCGCAGCAGGCCGGTACGGGATCGGGCACCCCTCTGCCCAATGAGAAGCTCCAGCTCATCCGGGCGGCATGCTTCGAGGTGGTGGCTGAAAAGAAGGCGCAGGATTCGCTTACCTACGACAAACCGCTGAACTGGGAGCTGCAGGACTATATCACACGGAACGATCGATACATCCCGCTGGGAACCGCGTTCGCCGTCAGCGCCAATGAGCTTGTCACCGCGGCTCATGTGTTCGACCTGACCCCGGGATCCCGGATCTACAAGACCCGCTTCGTCCGGGAGAAGCTCAAGGAAGGCGGGAAGACGGTCGAACGGGTGTACGAAGTCGAAAACATCAACGCGATCAGCGACAACCGCGACTATGTCGTTTTCACCGTCAAAGGCAGGACATTCGACACGTGGCTGAAGATCGAACCCGGCTTTGACTTCAATACGCAGATATATACCGCCGGGGATGCGTACGGGGAGGGAATCGTTGTCCGCGAAGGCGTCCTGCTGGATGAGGTGCCCGAGCCGGAGAACGGCGCATGGAATTACCTGAAGAGCTCGATCGCGACGAACCCCGGCAGCAGCGGCGGCCCCCTTCTGAACAAGAACTGCGACGTCATCGGCATCGTGTTGTCGCGCAAGGACGATTTCTGCTACTCCCTCCCCCTGAAGGAAATCCTCCGGGGAAAAGCGATGATTCACCGGAGGCTCACTTTCACTTTTTCCGTCTTCAACAAGCGAAAGATGTTGTCCCTCGATGCCGTCTGGGATCTCCCCCTGCCGTACCGTGAGCTGGCAGACAAGTACATGGCTGCCTTCAACCAGTTCGACCGGGATTCCATGGACAAGCTCTTCGCCGAAAACAAGGAGGATCTTTTTCCTGAAGGCCCCAATTCCGAAAAGGCCCTGTTCAATTACGTCGATGGGGCTTTTCCCCAGATGGTGCTGCAAGACAGCACGACCGGGTACTGGTATGCCACGGATCTCAAGGTCGGAGAGACCAGTATCGGGAACAACGGTCACCTCAGCACGGCGGAGATCTACAAGGACGCGGGTGTGTGGCTCATGCGCCTCCACAAGCCCCACGACACGTCCGTGCGGGAAATGTGGGACGATCCCAAAAAGGCGATGGATCTGGTGCTGAAGGGGATCAACATCACAAGGAAGCTCACGACGGGAGACCAGGGTTCGCGCGTCCTTTCTTTTGGCGCGCCGGTTCAAAGCACGAAATTCTCCGACCGTTTCGGCCGCGTCTGGCAGATCAACGTCTACCTGCTGGAATACTGCGACCAATTCGTGATGACCTGCTCCACCCCGACGCCCGAGGGCCTCTCAATGATCTATGTGGCGCGCGCATCCTCGAATATCGATGTGTGGCTCTATGACATGAGAAAGCTCGCGGACTTCATGAACGTTTCATATTTCGGCACCTTGGAAGAATGGGACGCGTTCCTGGAACAGGAGGATTTTCGATTCGGAGCCCTGCAACAGGTTTCGGTTGCCTACAATGAAGGCGCATATGTGGACATCGATACGCCCAGCGTGTCCACGCACGTGAAGGAAGGCCTGGTCCGCATCACAAAGGATTCTGACCTGTATCTCATATGCAGTGTCTTTCTGAAGGAGGGAAAACCAGTCTGGGACATCCGCAAGATGCTCCTCGACGCGGGGGGCGCCAGCACCAACAACTACCTCACCTTCTATCGCTGGACAAAACCAACCAGCTCACTTCCTGATGAAATGAAGGATCTATGGAAAAAGGAGGTCCTGGAGCATGGGCATCCCTATTCCGGCACGGTGTACGCGGAGAATGGCAGGATGAACGTGGGAACGATCCATCCTGACTTCGTCATCGATGGCAAAGTCACGATCCAGAAGGATTTCGCCTATACCTTCTTTGCTTCGAAGGAGGGGACGGTCGCCGAAGAGGACATGAAGAACTACCTCCAGGACTTCGTCAAGGAGACACGGATCAAGGAGTGATGGGAGCCGAACGGCTCTCGGGCGTTATGTGGTTTTCCTGGAAAAACCTCCTGAGGTACGCGCTCTGCGGAATCGCGCGAAATGCCTGAGAGTAGAAATGGATGATGAGATAGTTGAAATTGGACAACATGGCGGCATCCGGCTGGAGATTCAGCCTGGCGATGTAATACGCGTGCCCCTTGATGAGCGCTTTGTTCCCTTCAAGAACCCTGGCCAGCTGCGCGGCCAGCAATGGCCTTTCCGTCTCCGGGACGTTCCTGACCAACGCCAGCGGATTTCCCATGAGCGTCTCGATCTGTCTGTAGAGACCGATCTGGGTGATCTTGCTGGCCAGCTGCACATTCAGCGGCCGCGCATAGAACTCCACGGAGGGCGTATCATCGGTATTCATCCGCGTGGCGCCGTCCAGCATCTTCCCCAGCCCCGTCTGGTCCATGGCGAGCTGGGAGATGAACTGGTATGGCTTGGAAAAACTCGCGTCGCGAAGGCGGGCGATGTCCCGCTGGATCTCCGGGCGGGAGAGCCTCTCAGCGATGAGGCTGTAGTCCGGCAGGATCGGCTCCATCGATCCGATGAGGTGGGGGTGGGATTCCGAAGTCTCGGTTTCCGGCATCTGCCAGAGAGTGACGCAGGGATAGACCGCCATGTACGCCTTCACGATGGCATAGAAATCCTCGGGAGAGGACATGTGCAGGGGCAGCCACAGGCACTGGAAGCCGCCCTCCTTGAGCCTTGCCCTGCAATCGGCAAAGTAATCCCTTGTATAGAGCGCCGCGCTTCCCTGGTTGGACTGGGGATGGATCGGTCCCGAGTAGATGACGTCGTATTTCTTGTCCGTCATTTTCACATAGTTCTTGCCGTCCTGGATGATCAGGTGCAGACGCGGGTCGGCAAACACATTGCTGTTCATGTCCGAGAAATACTTTCTGGCGGGCTCGATGACCCCTTCGCAGATCTCAACGACGTCCAGGCTCTTCACCTCGGGATACTTCAACAAAGAGCCGCTCGTTCCCCCGGCGCCGAAGGCGACGACAAGGACGTCATCGAGGTTCTTCTTCATGAGGCCGATCAGATGCGCGGGATAGATGTGGGAGTGAAGGTCGAAATCGCCCGTGGAGGCAACCTGCACCCCGTCGATCAGCATCTCCTTTCCATAGAGGCTGCTCTGCTTTACGAGGACGCTTCCCGTGGCCGTCTCCTTGAAAGAAATGATTGCCTCGCCTTTTCGGGAAGGGTCGGCCTCCAGCGTGGTCCTGAGCACGCTCACGAAGCTCATGTCAGTGAATGCCCAGAGCAGGGCCAGGGCGGCAATGGCCATTCCCGCTTTTCCCAGCTTCCCGCGCGATTTTTCCGCCCGGTTGGCCATGGTGATCGCCACGCTGGCGGCGAAATAGATCGCCCCCATGAGGGCGATGGAAGGCAGGAGCCCCATCAGGGGAATGATCAGAAAACCCATGGCAAGCGAGCCGAAGATGCCGCCCAGCGTGTTCACGGAATAAATGTTGCCGACCCCTTTTCCCACGCTCCCCCTGATGGCGATATAGACTTCCGCGAAAAGGGGGAATGTGAGACCCATCAGAAGGGATGGAATGAAAAGTATCGCTGCAGATACCAGCATTTGAATGATGGTATAGGGGGCAATCAGCCCGTCCACGGCCCGCATGATCGGTGCATTCAGAACTTCCGTGATGAATTCCCTGATCCCCACGGCGTGGTGCATGACGAGAATGGACCCCATGACGAACACTCCGATGAGAAGCTGGAGGTACCCCAGGAAAGCGGCTGGATGCCTGATCCTGGCGGCTATCGCCGGGTACAGGAGACTGCCGAGACCGATTCCCGCCAGGATCACGCAGAGCATGGCCGCGAAGGCATAGGAGTCCATTCCCATGACCCATACGAGGGACCGCGTCCATCCCACCTCCAAGGCGAGCGCAGCGAATCCGCAAAACGCATATGTCACGAGCACGACAGGTCCCTGCCGGTCGCGTCTTCCCGGTTCGAGTCTCCTTGCCGGCGAGGCGCCCTTCTCGCCGCCCTGCGGTCGAAGCGAGGCGTGTGCCCTGGCTTCAAAGAAAAAAAGGCAGAAAGAAGCGGCGGCAACGGCAAAATTCAAAAAAGCTGTGAGGGACGTCGTGCGCGTTATTCCGATGGCGCCGATGAGATAGAAACCACTGAGGAAGCAGCCCGCAAATGCTCCGAGAGTATTCACCGCGTAGAGCCTGCCGATAAGTCCCTGACCGCCGGCCCGGATCCAGGTGATATACGCGCTCAGGGCGGGAAGCGTGGCGCCCATGAAAGTGCACGGCACGACGAGGAGAAGAAACGAGTACAGGAATCGCAGCATGGTGAGCAATCCAAAAGAGGGCGCGGAGATTCTGTAGACGAGCAGATCGATTCGGGAAGCAAGGCCAATGCCGGAAGCTATGAGCATGCCGCAGATCCCGATGCAGAGCTCCAGGATCGAATACACGCGCAGCCCGTCCTTCCGCTTTTCCATGAGCGAACCGCAGAGATAACTGCCAAGGGCCAGTCCGGCCATGAAGGCCGCCAGGACCGCGCTTGATGCGTACAGCGTATTGCCGAAAACAAGGCCGAACATCCTCACCCAGAGAACCTGGTAGATGAGGCTGCTGCTCCCTGTGATGAAAAAAAGGAGGTAGATGATCCTTGTCGTGGTCTTGCCCATCAGAGCTCTCCACTCTCATACAGAGAAAATTCGAGTAGCGCAATACATGGAAGCATGAAGAAACTGTGAAACCGGTTGCGAAAAAACCATGATATCTACCCTCTCAAGCAACCATGCTTCCGATTTCTGTTATGTCTATCATATCGATAGCAGCCTAATTTTGGTATTTTTGGGCCAAATTATCAACAAAAATAGCCAATATATCCATAATCTGCACACAAAAAGAGATCTGAAGATCTCACAGAGTTTCTGAAAAATTCTTCTTGACAGCACAATTGATCTGTGCCATTCTCACTAAAACGGTTGCGCAATATTTGTGAAAACCGCCAAATAGCTGAGGTCTTTTGAATTGAAGAAACCGATTTACAAGAGTTTGGCGTCAACAGAATATGACGATTAAAGATATCGCCGAGATGGCGCATGTATCCAAAGGAACCGTATCCCGTGTCATGAATGGGGTGCCAGGCGTTGGTGAGGAAACCAGGCGAAGGGTCATGAAACTTATCAAGACGCTTGATTTCCATCCAAATGCAAGCGCGCGCGGGTTGGCGGCCAGACGGACGAATACACTCGGGTTCGTGATTCCGCATACGGG
>JBEKTX010000079.1:0-13663 GCA_049515615.1 Spirochaetia bacterium
CCGTGAGATCAAACTTTTTCGTCACGTACTCGTCCCCCCTGTCCCGGTAGGTCACGAGCCCGATCCGCACCTCGGGGGTCGGTTTCTGCGCGATGATGCCGTTGGCGATAGACCAGATCTTCTGCTTGGCGCCCTCGATCAACCCGCCCATGGACCCCGTGGAGTCCAGGACGAATGCCACTTCCACCCGCGGCCGGGCCGCGGAGAAACCTGCCGCCGCCAGAATGCCACGGGGTACCGTGGCCGCGGCAAGGAACATCCCCGCCGCGGCCGCCATCACGATGGCTCTTCTCATCTCTCTGCCTCCTCGCCTATTCCCTGACGCTCACGAGGACGCCGTCCAGGACAACGTCCACGTTGTTCCCCAGCGCAAGCCACTGGGCCGCAGCCGGACTTTTCCTCAGAAGCTCGAAGTATTCAGCGCTGCCGAAACGGATCTGCTTCTGGGCAAGGCCGCGCTGCGATTGTGCGGAAGAGTCGGTCCAGACATTGCCGTTCTGGTAGAATGCCCTGCCGCTGACCACCCGGACCTGCTGCGCGTAGTTCTGCTCCTGAGCCGCCCGGTAGCCGCCCTCGCCGCCCGTCATGGCGGGTGCCGCCTTTTTTGCGAGTCCCGCCGCGGGCGCGGCCTGCGGCACCTGCGTGACTGACTTCATCCCCTGCGTGGCCATGGAGTTCTCCACCGCCGATGCGCCGGCACGGCTGGCCTCGGATGCGGCTTCATGTCGGACCGAGTCCAGCCGTGACTTCGCGCTGTCCACCGCCTCCCGATCCTTCTCCATCTCCTGGTACGAGCGGAGATTCACGGGGACGTTGCGGCGCGCCTCGTCCTCAAGAACCAGGTACGCCGTGTACGGCGTGACGATCCCGAAATCCCGCGAGAGCCGGATCACCTCGTCCCTGAGCTCCGATGACTCCCCGTGCATCCTGATCTCGTCCAGGAGCCAGCCGACGCGCCTGGTTGCCCATAACTGGGGAACGAACGAATCCCCGGCCGTCCGTGCCGGAAAGCTGACATCCGCCGCGAAATCGCGGGGTTTTCCGTTGAACGTGCCCGAAATCTTCACCGCCGCCGCGCCGGATCCGGAATAGCGGCCGAGCACCACGAGCATGTCGCCATTGAACAGGTCCGGCAGCACGGACGGTTGAAGCTGGGTGACCCTGATCGAAGGATTGGTGAATGCCAGGGAGAGGTTGGTGAGCACGGGATCCCTGATCTTCGAGTAGAACGAGCTCACTTTCACCTCGATGTCCTCCTCCGGAAGCACATACTGGCTCGCCGCTCGGGTCTCGGAGGCGATCCTGTCCAGCAGGTGCGTGTTCACGTCCGTGCCGATGCCGAAGGTGAAGATGCGCGTCGATGTGCCGGCCGCGCGGACCGAGTCCACCAGGGGATCTTCGCCGGTCTCTCCGATGGTGGGCAGGCCGTCGGTGAGGAATATCACCATGTACGGCCGCGAGGCGCCTGCCCCGGATCCCGAGGGCCGCAGGGCGGTGGCCCGGGCCAGCGCATCCTGGATTGCCGTTCCGCCGATCGGCCTCAGGCCATCGACAAAAGTTGACGCCTGGGAAATGTGCGGCTTGTCCGCCGGCACGAGGCTTCCGAACAACGGCTCGGTCTCCGTGGAGAACCGGACGATCTCGAACCGATCATCGGCGCCGAGATTGGCAAGACAGAACCGCAGAGCCTTTTTCGCCTGCTCGAGCTTCGGCCCTGCCATCGATCCCGAGGTGTCCAGCACGAAGCAGATGTCCTTGGGCTGCACCGCGGCTGCGGGCGCGGCGCCGGGGGAGGCGAGGAGCATGAAGTAACCGTCCTCGCCTTCGCGCGGGCGGCTGGTCACCAGGTCGATGCCCAGCGGGTTCGGCGTGCGGCTGAAGATCACCTTGAAGTCGGTGTCGGGCCAGACGTTTCTTCCCTCCCATCCGACCACCGCTCTCCTGTCCCCGTCCCGCCGGATCTCCGCCGGATGGCTCGGGCAGTACACGCTCTTCAGCTGCTCCCGGCCGTCGAGCGTCACCTTCACGGACACGTCCTTCACCGCCGTCGCGCTGAACTTCTCCGTGTTCAGCGGGTAGGTATACTCGACGACGCCGGCATCGCTTTTCAGCAGCTCGCTGTAGGTGATGCGGATCCGCTTGCCCGACATCGGCTCGATCGGGTAGACGCGCAGCTTGAACGCGCCCCGGCCGACGTACTCCAGCAGCGCCGGGTCCTTCATCCGGCGCACGATGTCCTCGTAGTAGTCGCGCGCCTTGTCGGCCGGCAGAAGCTCGGCGTCCATCATTTTGCCGCCGATGTCCATTGAGAACCTGTCGATGTGGGCGCCCTCCGGCAGCGGGAAGATGTACGTCCCCTCCAGACGTTCGCGATTCGGATTGTAGAACTCCTGGTCCACCGTCGTCGTGGCGACCAAGTCAGTCACCGCCACTGTCACGCGATGGTAGGAGACCTCCAGCGGCGCGAACCTGAAGTGCCCGGCCGCGACGTGCGTCGGGTCCTCGATGACGATGAGCCCGTCCGCCGAGCAGATGCCAGGGAGGATGAACGCCCCAAGCGCGGCCGCCATCGCCGCGATCCAGATCACGCGGCGCCTGCTCGCCGCCCCCCTCACTTCACGGACTGCACGATGCATATACACCTCCTCGAAACACTCATGCGGGGAGTATGGCCTCGCGTCTCGGCCGTGTTGTCAGGGAGGGAGAAAACGATTGTAAAAAAGGTGTAAAGCGCGGCGGCTCTTACTTGATTTCCGGGAACGGCCGGGGGATACTGCCGAACGCAGCCACGGGAGAAATCCACGGCAAGGAGGTTCCCCATGTCCACGGGCAAAAAGGTAAAAGTAGGAATCGTCGGCCTCGGTTTCGGAGCCGAGTTTATTCCCCTCTACCAGAAGCACCCTGACGCGGAGTGCTACGCCATCTGCCAGCGCGACGAGGCCAACCTCAACAAGGTCGGCGATATGTTCAAGGTGGAACGCCGTTTCACCCGCTACGAGGACCTTTTGCGTCTCAAGGAGATCGATGCCATCCACGTGGTGACCCCCATCGCGTCACACGCTCCCATGAGCATAGCCGCGCTGGAAGCCGGCAAGCATGCCTGCAGCACCGTCCCCATGGCAACGACGGTGAAGGAGTGCCTGAAAATCGCCGAAGCGCGCAGGAAATCCGGAAAGGTCTACATGATGATGGAAACGGCCGTGTACACGCGCGAGTTCCTCTTCGTGAAGGAGATGGCGGACAAGGGAGAGCTGGGCAGGATCCAGTTCCTCCGCGGCTCGCACCAGCAGAACATGAGCCTGCCGGGCTGGCCGGACTACTGGTACGGTTTCCCCCCAATGCACTACGCCACTCACGCGGTCAGCCCGCTGATGTCCCTGGCGGGGGGAGAAGTGGAATCCGTGGTCTGCTTCGGCTCGGGCACCATCCGGGAGGAGTATTCGAAGAAATACGGATCGCCCTTCGCAATCGAGACGGCGCTGATGAAACTCCGCGGGTCAGACCTGGCCTGCGAGGTGACCCGCTCCCTTTTCGACACCATCCGACAGTACCGCGAGAGCTTTGACGTCTACGGCACGAAACTCTCCTTCGAATGGGAGCAGCTAGCCGGGGAGAAGCCGGTGCTTTACTCGGGGTACGAGGATGCGAAACGCGTCGAGGTGCCCGACTTCGGACACCGCCTCCCGCAGGAGATCGCCCCGTACACCGTCCACGGTGTCTACGACGAGCAGCACGAGCACACCTCGTTCATCCAGGGCGCCGGGCACGGCGGGTCGCATCCCCACCTCGCCCACGAGTTCATCCGCGCTATTGTGGAGGAGCGGGAATCCGCGGTGGACGCGCGGCGTGCCGCGAACTGGACCATGGCAGGAATCTGCGCGCATGAATCCGCAATGAAGGGCGGAACGCGGGTCACGCTGCCGGCGGTGAAGTAAGGGGAAGGATGTGCGAGGACAGCGCCGAACCGTTCTCTAGGTGCGGAGCGCGGCCAGCTCCCCTTCCTGCTTGCGGCGGTCCCTCAATGCCCGGTTGTACTCCTTCTCGTGGGCCGTGCACCCCACGGGCATCTGGCGGATGAGCAGCTCGATGCAGTCGTCGCAGGCGGTGCACCACTTGATGTCAGCCTCCCTGCCTTCGATGAACTTGCGGGGGAGTTGTCCGTCCGCGATGGACTGTCGCCCGATGGCGACCATGTCCGTCACCCGGTCCCTGATGTTCCTGTTCGCCCAGTACCAGAGGGAGTTCTCCTCTCTCTTCCGCGCCTGAAGCTCGTTCTTCCCATTGTTCAAGACGGAGTACGCGGAGCCGATCACCGCCGTTTCCGGCTTTAACGCATCTCGGACCGCCTTCTGGAAGGTAAAGTGCAGGTAGATGTCATCGGGGATTCTCTTGTCCGGCTGAGACTTGGCAAGGGTGATCGAGGGGCTGCCCACCGACACGATGATGAACTTGGCCCCGCGCGCCTCCATGCCTTTCACCAGATCGAGGGACTCGGTGATGTCCAGGATGGGGGAATCCGGTCCTGCGGATCCCTGGCCGCCCGGGAAGCCCTCCCAGATGGAAACCTTCGACCCGACGATGAACCTGGGATCGTTTATCTCCTTCTGCAGACGCTCGTAGATTGTGTAGGTGAAGCGGGTCCTGTTGGCCCACGACCCTCCATATTTCCAGTTCCTGTCGTTGTAGGGGCGCAGAAGCTGGGAATCCAGGTAGCCGTGGCAGTTCTTGAAATCCACACCGTCCGCCCCGCAGTCGTGAGCGATCTTGGCGGACGTGACGAACTGCTCGATCGTCTTGTCGACGTAGTCTTCGTCGATGACGTCTCCGCCGAAACCGGGAAGGGGTTTCACGCAGACCCGGCGGGAGAAGCCCGTGTGGCTGAGCTCGCCGGAATGGGTGAGCTGCCAGACGAGGAGCGGCTTGTCGTTGACCTTCCTCATCTCCGCGACGAATTTCGTGAGCGCCTTCTGGTTGTGCGGCATCACGGAGAGCTGGAACTGCCGGCTCCGTGACTCCCACTGCACGGTGATGGCCTCCAGGTCGATGATCCCCGCGCCGCCCTCGAAGAGCGTCCGGTATCGCTGGTAGGTCTTTTCCGTGGGGTTCCCCTCCACGTCCGCGTTGCAGCACTCCATTGCATTGATCACGAACCTGTTGTGTGCGGTGAGACTGCCGACCTTGATCGGCTGGAAAACTGGATCACTTGTGCCCATGTTTCGATCTCCTTTGTGCGGGAATAAGGTCGGTGCTGATTATCCACCGGCGCGCATCGCTCCGCGCTACCAGAAATAATCGAAATCATCCCTAGCATGGCCCTAGGGTCACATCGATAGACGTCGGCCCCTACTGTGCTTCAAGTCCTGACAGCCTTGATTGAAGGGTCTGATTCGAGTTGCCCATTCGAAGCTTCTTCCTGAGATTCATCCGGTGAAAATCCACCGCCTTGATCGTGAGACAGAGCTGCTCGGCGATCTCCTTGCTCGTTTTTCCCTCCATTATGAAGCCGGCGATTTCCCGCTCCCGTGAGGTGAACTGGGCAAGTCGGAGAGAAAGCCTGCTCATGAGCGGAGAGGTGATCCGGCCGAGCCGCTCCTCCAGGAGCTCGAGGTCGGCCAGCGCGTCGGCGGCAGTGAGCCGCGTCTTCAGCCGGGCAATCACGGGGAAAATGGAGAGCTGGATATTGCTCGCGATGTCGGCTTCGACATTGCGCGCCGCCCTGCCGCTCCGCCTCAGCAGTACCTCCAGGGCCACCTCCTGCTCATGGAGAGTCTGGTCCTGGAACTGGATCCTCCGCTTGAGGCTCTCGACGATCCTCTGTTCCTGATTGAGGTCGGTGATCTCACGCACATACTCCACCAGGCAGAAGAGTCTCCCGGCATCGTCGAAGAACGGAAGCACGGACAACTCCTGCGCCCCGCGGGCTCGCGCCGGTGCATCGAAGGGGACGACGCCCACCTGGGGCTTGCCCGACCTGATGCATGAGATGGTGGGGCAATTCTCGCAGGGCGACGTGCGGGCGTGGTAGACCTCGTAACATCTGCGCCCCACGATCGGCGCTGCCCGCTCGTACCAGCGCTCCATGACGGTGTTCACACCGAGGATGCGAAAATCGAGGTCGAGGATGCTGATGCCGTCCGGAGAGTTGTTGAAGATATGACTGAAGAACTGATCGAACTCGCGCACCATCTCGCCGGGCCCGTCAGGTCCGGACGACCCGCGTTGATGAATCCACTCTTTCAGGAACGAAAGGTCGCTCATGGGCTGCTGCGCGGGGGTGGTCGGCCAATGGGAGCCGCGCGCGATGCGCCGTCCCGGCGCGGCCGAGCTCCAGCCCCGATCAGGTCCTCACGTCGACCTGCCGCCGGGAGGCTGCCGATTCCAGAATTGCGTCGCAGATGAGCGCGTTGCGATAGCCGTCCTCGAAGGTCGCCGCGAGCGGCGCGACGTCCTTCTTGTTGACGATGCAGTCGAGGAAATGGGTGAGCTCGTGCACGAAGGTGTGCTCCCAGCCGATGATGTGGCCGTGCGGCCACCAGTTCGACCAGAACGGGTGGTAGCCCTCGGACACCAGCACGTCGCGGAAGCCCTGCGTTTCGCGCGGCTCCTCACCCACCCAGAAGACCCGCATCTCGTTCATCCGCTCCAGGTCGAAGCAAATGCTCCCCTTCTCCGCGTTGAGCTCCAGGACCGCGTGGTTTTTTCGACCGGCACAGAAGCGTGACGCCTCCAGGGTTCCGATGGCCCCGTTCTGGAACTCCACCGAGGCGACGAACGCATCGTCCACGTCCACCTTGGCCGTGCCCTTCCCGTCCGCAAGGGGGCGTTCCGTGATGAAGGTTCGCGTCATTGCGTTCACGCCCTTCACCTCGCCCACGAGGAAACGCGCGAGGTCGATGATGTGCGCGCCGAGGTCACCGAGAGAGCCGCTGCCGGCCACTTTCTTGTCCAACCGCCAGATCATGGGGGTGCCATAGTGCGGCATGATCCATTCCTGCAGGTACACAGCCCGGAAATGGTAGATCCGCCCCAGTTTCCCCGCGCGGATGAGATCGTAGGCCTGCCGGACGGCCGGCACGAAGCGGTAGTTGAAAGCCACCTGGTGCTTCACGCCCGCCTTGTTGACCGCGTCCAGCATCTTCTTTGCCTCTTCCGCGGTGCGGGCCAGCGGCTTCTCGCAGAAGATGTGCTTGCCCGCCGCCGCGGCCGCGATGCACGGTTCCGCGTGCGTGTCGTTGGGGCTGCCGTTGTCGAAGAGCTGCACGCGCTCGTCCTCCAGCATCTTGCGCCAGTCGGTGTAAGAGACCGCGTAGCCGTAGCGTCGTGCCGCTTCCGCTGCCGCGCCTTCGTTTCGGCCGCAGATGGCAACCAGCTTCGGGATTGCGGGGGGCGGGTACATCATGTAGGGGATCTTCTTGTACGCGTTCGAGTGCGCTTTGCCCATGAACGCGTATCCGAGCATCCCGATGCCGACCTCGGGGGCCTCTCCCGCCGCTCGGGGGCCGGCCATTGTCTGGAATCCGGTCTTTTCGCTCATATCACCCTCCCGCGGGACGTCATCCCTTGGCGGAGAAAGCCGCGTCGAAGGCCACCGAGGACGCGGTGAAATCCTGCTTGCGGATCATGGCGAGCGCCTCGGGCGCGCCCCACTCCCGGTCCATGCCATTGTCCTCCCACTCGAGGGAGAGCGGACCTTTGTAGCCAATGCGGTTGAACGCACGGATGATCGGGTCCCACTTCACGTCGCCGTGTCCCGGGGAAACGAAGTCCCAGCCCCTGCGCGAGTCCCCAAAGTCCAGGTGACCGCCGAGGATGCTGTTTCGGCCATTGAGCTGAACCCGGGAATCCTTCACGTGGCAGTGCAGGATCTGCTTCGGGAACTCTTCGATGAAAGCCACCGGATTGATGAACTGATGACTGAAATGGCTGGGATCGAAGTTGAACCCGAACGCCGGATGATCTTTCAGAGCGTCCAGCGTGCGCCGCGCAGTCACAAGGTCGTAGGCGATCTCCGTGGGATGCACCTCGAGCGCGAATTTCACCCCTGCCTTCTTGAACTCGTCCAGGATCGGCAGCCAGCGAGCGGCAAAATCCGCGTAGCCCGCATCAATCATCGCCTGCGTGGTGGGCGGGAAGAAATACAGCTTTGCCCATACGGGGCTGCCGGTGAACCCGTTCACGACGTCGACGCCAAGGAGCCTTGCCGCCTTCGCCGTGCGTTTCAATTCCTCGGCGCAGCGCTGGCGCACGCCTTCCGGCTTCCCGTCACCCCAGAGCCGATCGGGAAGAACGTTTTTGTGCCGATCGTCGATTGGATCATCCGCCACGCACTGTCCGATCAGGTGCGTGCTGATGGCGAAGCATTTCAGCCTGTTCTTGTCCAGGAGGGCGCGCTTCTCTTTCACGTAGGAATCCTTCTCCAGCGCCGCGGCGGCATCAAAGTGGTCGCCCCAGCAGGCGAGCTCCAGGCCGTCAAAGCCCCATGCGCTGGCCTTTTTCGCCAGCGTCTCCAGGGGGAGGTCGGCCCACTGGCCGGTGAAAAGAGTGACTGGTCTCGACATGATGCTTCTCCTTTCGGTGGACGGGGATGGCCGCAGGGCCGATCCTATGCCATGAGCTTCTTGAGGAACGCCAGGCCGTCCTTTGCCAGGCCGTCCGGCGTCGGCGCCAGGGGCCGCCATACAGCCGCAGCGCGTGCGATCTCCTTCACCTCGGTGGAGAAGGACTCGATGACCATCGCGCCGCTGAACTTCACCTTTTTCAAGGCCGCCGCGATTTCGATCCATGCGACGTGTCCCGTGCCCGGGGTCCCGCGGTCGTTCTCATTGGCGTGCAGGTGCACCATGAGGGGTCCGGCCGCCTCGATGGCCTTTCCGAGGCTCTTCTCCTCGATGTTGGCGTGGAAGGTGTCCATCATGAGCTTCACGCGCGGGCTGTCGATCAGACGCACCAGCTCGAGCGCCTGCTCAGTCAGATTGATGAAGCTCGTCTCGAACCTGTTGAGGGGTTCCACCGCGAGGGTGATTCCCTTGTCTTCCGCGTACCGGGCCACCTGCTTCAGGTTGCGGACGCACCGCTCGAGGTCCCGCTTCCGCTGCTCCGGCGTGGACTGCCAGGTGCGGCCCACCGCGGAATAGTGCGGGCCGACCACCGCGATGGCTTTCATCGTGACTGCCGCATCGATGAGGTGCTTCAGATACGCGACCCCGGCTCTTTGGATCGCCTCCTCCTCGTGCGTCGGGTCGCGGCCCGGACCCATGACCCCGCAGATCGAGCACTGCAGGCCGGTGCGCGCGTATGCCTCCGCCGCCTTGGCGTAGTCGATGTCGTGCTCCCCTTCAATGGGGATTTCCACCAGGTCGTAACCGAAGCCCTTGGCCTTGTCGAGGAACGGCAAGTGCTCGGTCTTGAACGGGCTAGCCCAGAGGAAGGTGTTGATCCCGTAGATGATCATGGGGTCACTTGCACCTTCACCGGGTCCCCCTCGCGCTCTTTCCACGCGCGGATGGCATTCCCTGCGTTTGCAAGAGGCACCGTCCCGGTGATCAGCGGCTCGACCTTGACAAGGCCCTCCGAAACCGCGTGGATCGCCGTGGGCCACATCATGGGAGCAAGCCAGGAGAAACGGATCTCCTTGTCCAGCTTGTGCGCCGAATCGGCTGGAACATGGATTACATCATCTGCGTCGGGAAGGCCGAAGTGGACGAGAATCGCCGCGTTTCCGGTGATATCGATGGCCTGCTCGAATGCCGCGTTCGAGCTCGTGGGGGTGATTGCCCGGTCAGCGAGGGCGCCATTGGTCAGGTCCGCGATGGCCTTTTTCAAATCCTTCACGTAATACTTCGACTTCGTGTCCTTCGTGTTGAAGAGGTAGTCCGCGCCCCATTTCTTGCCGACTTCCAGGCGATAGTCCCGCGTGCCAATGAGAGCGACCTTGCCGGCCCCCACGGATTTGCACAGCTGCACCATCAGCAAGCCCACAGCGCCGGGCCCGAAGATGACGACGAACTGCCCCGGCTCGATGGCGAGCTTCTTGACTCCGTAGGCGGCGCAGGCGAAGGGCTCGATGACGGCGCCCGCCGCATAGCTGACGGAATCCGGCAGCGTGAACAGTCCCGTGTAGCGCGATGCGCAGTATTCCGCGAACCCGCCGTCGGCGGTCACCCCGAGAACATGAAGGTTTGTGCAGAGATTCGTATGCCCCGACGCGCAGTTGTAGCACGCGTTGCAGTGTTGAACCGGGTTCACCACCACACGGTCGCCCGGCTTGAAGAGCTTGGCCGCCCTGGCGACCGCGCCGACTTCCACGACTTCTCCGGTGAACTCGTGCCCCAGGATGATCGGCCCCTTGCCGCTGGCCGTTCCGACTGGGCTGTTGCCGTAGTAATACGCGGTGTCCGAACCGCAGAACCCGCAATTCTTGACCTTGACGAGGACCTCGATATCAGAAATCTGCGGAACAGGGACATCTTCGAGCTGCATCTTCTCTTTTTCATAGAAGACCTGCGCCTTCATTTTTCCAGCCATGGTGGAAGCTCCTTTCGAAGGGAGCCCGCGGACATCGCGAGGCCCGCGGGCAGATTCCGGCTATTTCTGACCGTACTTTGCGACCAGCTTGTCCATGAAGACTTTCGTGGGACCCGTTTCCTCCAGCGCGTTCGACCAGTAGCACAAGTCGATGGGCCACCACTCGTCGTCGTAGCCGGCGTCGAGGAATGCCTTCGTGACGGCATCGAAATCCAGCTTCCCCTTGCCGAAGGGGGCGTGGGTGCTCGTCTCGTTGTCATGCAGGGTTCCGTCGGAGTCGATGAAGTGCACCGCCCCGATCTTGCCCGTCAGCATGTGGATGAACTGAACCACGCCGCCGGGAAGCGTTTCCTTTTCCCCCATCTGCCGGGCGCCGACCACCCCGCACATGTAGCCGTGGCAGGAGTCGAACATCACCTTGAAGTTGGGATGGTCGACCTTGTAGGTCATGCGGACGACCTCGCTGGGTTTGTTGAAGAGGAAGCCCGGCTCGAACTCCCAGACGAACTTCACGCCGCTCTTCGCGCAGAGCTCGGCGGATTCGCGCCACCGCTCGGCCGCCTTCGCGAAGGCAGTTTCATAATCCAGGCCTCCCGGGATCCCGGTCGGGGGGTCCTTCGTCTCCGTTCGGAGCTTGGGGATGCCCATCTGCGCGCACATCTCCAGGTGCCCCTTCACCACGTCCAGGTAGTCTTTCGTGCTGGTCGTGATGGGGGACGGGAACGGCGCCGCCACGCCCGAGATTCCCAGGCCGGCGTCGTCCAACATCTTCTTGATCTCGGCGCGCTTCTCCTTTGTGTTCGGCTGAAGGTGGGGTTCGAAGGCCCCGAATTCGATGCCGTCGAACTTCAGCTCTTTCAGCTTCTTCACCACCGTGGGGAACGGGATGGGCTTGTCCGAGTAGCCGCCCCAGATGTACGCCCAGGTACCGACGGAAATCTTCTTCTTGCCCATGGTCTCCTCCTCGTGGATTCTCTTATTTCCCTTCTGACGGCCATTGGCCGTATCGGGGAATCATCGGGACATCCCTGTTGATGTCCGGGCCGAAAAATTTGATGATGAGCAGGTCTTCCTTCCCGGTGTTCTCCACCGTGAGAGGCGCCACGGCCCGCGCATGTGAGACCAGCAGCTCGTCCTTCGTGAAGTCTCCCGCCTTCACAGCGTGACCGTCGAACCGGCCGCTGCCGCGCCAGACCAGGATGTTGTAGACACCCTTGTCGATGCTGGTGTACTTCCCGCCGGGCTTCACGAGCAGCTTCTTGCCGCTGAACTTGTGCGTGTTGTAGTAGATCCAGAACTCATCTCCGCCGGGCTGTTTCCCGCCCGGAACCGGCTGAGCAGAAGTGTGACGGTTCTCATAGAAGAAGGGATCGCCGCTCAGCTCCCAGTCGATCTGGTTGAGCACCGCGCGCTCGCCGATCCTCCTGCGGTCATCGGGATGCACATCCTTGAACAGGAGCTCTTTCGAGATGATCTTGCCCGCGTTCAGCGCCTGGAGCATGGCAAAGACGTCGGAATCCTCCTGCAGCTCGATCGTGAGCGCCGTTCCCGGCGCGTGCAGACCTCCCGAGGGAAGGTGGAATCCTTCGTCGGGCACCTGGAGGTAGGCGCGCGCGTAGCGCAGGATCAGGTCGTCTTTCCATTCGACGAGGTACGGCAGGAGCACATCGAACTGTTTTCGTTCCACGATGGACGGGTGCACTCCGAAAAAGGTCTCGGGATGCGGCCCCTTGTCCACGCCTTCAGGGAAGTAGTAGGCCTCCTCCTTGGCGGTGCGGCCCAGCTTGTCCACGTCCTCCTGGCGCTGGTGGAGGTGGTACGGGATACGCGCGCCGAAGTCGAAAATCTTCGCCAGCCGCCCGAGCCCTTTGTGCGTCCGCGCGTACTCGGCGCCCATGAGGAGATCGCCCGCTGCGCTGACGGCCTCCTTGAGGGTCACTTTTTCACCGTCAATGGCGAAGTAGCTCAGGCCCTCGTCCGGGGGGCTGATCCTGTTGTCCGCCTTCGTGGTGGAGCCGAGCCACCGCTCGCAGATCCAGCCCCGCTCACCGACATCGTACTCTGATTCGTTCAGGCCGAGCCGGCGGCCGGGAGGAAGAAAGTCGCGCGCCACCCATGCCGGTTCCAGGCGGAGAATGCCGTTCCCGTCCGCGAGAGCTTTCTCCACACGCGCACGCCCCTGCGTTTGTGCAGTCAATTCCCCGCCTCCTTGAACTGTTGGCTAATGCCGAGATGTTCGCAGAAGACTTTCATTTCGTCAAGCCCAGAGCTCCTCCGCTCTTCTCCGCGGCTCAAATTCTTGACAGCGCAATCCGGCCATGATAGCATCGTGGACAAGATCGCGAGACCTTATTCCTGCCTCATGCAACAACCCTGGGAGGTGGATTATGCCGTTCGAGATGACTGTCAGCACGGACAACTGGCGCCCTGATTGGTGGCCGGTGGGCAAGATCCTGAAACGCATCGCGGGGCTCGGTGAAAAATACATCGAGCTGACGACGCAGACGGGTTTCAACCTGCTGGAAGGGCTGGGCTTCCTTCCCTACGTGAGCGTCGATGACGATCCCTACATCATGCGCGACGTGTTGAAAGAGAACAAGCTGGAGCTGAAGTCGATCGACTGCGGGTACCCGATCTGGAGCATGCATTCGGTCGAAGTCCTCTGCAAGACGATCCCCTGGGGAGACATGCTCAGCGGATGCAAGATTTACGTCGTCACGGACAGCGCCGAATACCCGCCGGGACGGAGCAAGGAGGAGTGGTACAACGTCATCAAGTACCACATGGAACTGGTGCTTCCCATCGCGGAGCGCCATAACGCAATCGTCGCCATCGAGCCGCATGGCTGGTTGTCAACCCAGCCGGAGAGCCTGCTTCGCCTGGTGACGCAAAACAAGAGCAGGCATATCGGAATCAATTTCGACACAGGCAACGCGTACATCGCGGGCACGGACCCGGCGAAATTCGTCGATCTCGTCAAGGACCATATCGTGCACATGCACATCAAGGATGTCACCGCTGCGCTTTCCAGCGAGATGCGGGGAGAGGAAACGGGCATCGCCAGCAGCGAAGCCCCCGTCGGTTCCGGAGTCAACGCTGAAAACATCAAGAAGTGCTTCGACATCATGGAAAAGACGGG
>JBEKTX010000080.1:0-13591 GCA_049515615.1 Spirochaetia bacterium
AGGCACCGGGTCAGGGCGCTTTTGAACCCGATGAGATGGGTCCCACCCTCGCGGGTGTTGATGTTGTTCGCAAAAGTGAAGATCGTCTCCGTGTACCCGTCGTTGTACTGGAGACCTACCTCGACCCGCGTATGGTCGCGCTCGCTGTCGAAATACACGGGTTCCTGGTGGATCAGCTCCTTGTTCTTGTTCAGGAACTCGATGAAAGACTTCACCCCGCCGTCAAAGTGGAAGATGTGGCTTTTCAGGGGCAGCACACGATCGTCCGCCACCGCGATTTGGATGCCCTTGGTGAGAAATGCAAGCTCGCGCAACCGGTTGGAAAGCACGTCAAAGCTGAACTCGATGTCATCGAAAATCTGCTTGTCGGGCTTGAACCGTGTTATCGTCCCGTGCCGTGCCGTGTCACCCGTGATCGTCACGGGCTTTTCCGGGATCCCGCGCACGTAGCGCTGGTAATATATCTTCCCTTCGCGATGCACCTCAACCTCGCACCACTCGGAAAGTGCATTCACCACCGAGGCGCCGACCCCGTGAAGCCCACCAGAAACCTTGTAGGTGTTCTTGTCGAACTTCCCACCGGCATTGAGCTTGGTCATGACCACTTCCAGCGCGCTCATTTTCTCGGTCGGATGCACATCCACGGGGATTCCGCGGCCGTCGTCCTCCACGAGCACGATGTTGCCTTTCAGCAGCTGAACAGAGATTGATGAGCAGGCGCCCACAAGCGCCTCATCGATGGAGTTGTCAACTATTTCGAAGACCAACTGGTGCAGTCCGTCCAGGCTGGTGGAGCCGATGTACATGCTGGGCCGTTTCCGGACGTGCTCCAGACCCTTGAGGACTTGTATGTTATGGGCGCTATAGGTTTCGTGCATGGGAAGCGATCGTGCGGCTCCTCCTCACCATACGAAGAAACCAAGAAAAAATCAACAAGGCTTGCGGTGCCAAAGGCGAACGCATTTCCCGCGTGCATCTGCAATTGGGAGAATCGGGGGAGCCGTGATCTGAAGGCGACTCGCTGCATCTGCACTTGCCGGAATGAACGTGAAGGTTTAGATTCCCCCCGAAGGCTGTGTGAATAAGCTGTGGATAGACAATGAAGATTTCAAGCGAGTCGATCGGACAAAAGGTGCGCAATCTCATTCATGCCAATTGTTATATGATTCGCAAAGATCGAATTGCAACTCATTACAGAATATTGAATTACTCAAGACGCCTTGACGACGAGACGAAAAAGAACATTCGTTGCTCTGGGAATCCGATCCGGCTCGTGCCAGATGGCAGCCACCGGAATGTTGACAAGCTGTGGATAGATTGGCGATAAGAAGGGGAAAATCCCGTGGAGGCAGGCAAAAAGAGCTACGAGGCATTTTGGAAGCAAGCCGTCAAGGACCTCATGGACGACATTTCCGAACAGGAGTTTTCCACGTGGTTCAGGGGAATAGAATACACCGGCAGCGGCGATTCACAAATCATGCTCTCCGTCCCCTCGTCTTTCATCAAGGATCAGATATCACAGAGATACCTGACCAAAATAGAGGAGAAATTATCCGAGCTCGCGGGTCAGGAGCTTGGGGTAAAGTTCTCCATCCAGAAAAAAAGCTCTGCAAAAGCGGGTCACGATGAGGGAAGCCGATCGCCAAAAGCCGAAGAGACGGTCACACGGAAGCGTCAGCATCCCCAGCTGAACAGAGAGTATACTTTCGAGCGGTTCATCATCGGTGAGTCGAATTCTTTTGCCGCGAACGCAGCCCTCGCCATTTCCCGAAATCCCGGTACAGGCTACAATCCCTGCTTGATTTATGGGGGCGTCGGCCTTGGAAAAACCCACCTCGTTCAGGCCATCGGCAATTCGGTGTACCGAGAGTTTCCCGACCTCAAGGTCGCCTACGTGACAGTGGAAACTTTCGCCAATGAATTCATCCTCTCCATTCAGAAAAAGACGGGGCACCAGTTCAAGAACAAGTACCGGCTCGTTGACGTTCTTCTCATCGACGACATTCAGTTCCTCGAGGGCAAGGAGGGTACCCAGGAGGAACTGTTCCATACTTTTAACGCCCTGTACGACGCGAACAAGCAGATGGTCTTCACCTCGGACAGGCCAGTTGCGGAGATTAGAAGTCTCTCGGACAGGCTGCGCAGCCGTTTCGAGCGGGGTTTGAACGTCGACCTGCAGCCTCCGAACTACGAGACGCGCATCGCCATCCTCAAACGCAAGGTGGAGGAAAAAAAGGTGAACATCCCCGACGAGGTCGTCGAGGTGATATGCCGCAACATCAACACGAACGTGCGTGACCTCGAAAAGGCCCTCACAAAGCTCATCGCGTATGCGGAGCTCGTGAACAAGCACATCACGCTTGACATCGCCCGGCAGCAGCTGAAGGACTTCTTCGCACAGCCCAGCCAGAAGAACATCACGATCGAGCTCATCCAGAAAATCGTTTCCGACTATTTCGGCCTCTCCTACAAGGACCTGCGCGGCAAGAGGCGGACGAAGGCAGTTGCCTTTCCCCGCCAGGTTGCCATGTACCTCTCCCGTGAGCTCACCGAGTATTCCACCACTGAGGTAGGCGCGGAGTTCGGCGGAAGGGACCATACGACAGTCATGCATGCTTGTCAGAAGATCGAGGACAGGATGAAACTGGATCCGAATATCGAACCGACCCTGCAGACGCTCCTCAAACGCATCAAGGAAAACAATGCGTAGCCACGGATGCGTAGCGCGCCTCTGGCGCGCGGGGGGCGGCAGCCGAATCGTTTTCGCGAGCCGACGAGAGACGCGTGGGCGACCGAGGACAAGGATGTCAAAAAGGCCGCCCATGCCTTGTGGATATCCGGTTAATAACTGCGGTATCCGCACGTTCGGAGCTGTGCAGTTCTCTGTTGACAGGAGGGCGTTCATTGTGCGAAATCCCCATCAGGGAGTCCGGAAAGAGGCGATTGTGGAAAATCTGGGGAGAACCGAGTGGACTTATTCCTTGAGATATTTCCTTCTTCAGCCAAAAGTTGTGCGGACTCTGCACAATCCATCTGTGCTTACCGGTACTACTATTGATCTAGAATTCTCCAGAATATAGAGAAGGAGGAGAAGATGAAGTTCACCTGCCCTCGCAACGACATTCTCAAGGAAATTTCCATCGCGCAGGAGGTCATATCGTCCAGGAATTCCCTCTCGATCCTTTCCAACGTTCTGTTGACCGTTGCCAAGGGAGAGCTGAAGCTTCAGGCGACAGACCTGAAAGTGGGTTTCGAGACAAGCCTGCCGGTCGAGATTACCCAGGAGGGAGCCACGACCGCTTTCTGTGACAAATTGTTGAACATTCTGCGCTCGCTGCCGGATGGGGACGTGGAGCTCGAACAGTCCGATCCGACCATGCTGCGGATCCGGCCCTTGTCCAAAAAAGTGGACTTTCAGTTGCGATGCATCCCCTCGGACAAGTACCCCGAACTTGCGAGGGCATCTGACAGCATATACTTCGACTTCCCGCAGAAGGACTTCAACGAGATGGTGTCCCGGACCCTGTTCGCCGTCTCTGACGACGAGACACGCTACTTCATGAACGGTATCTTCCTGGAAAAGAGGGACGACAGCCTCATCATGGTGGCAACGGACGGACGGAGGCTGTCTTTCATCTCGCGTAAGATCCCTGTGCGAATGGAGAACATGAAGGGCGTGATCCTTCCGCCGAAAATCCTCATGATCATCCGCAAGCTCTCCTCGGGCGAAGGATCTCTCTCGCTTGCCCTCACCGACAAGAACGTCTTCATCCGGATGGGGGCAACCCGGCTTTCTTCCAACCTTATTGACGGCCAGTTTCCCGACTATCGCAGGGTCATACCGGACAACCAGAAGTACAAGGCGACAGTCGAGAAGAACGCGCTGGAGGATGCCCTGCGGCGCGTGTCCCTGCTCGTGGAGCAGAAGTCGCGCAAGGTCGTCTTCTCGCTTTCGGAGGCGACCCTCACCATCATGTCCAAGGAGAGCGAGCTGGGAATCGCCACCGAGGAGCTGCCCTGCGAATACAAAGGACCCCAGATGTCCTTCGCCGTGAACTGCATCTACATGAGCGAGCCGCTGCGCGAGATTGCCAGCGAGACGGTGACCATGGAGTTCAGCGATGTGAACAAGGCCGTCACGTTGAAGCCTGCGCCTGACGAGGGCTACACGAACATCATCATGCCCATGCAGCTGGATTGATGGGTTTTGAGGGGCTGCGATTCTTCAATTTCCGCAACCTGAAGGACCGCGAGCTCTCACTCGGCGCCCGTGAGATATTCCTCGTCGGCCGGAACGGGCAGGGAAAGACGAATCTTCTGGAGGCCGTCTACCTTCTTTCCGTCGGTTCCTCATTCCGCGAGAAACGAGATGCCGCCCTCTCTCGGGACCCCTCTGAAGCGACCGGGCTATTTGCGAGCTTCACATTGCCTGGAGCAGGAGTGAAGACCTTCAGTCTGCAGTTCTCCGCGGACCGCAGGAAAGAGGTGCGCGTGGATGACAAGACCCTGGCCGACCGGCGGGGGCTTCTTTCCGAGGTGCTCTGCCTGTGCTTCGTTCAGCAGGACATGCAGTTGATTGTTGGCTCCCCCGAGGACCGTCGGCGCTTTTTCGACCAGACCCTGGTGCTCTCCGATCTCTCATTCCTCGATGCGTTGCGCAGCTACCGGCAGGTGCTGAAATCAAGAAATCTTTGTCTGAAGGAAAACCGCGACGACCTCCTGGACGTGTATGACGCCCAGCTCGCGGCCCAGGGGCTCATCCTGCAGAATCGGCGCGCGGATCTGGTGCAGGAGTTCGATACCCTGTTCGGCGCTCTTCTTGCGGAGATCTCCGGCGCCGAGCAGGGGGTGAGGATCCGCTACCGGCCCTCCTGGGAAGGTCTCTGCACAACCGGCGAAGTGATGGGGCACCTTGCGCTCCGGCGGCAGCGGGACAGGCTCATTGGGGTGACCACCTCAGGTCCCCATCGCGACCTGTGTTCGTACGTGCGGGAGGGAAAAGAGTATTCTCACTTCGCTTCGACAGGCCAGCTCCGACTGGGCGCGCTTGCGCTTCGGGTTGCCCAGGCTCGGTACCTTTCGGAACGGACTTCACGCACTCCTGTGCTCCTCGTGGACGACGTGCTCCTCGAGCTGGATCCGGAAAAGAAGCGCGCATTTCTTGGCCGGTTTCCGAGCTACGAACAGGCATTCTTCACCTTCCTGCCTGACGAAGGCTGGCGGTCATTTCGCACGCCCGACACCCTGATCCTGGAGGTTGAGGGAGGGGACTTCCGCGTATCGGGGGAAATGATCAGATGAAAAAGGTGGGCGATCTTCTGCGGGAGTATCTTCGCGAGAAGGGGTGGCTGGAGGGGAACCCGTACGAGCCGCTTTTCACCCGATGGCAGGAAATCGCGGGAGCGGCAATGGCTGCACACGCCCGGCTGGTCGACGTGCGGATCGGCATACTCATCGTCGAGGTGGATCATCCCGGCTGGCTGCAGATGCTTCGGCTTCGGCAGGATGCGCTGCTGGAGGCCGCCCGGAAGGCCGTTCCGCTGGCATCGGTGGCGGGAATCCGCGTCCGGTTGGGCGGCCAGGGCATCACCGACCATTGACACGGAGGGGCATCCACTCTATATTTTCCAAACCATACCCCGTGAAAAAAACACCTGCTCGTCAGGATAAGCAAGGAGCATTTTCCAATGAAGCGGACGTATCAGCCCAGTAAGACCAAGAGAACAAGAAAGTTCGGCTTTCGCGCACGCATGGCCACCAAGGGCGGACGGCTCGTTCTGAAGCGCAGGCGCGCCAAAGGGCGGGTGAAGCTCACGGCCTCGGATGAGAAAAAGCCTTACTAGGAAGGACAGACTCCGCAGGAACAGTGACATCAGAGAGCTGTTCTCCTCGGCCGCGAAGATCGAAGGCCGGGGCGTGAAGCTCCTGTACAGGCGCAATGACCGCCGGGAAAACCGTTTCGCGGTGGTGATTGCCCGAGGATGCGGGGGAGCGGTCCGACGAAATCGGGAGAAGAGGATCACGCGGGAAGCGTACCGATCCCTCAAGGGAACCATTTCCCCGGGTCACGATCTGCTCTTCTTTGTCGTGCGATTCGGCGCGACCCTCACGGACAGGTGCGCTTCCATGCGGCAGCTGGTCGGACGGGCAGGTCTGCGGGGAGCGGAGTGATGAGACCCCGATGAAATTCATTGCGGTTTTCCTCATCAGCATTTACCAGCAGGTCATCTCTCCGGGGCTTCCCGCAGCGTGCCGATTTGTCCCCAGCTGCTCACAGTACGCTAAAGAAGCCCTGCTGAGGCATGGCTTCTTCAAGGGATCGTATCTTGCTGCCCGGAGGCTGCTCCGGTGCCACCCCTTCCATGCGGGTGGGTACGACCCTGTTCCCTGAGAAGAAGGAATTATGGACAGGAAAACGCTGTTAGCCGTTGTCATTTCGGTGGTGATCCTCGTGTTGGGCTATGTGGTCATCCCGGCGCTCTTTCCGACCAAACCCGCGCCCCTGCCGGCGGCATCCGCTCCCCAGGATCAGTCCCCGCAGGCCGCGCAGTCCGGGACGGAAGCGCCCGCGGCCGCGGCATCCAGCGGCCAGACGGCAACTGCCCAGGCTGCGTCGCAGAAGCCCGTCGCCGGGACAACGCTGGCCGTCCCGGGCAAGGTTGTGCCGCTGCCGGACTCCGCGCCCCCCGCCTCGCAGGGCGATACGATTGTCCGGGAGACGGACCTGTACACCCTTACCTTCGCGGCGCAGGGCGCCACCCTCACATCGGTGAAGCTGAAGAAATACAAGAACCTGGACGGATCACCTGTGGAGATGCTGCTCCTGCCCCCGGCAGGGACGACGGGAGAAATGCCCTTTGCCTTGTCCTTCGGGGATTACACATCCGAGCAGCTCACCGTTCCATTCGCGCTAAAGGAATCGGGGGGCACGAACCAGAGCACCTACGATTTTTCCCGGACCTTCCTTTCACCAACTGGGGTGCCCTTCACTCTTCACAAGTCCTACGTGTTCGACAAGGATGAGTATCTCTTCGAGTTGCGGGTGACTATCCAGAACTCGGTGAACGATTTCCCAAGCCTGAACTTCGGCGGCTTCGCCTACACTCTCACCATGGGTCCGCAGATCGGCCCTCATTATATCAAGCTGGACGGCAGGAACGATTACCGCAACTACGCCTACTGGGCGGAGAACAAGCGACAGGACCCGGGCGTGAAAATGGGCTCCTCCAAGGAGCTGGAGAAGGACTTCACTTGGACTGCCGTGGTCGGCAAATACTTCACCGCGATCGCTCAACCCGTCGGCACCGCGTACCACGTCGTATTCGATTCCCGTCAGCTCGTGCCGGGCTTCGATCGCTCCACGATCTCGTTCGAGAGGCCTCCCTTGCAGAGCCCGACTTCCACGGACACCTTCCGTTTCTACCTGGGGCCCATGAAGACGGAGATCCTTTCCCTGTACAATGACAAGTCGACGAACCAGTTCGGCATTTCGGGGCTGAATGCCGACAAGGTTGTCACCTCGTCGATCCTCATCGGGTGGCTCGCCACTCTGCTGAAGTACGTGCTGGACTTCTTTTATCTTCTCATCCCCAACTACGGCATCGCCATCATCCTGCTGACGCTCGTCACGAAGCTCGTGTTTCTCCCGCTCACGTTCAGCGGCTCCGAATCGATGGCGAAAATGGCGGCCCTCAATCCCAAGATGGCCGAGATCCGCGCCCGGCTGAAAGACAAGCCGGACAAGATGAACCAGGAGATAGCCGCGCTGTACAAGCGGGAGAAGGTCAATCCTCTCTCGGGCTGTCTTCCCCTGCTCCTGCAGATGCCGGTTTTCTTTGCCCTGTACAACCTGCTCAACAGCCACTTCGAGCTGCGCGGTGCCATGTTCATCCCCGGCTGGATCCCGGACTTGTCGGTGCCGGAATCGATCGTCAATTTCGGGTTCACCATCCCTCTCGTTGGCTGGACCGCGCTGCGCGCTCTCCCCCTATTGATGGTGGCAAGCCAGCTCCTCTCAAGCAAGTTCACGCAGCCATCCAGTGCCCCACAACAGGGAGGCGGCCAGGCGAAGCTGATGATGTATGCGCTGCCGATCGTATTCCTTTTCATCCTCTACGATATGCCATCGGGGCTCGTCCTGTACTGGACCGTGCAGAACATCCTCTCCACCGTCCAGCAGGTGTATATCAATAATCTGAGGAAAAAGAAGGATGCGCAGTCCGGCCAGACCCCGGTGTACGCGAAAAGCAGCGCCAAGCCCGGCGCAAAGGCCTTGCAGAAGTCGGGCAAGTGATCTGTTAATGCCACGGAACTGCACGGAGTACCGTGCAAGGTACCGTGGCGGTGAGCAATCCGGGCCCAAGGAGACTGACATGATCGTGAAAGAGTTCGAGGGACGAAATGAGAAAGAGGCGATCGACCGCGCAATCGAGGAACTGGGCCTCGACAGGAACGAGATCGATTTTGAGATCGTGGAGTCAAAGAAGCCCGGAATCCTCTTCCGTGGCGGGAAAGTGAAAATCCGCGTGCACCTGCTGGAGGAGCACGAGGAAGGGGAAGAGTACGAGGAGGAGGCCGGCCCGGACGAGGCTCCCCCGGAGCAGCGCTTCGCCCGGGGCAGCGTTCCCGCGGCATCCAATGGCGAGTTTGAAGGAAAGGTAATAGAGTTCACTCGCGGGCTCCTGGACCGAATGGGCTTCCCTGCTGAAATCTCAGTGAACTTTCGCGAGGAAGGACGACTGGGGCTGGACATCGAGAGCGACGGCTCAGGCATCCTCATCGGCAAGCAGGGGAAGACGCTCGAGGCGCTGCAGTTTATCGTGAACCTCGCCGCGGGCAGGATGGGCGGGGAGACGACGAGGATCGTTCTGGACACACAGGACTACAGGAGCCGCCGGGAGCGCTCCCTCATTCGAATGGCCAACCAGGTTGCCGACCAGGTGCGTCGGAGCCGGGAATCTCAGCTCCTGGAGCCTTTGAATCCCTTCGAGCGCAGGCTCATCCACACGTCCCTGGCGCGTTACGGGGACATAGAAACCGTGAGTGAAGGTGACGGCTTGTACAAACGCATCCGGGTGATTTGGCGCAGCGAGCGCGACGCGCCTCAGGAGTAAGTCATGCCAATTTTCGAATACGAATGCACGTCATGTCGGAGCTCATTCGAGCTCCTTGTGAGGTCCGGTACACTCGTCGCCTGCCCCAGCTGCAAGAGCGGAAGAATCGTCAAAAAGCTCAGCCTTTTCGCGGCGCACATGGGCAGGCGGGAGGAGGAGGTACCGGCCTGCCATACGGGGGGCAGCGGATGCGACCTGGGCAAGTGCGGCTCGGGATTCTGTGGAGTGGACTGAGGACTTACGCGCACCCTGGCCATGCTCCTCAGGGGAAGCGGACCCCGCAGAGGCTTTCTCCCAGTTCCCAGAGTTTTCGTGCCGCTAGCGGATCGTGGGATTCGGGCGATGAGTCCAGGGAACGGCGTTCTTTCCAATACAAGCCTGTCCTCCCTTGGGCGGCGGGATCGGCCGCACACCATGTCACGGAATTCGCCGCATCTTGCGGGGTGATCCCCCTCATCGTTCGAATCTTCCATACGAGGCTTACCATGCAGTTGTTGCCCTTGGAGGCAATCTGAGTTTTCACCAGGCCGGGATCCACTGCATAAACGGCGGGAGAGCGCCCTGCACAGAGCGACCCGGAGCAGAACGGAGAGGACGAACTGTGTGCAGAGGAGTCCTGGGCAGTGGAGAGTCTCCTGGTCAGCTCGTAGGAGAAAAGCACGGTGGCCAGCTTCGACTGGCTATATGCCTTCAACCCGTGGTAAGCCCGCCGCAGGCCCAGGTCGTCCCAGTGCATGGTACCGGAAAAGTGTGAACCGGAGCTGATATTCACCACCCGGGCGAAAGGTGCCTTGAAGAGCGCCGGCATGAGCAGACCCGTGAGCATGAACGCGGCGAGCCAGTTCACGGCAAGCTGCATTTCCAATCCATCGGCCGTCTCCCTGCGAGTGAGTGTGAACACCCCGGCGTTGTTCACCAGAACGTCGATCACGCGTCTCATCGACAAGATTTCCCGGGCAAGTCCGCGTATCTCCGACATTGAAGACAGGTCTGCCCTGAGAAACGTGACGTCGGGATTGCCTGTTGACACGCGTATCTGGCGTTCAGCAGTCCGGCAGCGATCCTGGACCCGGCCGACGCCGAGGACCTTTTCACCGCGGCCGGCGAGCTGCGCGGCGACCTCTCTGCCGATGCCCGAAGTGGCGCCGGTCACGACGCACGTGAGTCCCGCCC
Source organism: Spirochaetia bacterium (assembly GCA_049515615.1). Lineage (GTDB taxonomy): Bacteria > Spirochaetota > Spirochaetia > SZUA-6 > Fen-1364 > Fen-1364. Next base: position 10,287 of record JBEKTX010000080.1, read on the forward strand.
GTTCACCCTCCATTGGCTTGCCCCCATGCGAGAGAACCCGTAGGAACGGTTCGGCTTCCTGGCACAGCCGCAGGGGCTGACGCGGTGCCCCACCGGCGCGAGATCACGCGCATGTATAGACCCTGCGGCACGAAAGGGCTCGCGCCGATCAGAAGCCTGTTCAAAATGCCGGGCACGATCACCCCAGTTCCACGGAAGAGCCCGCGGAGGCCCGCCCTTGCGACTTCATCCGGAAACCGGCAAGTTGCCCTTCCGGCCCATCCCTGCCTCTCGATCATTTCCCGAGTACGCCTGTTGGTGCGGATTCCGTTGGGACAAAGAACGCTCACACCGATCCGCGTGCCGCGGAGCTCGGCGCGGAGCAACCTGCTGAACGTGAAGACAAAGGTCTTCGTGGAGGAATAGACGGGCATCGAAGGCATTGGGAAGAACGCGCCGACGCTCGCCACGTTCAGAATCCAGGCTCGCTGCTTTTGCTGCAAGGAGGGCAGCAGCTCCTGGGTGAGACGCACGAGTGCGGCGACGTTGAGCTGGATCGTCGCTTCGTTCTGTCCGGCGCTGGAATCGGCAAACCGGCTCGTGAATCCGACTCCCGCATTGTTGATCAGGGTATCCACGGCGAATCCGCGGGTCCGGCTCTGCAGAGCGATGCTGCGCGGAGCCTCAGGCTGTGCGAGATCCATCTCGATCGTTTCGATTCGAACATGGTGGGCCACCTCCAGAATCCGCGCGAGCTCCGGCAAGCCTGTCTCGGGCAGCGCCACCAGGATGAGGTCCATCCCCCGGCCTGCGCATTCCTCGGCGAAGGCTCTGCCCAGCCCCTGACTGGCCCCCGTGATCAGGGCACACCGCGCACATTTTTCTGTCATCGTCCTTGACTCCTGTTGTCCATTCTGACGCCAGAGGCTTGGGCCGCCCTTCATCGCCCGAAAAAAAAATCTGTTTCCGGATGAAGTGTTTTGGACGGCCGGCGCGTCCGACATGTTTGACAGCGGGGTTTGTCCGCAGATATGGTGAGATGGTGCCCGGGAGCGCAAAACTGCAGCGGCAGACGGACGACGAGCTCATCGAGCGCGTTCTCAGGGGTGAAACCCGATTCTTCGCCGCGTTGGTCGAACGGTACCAGGATCCGGTCTACGGGATGGCGCTGCGGTTCGTCCGCAGTGCCTCGGATGCAGAGGACCTGGCGCAGGAGGCCTTCCTTCGCGCCTACAGAGGTCTGGAGGGGTTCAAGGGCGATGCCCGATTCTCCACATGGCTGTACCGGATCACTTGGAATCTCTGCACCGACTGGCTGCGGAGAAACAGGAAACCGGGGCATCCTTCCGGGGCACTTGATGACGCTGCCGGCGTGGCCGATGAGAGGGTCGACCTGGAGGAAGGTCTTCTGGCGGCGGAGGAGAGGCACACGGTGAGGCAGGCGCTGGATAGGCTGGCCGAAAGGTACCGCAGTGTCCTCATCCTCATGTACTATCAGAAGATGTCCTATGAGCAGATCGCCTCCGTCCTCGAAGTGCCCACAAAGACCGTCGAGACGCGCTTGTACCGCGCGCGGAAACTTCTAAGGCGGAGCCTCCAGCGGGCGGGTGTGAGAGGTGCCGGATGAGGAAGCATCGAACAGGTCATGAGCAAGGCGCACGGGACGAGCAGTGGCTGGAGAGGTATCTTGATGGCGCACGTGAAAGCGCCCGTGTTCCGCACGGGTTTGCTCAAAGGGTGATGAACGCGGTCTACAGGGAGTCGCTTGCCGCGGGGCCTCTGCGCGCGCCAGCTTTACCGGGACGGGCGGGTGCACGCCGGGGAATATTCGAGAACATGGGGGGCCGGTCAGTTCCAAATATCTCGCGGATGTACCGAAGGATCGGACTGAGCTTCATGCTCACCGCAGCGGTGCTCGCGGCGAGCCTCCTCGTTCCGCACGGGGCCTACATGATGCTTATCGGCGGCGGTGTGGAGGCGGCATTCGGAAACGGGCCATCGGAGGCGGTGCAGAACGCGCTCCTCGACGCCGGCAATGTTGTCCAGGGAGCCCTGGGCGAATCTCACATTGGAGGGGACCAGGAATGAAATGCGCAAACCATCCAAGGGTCGAGGCTGTAGCAGAGTGCGTCGTATGTGGGCGTCAATTCTGCGCCGCATGCACGATCGAGCTGGATCACCGCACCTGGTGCCGTGACTGCCTCTCCAGAATCGTGGCGAAGATCGGGGCGAAAACGCGCGTACACCCGGGTTGGCGCAAGCTCGCGGCCGGGTGCCTGAGCATCGTACCCGGCGCCGGCCATATGTTCCTGGGGCTCATCGGCAAAGGGTTCATTCTCATGGGGCTTCTCATCGTCACCCTTTTCCTCATCATTTTCTATTCCGAATCCACCGGGATGTATTGGATCACCGCGTACCTGGTTCCCACGTTGTGCGTGCTGTTCGTGAGCTACTCTGTCTTCGACGCAATGGCCATCGCGGATGCGCAGAGGAGCGGCCGTGAACCGGCGCGGGCGGAAGACGAGATGATGTCGACGGTCTGGGAACGCGTGCTTCTGAACACGCGCACCCTCGGCTGGATCATCTTCCTCGCGGGAGTCGTTGGCGTGCTGCATGTGTTCGCTGAGCCTTTCAGACGATGGACACTCGCTCTGTTCTCCGTAAGCTTTCCGCTCAACGCTCTGGTTATCCCGGTGCTCCTTCTCGTATTCGGTTTCATCCTGCTGAAAAGGAGCCGAAAAAGAGGGTAAGAGAGGCAAGATGGAGAAGACCGGCATTGCGGTCTGGGACCCAGTGGAAATCCCTCAGAAAAGGTGCGCGATGTGGCGTTTTCCGCTGCGGAGCATCTGGGTAGAGCGCATCGAGACCGAGTGGCATGTCCTTTCCTTGCCGGAGACACGGGATGATGCGGGGGCCGCGTACCGGATTGTTGCCCGCTCCCTGAAACCCTCCTCGTCGCAGTGGCGGCACTACCTGCACCGGGACAGTGGGACAATGCAGCCGTCTCCCGTTCTTCCCGACCGGGCCGTCGTGGTGAGGCCCGACAGGGCGCTCACGCTCCTGCCGGGTCAGAGCACGATCTTTTTCCTGGAGCTCCCGGTCTGGTTTCGCCTCTCCACGACCGGGCACCGACCGGCCAGGGTGTTCGAAGAACCCCTCAGCGTGCTCAGCCGGACCTGGTTCGGCGATCCGGTCACCGGGGAGCTCTGCTGGGCTCTTGCCACGCGGCTTCACCATTCAACTGAATCCGTGAATTCCGCCGCGGACCGCGCAGTCTGCCCTCTGATGATCGAAAACGATTCGGAGAGCGACCTCGAGTTCCAGAA
>JBEKTX010000081.1:0-13547 GCA_049515615.1 Spirochaetia bacterium
GGTCTTCGTGGAACGCCGGCCACCTCCTGAAGGACAACGAACCCGACCGGACGGAAAATGCCACGCCTTGGGCGCTCGGTGGGCACCTCGGCCGCCGACTCAGTCCGACAGGCTCCTAGACCCTGAACCGGGTATCCGGTGCTTCCCATTGCATGGCCATTCAGAGCCATGTGTGTCTAATTATAGCTTGATGTGGAGATTAGGTCCACGACGTCCGAGCACGCCGTGTCTATGTGTGGCGGCATGAAGCACTCTGTGTGCTACATTTGTGCTACACAACGGGAGTCGCATAGGCAACCTAGTCGCCCCGTGGTACTACGGCTCAACGTTCCCGTTTCTCGAAAGCCTTCACAGCCGCATCGTAAACACGCGTCACTTCCGCAGCCATTTCCTTGATCCGTCCCGCTGCAGCCAACTGGTCGGAATTGATTAACCTCCGCGCAAGCCCATCCCCTTCATCGCTTGAGAGCGAGGCAACGGCAAAGTCAGCCAACAGTCGCCGCTCCGCGATACGGCTTGTGTTAAGGTAAGGGAGATTGTCATACCACATGAGGCGTTCCTCGACGGTTGCAAACGGCGCGCGCCTATCTGCCATCCCGCCAAGCTTCCCTCCGAGGTCGACCGCCTTCTGGATACAGGCATCAAAGTTGAACCTCGTGGCAGGAAGCGGCTCCAGTGCTCTCATCTGCATGACCTGAAAGAACTGGTACAAGGGGCGAAGGCCCGTCAGGAGCCCGTTGCCGGTCCCGCCCGCAACGCCAATCCCCAAGGCAGGAAGACCCTGAAAAGGAGCAGGGCGAGCAAAAACTCGGAACATCTTCAGAAAGAAATAGCGTACCACCCCGGTGGTGTCCCACCAGTAGATTGGACTTCCGAGGACAAAAGCACCGCAGGAGTGCAACTTGTCGCTCAGAAACTCGAACGCAGAATCCATGTAGCTGCATTTCTTGTTGGACGCGCACACCCAAGGGACGCAATCCTTGCAGGCTGAAACGACATGGTCCGCCAGTTGGATCAACTCAGTGCCCACCCCTGCTTGCGCAGCACCTCGAAGCGCTGCACTGACAAGTTTGTACGTGCGACCATCACGATTTGGGCTACCCACGATGCCTATGACTGTTGGCCTTGTTTCCATGCGATACACCTCAAGAAGGGGACATTTTAGAATACTGCTGCGCCTGGGTTGGCGCAATCCCGAGGAGCCTGATTCTTCCGACGAGCCGCACCCCCGAAGCTGGCTTCTGAGACGCACTTGGCCATGGCAATATCTTCAGTCTCATGCAGTATCGAACTCTCGGATCGACGGGCGTGAGCGTGTCAGTGATCGGGCTCGGCACGTAGCAGCTTGGCGGCGAATGGGGAAGGACCTTCAACCCAGGAGAGGTTCGAGCGATCTTCGATGCTGCTCGCGAATCGGCAGAAGCCCCAAGGCTGAAGCGCGATACGCCGGAGGGTCTGCGCGTTTTCAACGATTCCGCGCTCATTGGCATCCACAAGGCGCCACGCCTCGGATCGCATGAGACGCTCCTCTGCCCGTACACGCTCCTCACCCACTACACGAGCTCGGATGAAGAGCTTGCCGACATTGGGCTTCCCCGGTTCCTCCTGCGGATCGCGGTGGGGTGCGAAAGGGACATCGGTCCTGTGATCACATCGCTCGACGAGGCGTTGAGTGCTTCCGTCCACGGAGGCGTAGTGCCCGCGGCATCGTGCCCTGGAGCCTGATACCGCGCCTGTGCCGCGTTGACCTGCCTTGGCGTCACACCGTCATTTCTTTCGGCGTGAGATCACTGCCGCGAGGATGATGAGCCCCTTGACGATCTGCTGGTAGTAGGACTGTACGTTGAATTGGTTGAGCAGGTTATCAATGAAACCGAGAGCAAGGACGCCGCAGAAGGTGCCGATGGCGCCGCCGCTGCCGCCACTCATGACGCCTCCGCCGATGACCACGGCGGCAATGGCGTCCAGCTCGAATCCGACTCCAACGCTGGGCTGAGCGATACCCAACCTTGAGGCCAGGATGATGCCCGCGACACTGGCAAAGAAACCGCAGAGCATGTAGGCGAGGATGAGGTGGCCCTTCACGCTGATGCCCGCCAGTCTCACTGCCTCCACGTTGCCGCCGATCGCCCCGATGACCCTGCCAGGGATCGTCCGATTGAGGAAGAACCAGGCGAGGAAGTAGAAGCCGATCATGATGAGCGGCGCGATGGGAACGGCGCCTATGAACCCGCCGCCCAGTAGGGAACGGAAAAAGGGATCGACGGGGGACTGCGGGGTCTCCGAGAAGACGTAGGTCGCCCCGCGGACGACCCCCATCGTCGCCAGGGTAACGATAAAGGGTTGAAGCTTGAAACGGGCGATGAAGAAACCGTTTGCGAAACCAATCAAGAGGCCGACCCCCAGTGCGACGAGGATCGCAAGAGGGGTGGGCATCACCCTCTGCAGCCCCGTTGCCATGATGCCGCAAAGGGCCACGGTGCAACCCACCGACAAGTCGATACCGCCCGTGAGGATGACGATAAGCATTCCAATGCTGATGAGGCCGTTCGTAACGATCTGCCGGGAGATGTTGAGGAGGTTCCGGGAGGTAAAAAACGTCTCCAAGAGCAGGGAGCTGACCAGGAACAAGGCCGCGAAGATCGTCAGGAAGATCAGGTCGGATGAGCGGATCTTGAAAATCGTTCTCGTCCTGTCGAGCGATGGTGCAGTCGTTTTCATGCCTTCCCCTCTGTTGCGATGACGCCGGGCGTGACATCAGCGGCGCCTGCCGCGAGCTGAAGGAGTCTCTCCTCGCTCGCTTCTTCCCGGCCGACGTCGCCCACCAGCCGCCCCTCACGCATGACGAGTATCCGATCGCTCATGCCCAGGACCTCGATCATTTCCGAGGAAATAAACAGCACGCCTACTCCCGCCTCGACGAGGGCGTTGATGAGATGGTAGATCTCGACCTTCGCCCCTATGTCCACGCCCCGTGTCGGCTCGTCGAGGAGGAGGACCTTCGTATTGCAGAGCAGCCACTTCGCGAGGATCACCTTCTGCTGATTGCCCCCGCTCAATGTCCGAACGTATGCCCCGATCTTCTGAGGCCGCAGTGCGAGCTCCCTGACCTTTCCCTCCACGAGCTTTTCCTGCAGCTTTCGGTTCAAGAATATCCCACGGCTCATGCGGGGAAAAGAAGCCAGGCTCACGTTGTCGCAAATCGTGCCGGTCATCACGAGCCCGTCTCGCTTACGGTCCTCCGTCACCAGAGAGATCCCGGCGCTCACCGCCTCCCTGGGAGTACGCATCCGCAGGAACCTGCCATCCACCCCAATGCTGCCTGAGGTGGGGGGCTCTGCCCCGAATATGCTCCTGGCCATGGCGGTCCTCCCGCTTCCGACGAGGCCGAACACGCCCAGCACCTCGCCGCGGTGCAGGGAAAACTCGATGTCGCTGAACTCCCCCTCGCGGGTGAGACCGTGGACGGAAAGCACTTCATCACCGATACTCATCCTGCGCCTGGGATAGATTTCCTCGAAGGAGCGACCCACCATCATGCGGATCAGGTCGTTTTGATCGATGGAATCGCGCCGCACCGTGTCGACGACCTCACCGTCCCTGAGGACCGTGATACTGTCGGCGATCTCGAATACTTCCTCGAGTCTGTGCGAGATGTACAGTATGAGGGTCTTCTCCGCCCTGAGCCGCCGAATGAGGGCGAAGAGCAGAGAGAGCTCATCCTTCGAGAGGACCGCTGATGGCTCATCGAGAATTAGTACACTCGGCTTTTCGGCGAGGGCCTTGGCGATTTCCACCACCTGTTGCTGCGATACGCTCAAGCGAAAGACGCGGGTACGTTCATCCAGGCCGGCAAAGCCCAGCTCAGCGAGAAGGCCTCGCGCCCTCTCGTAGGCCTTGGGCCAGTCGATCACCAGGCGCCGCTTGCCATGAGTCGGCAGCTTCCCCATGAGGATGTTCTCCGCGATGGTCAGTTGTGGTACAAGGCTGAACTCCTGATGTACGGCCCGTATGCCCAGGGCATTGGCATCGTGAGGAGAGCGCATCGTCACCACCGCCTGCCCCAGGGAAATGCTTCCCGAGTCGGGCACGACGGCGCCGGAGAGGATATTCACCAGGGTGGACTTGCCGGCACCGTTTTCACCTACGAGGGCATGGACCTCGCCTAGCTCAGCGCAGAGGCTCACGTCCTTTAGGGCGATCGTGCCGCCATACTTCTTGTTGATGCCCTCCATTCGGAGGAATGCATCGGCGTTCATGAATCGTCGCGCTCCTGGCCAGGAACAGGAGGAAAGGCATTGTGGATGATGATGGCCTTCTGCTCCGTCATGTCGATTAAGGTGTCGTGCAGCGCTTCGCGGCCATGTCCGCTCATCTTGGTTCCCCCGAAGGGCACATTCTCCGCGCGGAAGGCCGAGGACCAGTTGATGATCACGCCTCCGGCCTCCAGCCGGCGTGCGATGGTCATTGCCTGGGAGATGTCGTTGGTGAAGACTGCCGCCTGCAGGCCGAAGGGACTGTCATTGGCCATCCGGATCGCCTCGTCGATGCCAGAGAAAGCTGCGAGGGGGGCAACCGGCCCGAAGGTCTCTTCGTTGAATAGGGGCGCCGAGGCAGGAACGTCGGACAGGACCGTTGGCACGATGAATGCACCACGGCGAGTCCCGCCGCATAGAATCTTCGCCCCTGCCCCCACCGCCTCGACAATCGAGGCTTCGACCTTTTTCGCGGCGCTTTCGGAGATCAGCGGTCCGCAGTCGGTATCCTCGGCGAGCTGGTTGCCGACCTTCAGGCGTGCCGCCTTCGAGGCCAGCATCGTGCAGAACTCGGCGTAGATACGACGATCAATGAAAACTCGCTTGACGGCACAGCAGATCTGACCATTGCCACGGGCGAGGCGACCGAGGACTACGGCATCGGTCGCCTTTTCCAGATCGGCATCCGCGCAAACGATCATGGCGTCGTTTCCGCCGAGCTCGAGGTGAATCTTCTGGAGGTTTTTCGCGCCGAGCTCAGTGAGCCTGATACCCACAGAGGTGCTGCCCGTGAGGGAGAGGAGGCGCACGACGGGGCTTCGGGCAAGACGCTCTCCGACCAGCTCGCCCGCGCCGGTGATCATCTGGTGAGCGCCGCGCGGGAGGCCCGCCGCCTCGAGGATCTCCGCGATCTTGAGCAGGGTGACGGGGCAGGCGCTCGGCGGCTTCGCGATGACCGCGTTGCCGGCTGCCAGGGCAGCCGCGGCCTTGTGGGCGTACAGCTCCACGGGGTAGTTGAAGGGAACGATTGCGGCAACCACCCCGAGAGGCTGCCTGATGGTCATGGCGAAGTGGCGCTCGCTGCCAGGGACCGCGTCCATCGGGATGGTCCGGCCGAACATCCGCCGGCCCTCCTCGGCGAAACCGCTGAACAGACGTCCTGCTACCTCGACCTCGGCGCGGGTCTGGCCGATGGGCTTCCCGTTCTCACGGGCCAACAGCATCGCGAGCTCTTCGTTTCGCGCGTGAATGACCGCCGCCGCGCGGGTCAGGACGGTTGAGCGCTGGTGCGCGGGCAGCGCCCGCATCCGTACGCTGCCTTCCACAGCCGATTTCAAGGCGCGGTCGACGTCAGCCTCAGTCGCCTGGGGGACCTCGTCGATGATTTCCCCGGTCCCGGGGTTGCGGACCGCGCTGGTCCTGCGGTCGGCTGAATCGGTCCACTGGCTGTCGATGAGCATTTTCATATGGGGTCTCCAATGGGAAAATGACGGCCCCTCGTTTCGAGGGGCCGTGGAAGTCCTAGAATACACTTTCTGGGAAATAGAATCGAGCGACGTTGTCTTTCGTGATGATGGGCGAAGGCATCACTGTGTTCTTCTCGGCGGTTGCGCCGGCGAGGATGGACATCATGCGTGCGAAGCTGGCGCGGCCGATCTGATCGGAGCTGTTGAGACCGCTTGCCGCGTAGTTGCCGTTCTTGGTGATCTCCTGGAGGGCCGCCTTTTCACCGTCGACGCCGCAAATGAAGATCTTATCGCTGCGCTTGGCGTCGGCGATGGCTTTCTGGGCGCCGAGGCCCATGGAGTCATTCTCCGCGAAAACGGCGTCGATCTGTTTGTACTTGGCGAGCATGTCCTCCATGAGCTTGAAGCCCCCGTCCGAGCTCCAGCCGCCGTAGTTCGGGGCCGCGATCGTCACGATTTTGGTCTTCTTGAGCTCGGAGAGGACGCCGTTGGTGCGGTTGTAGCCGATCGAATTGTCCGCCGGCCCGCCCTTCAGAATGACGACGGTCCCGGCGCCCTTCAGGCGCTTCGCGATATAGGCGCCGACCTGCTGGCCTATGAAGAAATTGTCCGGGCCCACCCAGCTGGTATATTGATCACTGCTCGGACCCGTGAACATCCTGTCGACGAGGACCAGCGGAACATTGGCCCTCTTGACAGCGTCCAGGACTTCGGGAGCCGACTCGAGCCAGGCGCCGCTGAGGATGATCCCATTGACGTTCTGGGCGAGAACATCTTCCACGTCGGAAGTGAGCTTCTGTGCGTCGCCCTTCGCGTCGGTGATGATGACCTTGATGTTGGTGTAGTGAGCAGCTTCCTGCTTGACCGCCTCGGCCATGCCGATGAAGTACGGGCTGCTCTGCGCGAGGTTCACCATGGCGATCTTGATCTGCTTCGCCTGAGCGGTGACGGCAGAGGCCGAGAATACCATCGCGGCCACGGATAGGATGAGCACGAGAGACCGAATCTTTTTCATTACCTGTCTCCTCCTTCGCTGATTCTCGCCGGAAAACTTCCGGTGGTTATGTCATGACTGGATGCACAAAGCGTGCCATGGGAGGAAATGTTCCGCAGATTCCGTCGCTCTACGATAATTCACCGTATCATAGCATTTTAAAGTCAATGACAGAAATACAAATTGACAACACGTTTCTTGGCCTCTATAATTCTTGAGTAATTTTTACTCACATTGCGAAATCGAAGTGAGTAGATTCGGCGGTAAGAAATGGGAACAGGCATCCTGGTCATCGACGATAAGGTGAAGGTCTGCAAAAGCCTGGCGCAGAATTTTGAGCACCTGGGCTATCGCACGGCGATCGCAACCAGCGGCAAGGAGGCGCTCGCCGCGTTCTCGGCGGGCAGGATCGACGTCGTTCTTCTCGACATCATGTTGGGCGAAGAAAGCGGCATCGACCTGCTGAAGAGGCTGCAGGCAATAGACAAAACCGTACCGGTGATCATGATCACGGCCTTCGCCTCGGTCGAAACTGCGGTGCTCTCCCTCAAGCTCGGCGCTTTCGACTACGTGAAGAAGCCCCTTGATTTCGACGAGCTCCTTATGACAGTGGAGAAAGCCCTCGAGTTTTCCAAGCTTCAGGAGGAGAACACCAATCTCAAAAGCCGGCTCCGTGAGCTCTCCGCGACGATCGTTACCAGCGACCCCCTCATGATCGCGCTCAGGAACAAGATGGAAAAGCTGGCGGTGACGGACCTGCCGATATTGATCGGCGGAGAGAGCGGCACTGGCAAGGAAGTTTTCGCCGACTATCTTCACGCCGCCTCCTCCCGCAGCTCGAAGCCGATGGTCAAGGTCAATTGTGTGGCACTCCCCGAAAGCCTCCTGGACAACGAGCTTTTCGGGCACGAGAAGGGGGCCTACACGGGAGCCGATTCGGCCTTCAAGGGCCTTTTCGAGACCGCGGACGGAAGCTCTCTGTTTCTCGACGAGATCGGCGACATGCCTCTCGGCATCCAGGCGAAAATCCTCCGGACCCTGCAGAACAACGAGATACGGCGACTGGGAGGGAGCGCAACCATCAAGGTTGATGTCAGGTTTATTGCCGCGACGAACAAGGACCTGGTCGACCTGACCCGCAAAAATCTCTTCCGCGAGGACCTGTACTACCGCCTCAACGCCGCTGTCCTCTCGGTGCCCCCCCTCCGTGAGCGCAAGCGGGACATCCCGCTCCTCGTCGAGCACTTCCTCGCGGAGCGTGCCGTCGACCGTCGGAAAGAACTGGCGCCCGAGGTGGCGGCGAGGTTCCAGGCCTACGATTGGCCGGGCAACGTGCGCGAGCTGAAGAATGTGGTGAACTACGCTACGGCGATGTCCCCGAACGAGCGCATCGAGATGGAAGATTTGCCGGTTCATTTCCTGGGCGACGGCTATGCCGCTGAGCCAGCCGACATTCGCCAGGAAATGGAGAGGGACTTGATCGTCAGGACTCTCCAGAGCACGAAGTACAACCGCTCCAGGACGGCGGATATACTGAACATGAGCCGCAAGACCCTCTATAGCAAGATGGCGAAGTATGGCCTCAACGCCTGAGCCGTCCCTCCACGGGCCCTCGGGGGGAAGCGAGCTCCTCCGTCTCTCTGACATTGCCCTCGACTACGGCCAGATCGTTGCGCTCAAGGACGTGAACCTTGCCCTCTATCCCTCCAGGATCCACGCCCTAGTAGGCGAGCACGGCGCGGGCAAGTCCTCCCTCGGCATGATCATCAGCGGCAGTCTACGGCCCAGGGCGGGGACAATAGAGTTCGCCGGCCGGCGGCTCGAATCGCTCAGCATTCCCGTCGCCCATCGCCTGGGCATCGAGATGGTCTACCAGCAGGTGCAGCTCAATGAATATTACTCAGTCGCCGAGAACATCTTTTTCCTGGACAAGGTGACCACTCGGCATGGCCTGCTCAACCAGAGAGTCGTCACCGCCAGGGCTCAGACATTCCTGAACCTCAATGACTTCAGCCTGGACCCGGCCGCCATCGTCAGGAATCTCAACCTGCCCGACCGGGTGCTCATCTCGATCCTGGCTGCGCTCCAGAAGAGGCCGAAGCTCCTGATCCTGGACGAGGCCCTCGAGAAGCTCTCTTCCACCAACCTGCCCAAGGTGGTCCGCGTCCTGGACAAAATGAGATCGGAGGGCATGTCCATCCTCTTCATCACCCACCGCATCGAGGACGTCTACGACTTCGCGGACAGGGTGAGCATCGTGAAGAACGGCGAGATCCTGGTGACCGACGAGGTCGGCCACATCGACAAGATGAATCTGCTGCGGTTGACCTATACGCAACTTTATTCCCTGGAGGACTCCGGCAACCGCAAGCGCGAGTTCAACCAGTACCTCAAGTACTACGAGGCGGTCCTCCAGAAGCTGCCCGTCAACCTCATCGTCGTGGACGCGGAAGAGCGGGTAAAGATCGTCAACGAGCTGTGCAAGGAGTACTTCCATATCGAGGGCGTGACGTCCTCCAACCGCCCCCTCTCGGCACTCCTCGGGGAGGAGAACGGCGAGGTCCTGGCCCTCATCCGCGAGGCCCTCCGCTCTGACGAGGGCGGCGCTTTCTACCAGGTGCCTTTGACGATCAACGGGGTCGAGACGATCAGCAACGTGAAAACCCTCCCTATCTTCGACGAGGGCCAGCGGATCGGCGACATCATCATCATCGAGGACATCTCCGAGTTCGACAAGCTCCAGAAGCAGGTCATACTTTCTGAAAAGCTCGCGTCGGTCGGGCTCCTTGCCGCCGGGGTGGCGCATGAGATCAACAATCCCCTGGAAATCGTCTACAACTACCTGAAGTACATCAAGCTGTCTTTCAGTGACGTGAAGCTGCACGATATGGTCGACGAGCTCCACGAGGAAATCACCTATATCGCCGGCATCATCCGCAACCTCCTCTCCCTCTCGGGTACGGCCGAGACGGGGCGCGAGGAAACCGACTTGAATGAGATGATAGGGAGCATCATCGGGCTGCTTCGGCACAGCGCGCATGACAAGGATATTTCCATCTCCTTTCATTCCGACGAAAAGGAGATTTTGCTCAAGGTCAACCGGAACGAGATCAAGCAAGTGATCCTGAACCTGGTAAAAAACAGTTTCGAGGCCATGCCCGGCGGAGGCGACATCAGGATCGGGACCTCCCTGACTGCGGACGAAACGGGGCGGCCCTGTGCGACGATCGAGTTCGCCGATACAGGCCCGGGTATCCAAAGCGCGAACCTCAACGACGCGTTCATCCCGTTCTATTCGACCCGAAAGGGGAAAGGGGACAACATCGGATTGGGGCTCTCCATCTGCTACGGTATCATCAAGCGGCATGAGGGATTCATGCGCGTCAAGAACCTCGAGCACTCGGGATGCCAGTTTTCGATCGAGCTCCCCCTAACCCTTGATGATGCGCCGACACCCTGAATCTCCGAGCGACTGAGCCATTCGGGTCTCCAATGGCCCTTCGTACCTATGAAGTTGTTCTGCCCGGAAGAGGACTTGAACCTCCACACCATTGCTGGCACTAGACCCTGAAGGTACCTCATGGGCACTTCGCCGGTCTCGTTGAGCCTCACTATGGGTATGCGCAGCAAGCATTTCAGGGCGGTCCCGGTCTCTCTCTGGGTCTGCCGGTCTGCGCCGGTCTCTGCGGAGTAAACCAAAGAGTAAACCAAAGACCAAGAACCCGTAGGCAGCGTAGTGTAAGTGGAGGGCGGTACCAGGCGGTGACTTGTCGGCACAAGTGGGTTGTGTAGAAAGCGAACGCGAACATCGCCCAACTCACGGCTTAGGAGTATGAGCTATCCCCCCCTCAGATCTGCGCCAACACTCACAATGCAGCTTATCGGGCAGCTCTCCCGTCCTTTACGCCCTGCATGTAGGCCGCGCGCATGAGACTGCACAGCGTGGCAAACTTCTTCTTCTGCTGAGGCGTAGGATTCTGTCGGTAGAACTGATCCTGATAGTGACCGAAGACCACGCCATCTACCGGAATCCTGACTTTCTCGCCGTCGACCTCCAGATTGAAGGACTTGGTCCTCCCGGCCAAGACGGTGACCTCGGTAATGCTGATCTGTGTCTTGGACATGTTCGGCGTCTCCTAGTTGAGAACCAGTTCCCTTATGATGAAGGCACTTGATCGATGTTGCCTCCCAGGCTATGCCACGTGGCAAGTGGTTGTCAACAGTGGTTATCAACCGTCAACCGCGGGTTCCGCAGGATTCCTGGACGGGCCGGAAAGAACGCTGTATCCTGCTGATCCATAAGAGACATCCGTCCGACGCGACGGGCCAGTTGGTCGCCGTCAAGGAAGTGCGGAGATGAAGGACGAGAACGAACTCATCGGCAGCGCAGAGGCCGCGAAGCTACTCGGGATCGAGCGCACGACGCTGTACCAGTGGACATCCAAGAAGCTCGTCCCGTTCGTCCGCGTCAGCCGAAACCTGATCAAGTTCAACCGCGAGGAGTTGCAGTCCTGGATCGCGGCGCGGCGAATCGAGGCAATCGGCGACAGCGCAGGCCAGCGCCCGGGAAGCAAGACCGAGGGCAAGGGTCCAGCAGACGAGGCGCACGGCAAGACTGCCACAAAGGCCGCGACTGAGAAGCCGAAGGACCGCGCGCTGAGCAAGGAGCGTCGGGCGAAGAAGATCAAGAGGTATGCCCTCGACGCTCGGGAGCAGGAGAGGCGCCGTCAGCGGGCTCGCCAGAAGGCGATTGAAGATGCGGCTGGGAGACCTGACGTATACGAATAGCCCGAAGACTGGAGCAGAGGCCAGACTAGCCGTTAGGAAGGCCTAACAGGCTGCTGACAAAGTCGGAGTCGCTTCCAAGAGTTACTATGGTTGCTATTGGGCGTACTGTTGAAAAGCAGGTTGCGTCAAGGCATAATCGCCGAGTCTAGAACCTCTTTTCCTCCAATAATGTGAACAACTGCTGCGCTTTTCACAGCGTTGTGCTTGGCGTCAAAACTGATTTTTCCGCCCACTCCAATGAAACTGATACTTTCCAGGGCCGCCCTTACTTTGGCTACATCATCCTGACCTGCATTCTGGATTCCCTAGAGCATCATATTCGTCGCGTCATAGGAAAGACCTGCAACAATGTCCGGCGTTCCTGATGCACCATATTTCTGATTGTACGCCATCTGGAAAGCTTGAACCTCTGGCCTTGGGTCAGCTGGCCAATAATGACTAGTGAAATAGCTTCCATCAATCGCCTTTAGGTCAAGGCCGAGTGAATCCCAAAAATCCCCGCCGATGAAAGTGGCGGTGATTCCTTTGTCTTTTGCCTGCTTCGTGACCAGATTTATCAGAGGAAAGGATGAAGCCGGAAGGTAGACAACATCGGGCATTGAGCTGCTGATGGCAGCAAGCGTCTTGGAAAAGTCTGAGTCGTTGTTAGAATAGATTGCCTTCCCAACAATAGTTCCGCCAAGCTTTGTGAAAGCGTCAACAAATGCTTGTGCAAGGCCATTGACGTAGACATCGTAGGGGTCAAACATCACGTAAGCCTTTTGCGCTTTTAAGTTCTTAGCAGCGAAAGATGCACCCGCGCTGCCTTGAAAGGGATCGCTGAAGCAGGCGCGAAAGACATACGCTTTTGTGGCACCGCTCTGGTCAACTGTGACTGCGGTATTGGTAGATGTTGGGGTTATGAGGATAGCTTTTGAAGCGTTTGCCACATCAGAAATAGGAATGGAAAGGCTGGAGAAGACATCGCCAACAAAGTAGCGGATCCCCTCTTTGGTGATCGCCTCTTTAGCGACGTTTGCGGCATCTGTCGGGTTTCCCTTGCTGTCTTCTTTGACAAGAACGATCTTCATGCTTAGGATGCCACCTTTTGCATTCCATTCATCAATTGCCAACTGCGCGCCGTCACGCACAAGATTGCCCCAACCTACAAAGTAACCAGAAAGTGGCGCGATGATCGCTATCTTCAATTCTTTCGGCTCGCCGTGACACCCAAGGACAGGAATCATCATGGCGATCGCAACGACAAGTCCAGAGAAGAAACGCTTCATACCAGCCTCCCTTCAGTTGCCATCGGAAGAAGTGGATAGACTCCCTGTGCGCCCGAACGGGGAACAGTCAGAGTAGCTGCCAATTTTCGTAAATGATACGCCTTCTAATGTTGGCGTCAAGGGGAGCAAACAGCGGGGGCCCAGAGCGACGACCTGCTTTGCATCAGAGTTGGGGGAAAATCTCTGGCAACTTCAAGGTAGTTCCGGTCCTTCTAATTCTCCAATATATTCTTCCTCGGGAAGGGGCGAAGACATGATGGGTGAGTCCGAAGGGCAACCGACTTTCTATTACGATATGTCGATCGAGAGCTTTGTTCCTCAGGATCATCCGTTACGTGCGATCCGGCCTCTGATCGACAAGCAGGCCATCCGCCGCGAGTGCCGTACGCTGTATTCGGAGGTGGGTCGACCTTCCATTCCCCCCGAGCAGCTGTTTCTTGCCTTGGTCGGTGGATATTTGCTGGGGATTACCAGCGATCGGAAGCTCGTCATGGAACTGCAGTGCAACATGGCGCTGAGGTGGTTCGTCGGTCTGGGGCTGGAAGAACAGCCATGGGACGCCTCCACTTTCAGCCAGAATCGTCGACGGCGTTTTGATAGTTCAGGAGTATTGGAACGGTTGTTCGACCAAACGGTGAAACGGGCGATGCGGGAGAAGGTCATCAGCCGACATGTGAGCGCTGATGGGACCTTGGTGCGAGCAAACGCGAGCTTCAAGAGTTTTGTTCCGATCGAAGTCGCAATGGATCCCGAGGAGTACAAGAGACGCCTTCGC
>JBEKTX010000082.1:0-13331 GCA_049515615.1 Spirochaetia bacterium
CCCTGCGCCACTGACGAAGCTTACGGAATTTGCCCAGATGTTCGAGGGAGGAGCGGAGAAATCGCGCGCGCTCGCACCTCTGTACGCCAAGCTGGCGAAGAGCCGGGGCTGTCCCTTCTTCGATGCGGGGAAGGTGATCAGCTCCTCGGACGTGGACGGTGTGCATTTCGAGGCTGCCGCGCATCGCACGCTGGGCGAGGCAGTCGCGCACGAAGTGAAGAAAATCCTGGGAGCTTGAGCCTCGGAAGCGGCACCTACGTACGGATTGCTCCTCAGCGTCTGCTCCTGAACCCCTTTTCAAGCCCGAGAACCTCCCGGGGAGACATTCCGCCGGGGGCGGCGACGTGCGCGCCTGCGGGCACCCTCGTTCCCTTGCGGAGAAACGATCGGATGCCCACGCTCGCCCCGTCCCCGATGCTCACCCCCGCGCAGATCACCGAGTGCGCGCCGATCCTGCAGTCCCTGCCGATGCGGATGGGGCCGAAGAGGATGTCGGCGCCGCCGGCGACATGAGGCGAGAGAACTGCTTCCCCCCCGATTATGGTGCCGTCACCAATGCTCACCAGGTGCGGGTCAAGGATCGTCGCCGCGACGATCCACACGTCCCTCCCGATGCGGCAGCCGGCGAGTCGGAAATACATCGTGGGGATGTATCCAGCGGGAACGGCGGGAAGGAACAGGCGCAGCGCGATGGCCTGGACGCCGTTCATCGCCATCCATATTGCCCCCGCGACCGAGAAGAGCCTGTGCCGGCCCGGGCGAACCCCCGCGGACAGCAGACGCATGAGAATGCCTGTGAGCAGGAGACCGCAGAAAAAAAGCAGGTACAGCGCCCCTCCTGCTGCAAGGCAGAAAAGGATGATGTGTCCCGCCGTTGCCCGCGGCAGGAGTGTTCGAGCGGCCCAGGTGACGGCGAGGGCGGAGGGAAATGCGCTTGTCCCGACGACCGCGCCGCTGAGGGCATAGATCAGCGTTGCGAACGGGATGGAGGCGAATCGTGACAGATGGATCCGCGGCGGCGGGTTCACCGGTCCGCGTCCTCGCGGGCCTGGACCAGCTCCCGGGTGGAGAGCATGCCGCAGGCGGCCTCGATATCCTGGCCGCGCGACTGGCGGATGGTAGTGAGAATCCCGCGCTCGCGCAGGAGCTCCTGGAATTGCTCCATCTTCCCCCGGGGGGCCGGAGCCAGGGGGGTGCCGGGAATCGCGTGGAAGGGAATGAGGTTGACCCGGCAGCGGATGCCGTCCAGGATGCGCGCAAGCTCTCGCGCATGACGGGGCGTGTCGTTCAGCCCGTCGAAGACGATGTACTCGAAAGAGACGCGCCGCTGACCGCGCAGCATCCGGGCACGGAGCTCCGCAATGACGTCCGAGATCGGATGGACGTTCTCAACGGGCATCAGGCGCCGCCTCTCCTCCTCGAAAGGAGTGTGCAGGCTCACGGCGAGGTGGCAGCGGGTGCTGTCGAGGAAGGTGCGCATAGCCGGCACCAGGCCGATCGTGGACACCGTGATCCGGGTCGGGCTGAGGCCGAACCCGTAATCGGAGCAGAGGATCTCCAGGCTGGCCAGGACGTTCGTCAGGTTGTCCAAAGGCTCGCCCATGCCCATGTAGACGATGTTGGTCACGCGGTCGCGCTCCGGCAGGCTCAGGTACTGGTTGAGAATTTCGCCCGCGGTGAGATGGGCCTGGAAACCCTGCCTTCCCGTCATGCAAAAAAGGCAGCCCATTTTGCAGCCTACCTGAACCGACAGGCAGAGCGTTCCCCGTCGTTCCTCGGGAATCCACGCCGCTTCAACGAACCTGCCGCCGCCCGCGGCGAACAGGTACTTCTTCGTGCCATCGGTGGACTCGGTCGTCTTCACTGGGGGTGACGGCTCGACGGAATATCTCTCCGAGAGCTGGACGCGGGCCGCGAGCGGCAGGTTCGACATCTGCTCGAACCGGGTCACTCCCTTGCGGTAGATCCAGTCGGCGAGCTGGCGCCCCGCGTACTCCGGGAGGCCCGTTTCCTCCGCGACCTCCCCGAGCCGGGACAAGGTGCTGCCGAGAAGGTTCTCCATCATCGGTCCGCTCAAAAGTAGATCTCCGCGATCACGTCGGCGAATTTCACGCCCCTGCCGATGAGGATGTCGCGGGCATCCACCACCATCCCGCTGTTGCCGCAGAGAAGGAAGCGTTCAGCGGCGGGGAGGGGCTTCGCGGAGAGCCACGCGGTGGGCCTCCCCTCGAACACGCCTTCGGCCTTCTCCCGAGAGCAGCAGGGGACATATCTCCCGTCCAGGAGGGACGAGAAAAAGCTTCGGTCGATGAGGCCCGCGACGCTGCGGCTCCCGTGAACGAGCAGCTTGCCCTCGGTTGCCCCCGATCGCGCCATGGAGACAAACGGCGCAATCCCGGTTCCCGTGGCAATCCAGCAGGAGGGCCCCTTCGCGTCCTGGAACGCGCCGAAGGGCCGCGAGCAGAGAAGCTCATCCCCCGGCGCGAGCCCCGCCAGGCGGGGAGTAAGCAGGCCCTCCGGCACGAGATCGTAGAGGACATCGACGAGCAGGTCCCCGGTGCCGCTGGCAATGCTGTAGAACCGTGCCGGCACACGCGGATCGAGGGTGAGCGCAACTGACTGGCCGGGCACGAAATCCCATGTGCGCGGAAAGGAGAGCCGATAGATGCCCGGCGCGATCTCGACGTTCGACGTCACCCGGACCGGTTCGAGCCTCGAAGGGTCGAGGCGATGACCGCTTCTCTCCGTGCTCCCGCGGACGGGAATGACGCGAATACCTCGATGTGATGCCACGGGCACCAATGTACACAAAGAATAACTTGCCGACTGCCCTCCGGCCGCGCTATGTTCCGTACACGATGTCCACCCGCAACGGTCCTTCGCCCTCCCCGGCTCCGCCCTCGTCGGCGAGCGAGCCCGGACAGCCCGCACCCGAGCCCGCGCCACAGCCCGGGGGACCGGCCACGGCCGCCCCGGCCATCCCCGCCGAACCGGGTCCGGTCCCTTCACCTCCCCCGACGGCCCCCGCCGCCTCAGCTCCTGTCACCGTCTCACCGCCGCGAGAGTCCCGGCCCCCGCGTTTCCTCTTCATCTCCAAGTGGGGGCTGATCCACGACCTGGCGTGGGAAGTGAGGAAGGAAGGAAGCGAGGTCCGCTACCACATCATGATGAAGTCTGAGCGCGAGGTCGCGGAGGGCTTCGTCGAGAAGGTGGACCGATGGGAGGAAAGCAAGGACTGGGCGGACGTCATCGTCTTCGATGACTGCGAGTTCGGCGCCCTCGCCGACCGTCTGCGCACGGACGGCAAGGCAGTGGTCGGCGGCACGCCCTACACGGACCGGCTGGAAATGGACCGCGACTTCGGCCAGGAAGAGATGCGCACCGCGGGCATCACGATCCTCCCCCGGTGGGAGTTCGATTCGTTCGACGCGGCCATTGCCTTCATCAAGTCCACGCCCGGCCGCTATGTCGTGAAGCCCAGCGGCCGGGCGCAGAACGAGAAGGTCCTCTCCTTCGTGGGCCAGGAGGAGGACGGCCTGGACGTGCTCACGATGCTGGAGCACTACAAGAAGGGATGGGGCGGAAAAATCAAGAGCTTCCAGCTGCAGAAGTACGCGTCCGGCGTGGAGGTGGCCGTGGGCGCCTTCTTCAACGGCACGGACTTCCTGCACCCGGTGTTCGTCAACTTCGAGCACAAGCGCATGTTCAACGACGACATCGGCCCTCAGACCGGAGAGATGGGGACCTCCGGCTTCTGGCACGGGTCCAGCACGCTTTTTCAGCAGACCCTGTTCAGGATGAGGGACCGCCTGGCCGCCGTGCGCTACACCGGCTACATCGACATCAATTGCATCGCCAATTCACGAGGCATCTACCCGCTGGAGTTCACGTGCAGGTTCGGCTACCCCACGATCAACCTGCAGATCGAGGGCGTGCTCTCGCGATGGTCGGAGGTGCTCTCCGGCATGGCGCGCGGCACGCCGCTCACGCTGAGGGCGAAAAGGGGATTCCAGATCTGCGTCGTCATTGCCGTGCCGCCATTTCCCTTCCTGGATTCGGACGCGTTTCACAAGTTCAGCGAGGACGCGGTGGTGATCTTCCGCAAGCCGATGAACGAGGGCATCCACCCCTGCGACATCCGCATGGTGGACGGCGACTGGCGCCTGACCGGCAACTCCGGCTACGTCATGGTGGTCACGGGCTCGGGATCCACGATGGACGACGCCCGCCGCGAGGCGTACAACCGGGTGAAGAACATCATCATCCCGAACATGTTCTACCGCACCGACATCGGCGAGCGCTGGCACCGGGACGGCGACCTCCTGCAGACCTGGGGCTACCTGCTGTAGAGGAAAATCAGTACCTTCGCGGGGGGAGGAAATGCATCTGAAAACCAGGACTGCGCTTCGTGTGGCCTATCTTCTCTCGCTGGCCCTCCCCGGCGCGGCATTCGCGGTGAGCGGGCAGGTCGTGTATACCGAGGGTGACGTGGCGTGGCGGAACGGCACGGAGACGCATGAAGCGGCAATCGGGGACTCGCTCGGGCCCGGTGATGTCATCGTCACGGGAGCCGGATCGCTTGCGGTGATCGACCTTGCCAACGGCACAACTCTCAAGCTGAAGGAGAAGACCACCCTCGCCATCAACTCGATCGGGGAATCGACCGCGGTCACGCTCACGGCCGGCGGCGTATTCACGACAATCGTCCGGAAGCTCACCGGTCGTTTCTCCGTGCAGACGCAGACCGCAGTGGCGGGCGTACGCGGCACGGAGTTCTTCATGGCCTACGGGCGAACGATCGATGAGAAGCCGGATGTGTGGCTCTGCGTGAACTCCGGCGCGGTGGAGGTCGCCATCCCCGACACGGGTCAGACGGTGGTCGTGAAGCAGGGGCTGGGAATCAACATCGTGGGAGGAAGAAAAATCACCTCCCCGAAGCGCTATCCGTGGACCCGGAAGCTGAACTGGAACATCAACCCCGGAACCGGCACGGTCGATGACCGCACGAGCCTGGAGCAGGCCTACAGCGACCTGCTGAACCAGGACTACGAATGACGGGAGGGCCGATGAAGAGGAAACTTTCCATCATCGCGCTCATAACGGCCGCGGCGGTGACCGCCGGCGCCCAGGTGGTGCACGTCGCGCCATTTGGCCAGGGGGACGTGGACCTGCAGAGCAGGGCGCAGCTGGTGGCGAACATCGGGAGTTGGGACGTGCTGGCGGAGCTGCTCGGCAGGCTCGACGGCCTCGATACGCCGCTGCACTCCTTTGAATCGGTGACCGTCGGCGGATACTACCGGGTGATTCCCAACCTGAAGGTGGGCGCTCTCTACCGTGTGCAGGCAGGCGCCCGCCACGATGACGATGTGATCCCGAACACGTCAACCCAGCAGGGGGTGTGGAACGACACCTCTCAGCGGCTGGAGAGCATCCTGATGCTGGACGTGAGCCCGCGGTTCCAGCTCGGTTTTCTTCCCGGATCGAACTGGGTCCTGATGCTGAAGGGCAGGTATCTCTACAACGCATGGAACGGTCAGATGTCGGTCATGGCCCGGCCCGAGCTCACCTGGTTCTGGATCCAGGACCGGGACCCGTTCCTGAACATCTCCCTGAGCTACGAAATGTACTTCCCGCTGAACTTCGGCACCACCTTCGTCTACCAGAGCTACCCCTACCTCACCGTGCTCTGGCACGCGGGACCTGAGATCGGGGTCGAGATATCAGGCGCCTACATGACAACCGTGTGGTCCACCTCGACGAGCTGGGCCGCGCAGGGGTGGGGCTCCTACAGCACACCGATCAATTCCTGGAAGTTTTCGCTGGGAATCGTCTATACGCCGAGCTTCTGAGCGGAGCCGGCGGCCCTAGCGCTCCATCTCCACGACGACCTTGTCCACCTTTTCAAGGTCCCGCCTGTAGAACATGGCCGCGAGGAGGAACAGGACTCCGGCAATAATCGAGGCGATGGGAACAACAAGCATTGCCGTGCTCAACCCGTACTTGTCAGAGATTGCCCCCACAACGATCGGTCCGGTGGAGCTTCCCAGCAGGTTCTGCACGATGACGCAGATGGCGTACGAGACGGCCCAGAGCCCCGGGTGCACAACGTCCTGGGTGACCGCGGATGCGCCGGAGAGGTACAGGAGCGTGGAGATCGCGGCGATCATCATCACGATGTACTGCGCCGTGCCGGAGAAAGCACCAAAGGCAATCAGCCAGATCCCCGCGCTCAGGAGCGTGGACAGCCCGGCGAACAGCGGACGCGCCGGCGCATGCCTCTTTCTCCATGCATCCACGACGTATCCGCCGAGCGGTGCGCCAATGATCGCCAGGAGCATGACGGAGGATGCCTTGAGGCCCGCCGGGCCGGCGGCCATTCCCTGCGTCCGCACGAAGTACGACGGCAGCCAGATCAGGTATGCGCTGGTGAGGAAGGTGTTCCCCGCAAAAGCGACATAGGTCAGGAGAAGGGAGGGGGTGTGGAGGAAATCCCGAACGATCTCTCCCACAAACAGCCGGCGCGCGGCGCGTGTTTTTGTCGCGGGCCGTTCGAGCTTCACCGTCCGGTAGTCCCGGGCGAAGAAGAAGAACAGAACGCCGATGATGAAGCCTGGGATCGCCACCAGGCCGAACGCATGCTTCCAGCCCCACCGGGTGGCGATCACGCCTCCAACGGCCACTCCGATCGCCGAACCAAGGGGGATGGAGGCGTTCCACAGGCCCATCATCCGCGAACGCTTCTCCATTGGATACATGGCGGAGATCATCGCGGTTCCGCCCGGCGCGTATCCCGCTTCGCCGACACCGACCCCCAGCCTCGTGAGGAAGAGCTGGGGGAATGACCTGACGAATGCTGCAATTCCGGTGGCAACGCTCCAGAGCATGACCATCAGCCCCACGCTCCTTTTTCTGCTCCACCGGTCAACGAGAATGGAGACGGGAAACGTGAAGATCACAATCGACCAGTAAACGGCGGATGCGAGGGACCCCGCCTGTGTGTCGGTGACGCCGAGGTCCGCCTTCAGTAGCGGGATGAGGGACGAGACGACTTCACGGTCGATGTAGTCGAACATGTACAGCAAAAAGAGGCCCGCGAACAGCCAGCCCGTTCCTCGCGGTGCGCCGGTGCGCGCGCCGCTGAATGCCGCCGGATCGACGGCCGCCGGCCCTTTTCCACTCCTCGCCATGCCTTCACCCCCTGATCTTCGGGATGCTTGAAAGTAAAGGAGGTGGCGCGGAAATGCTATCCCCCCGGGGCTGTGTCCGATGTCGTCCAATCAGAAGTGCATTCTCACTCATGAAACAGGACTCGGTTCTGCAGATGGCGAAAGACATCGGCTTCGACGCCGTGGACGCAGGTGCGCTTGCCAACTCCCGGCTGCTGGAGTCTCTCGGCTACCTCAACATCCAGCTCGGGTACGTGAGCAACAAGGGGATGGGCAGCGGCATCGGAAGGTCAGAGCCAGGACGGCGACGAACGGCGTAACGCGCGCTGCTGCCCTTAGAATAATCTGATCATGATCGTGGCTCCGATCGACGGCAGGTTGCCGAACACGTTGCCAATGTTGGACAATGAGTCGAAGTAATAGAACCCCACCAGGCCAAGGGACAGGCCGCCAAGTTTGATTTCCCCGGAAAACTTGAGATTCATGCCGACGTTCGACGGCTGTGGAGCCGAGCCCGACACGGGAAAGGCGAAGTCGGGTCCGATCCCGGCGCCAAAACGCAGGAATAAGACGTCCAGTGAAACACCAATGTCCGTCAGGGCGACAATCTGGTTGCCTGAAGAGGAGGGATAGTACAACGCGGTGAGCCCTCCCTGAATGATCCAGATCTTCAGTCGGGCCTCTCCCCCAAAGGTGAAATTGTTGGTTGACTGCGGACTCGATGCGACCGCTGTTATATTGCCATTATAGATGCCCACCGCGCCAATCTGCAGGTCGGCGAAAGCAAGGGCCGGAAGAAGGGCAATGATCAACACGAGAAGAAGTCTCTTCATGCATGGATCTCCTTTTGCGTTCACTATGGAAGATACCACGCAGGTGCATAAAATCACAGCGAAAACGATGACCCTGTAGAAGCCCGTACCAGCTCCTCGGGCATCGGCGCGCCCGTATGGGCTAACGCGCCGCCTGAACTGCTTCCTCGGCACCGCCGGAGGCGGATTCTGCACTGCCGGAGGCGGATTCGGCTTCGATGTTCGCGCCCGTGAACTGGCTGTTGTACAGCTCGGCGTAGAACCCGCCCTTTGCCAGGAGCTCCCGGTGCGTACCCGTCTCGATGATTCTCCCATGGTTCATCACGAGGATGAGCTTGGCATCCCTGATGGTGGAGAGCCTATGCGCGATGACGAAGCTTGTGCGGCCGCGCATCAGGCGCGCCATGGCCTTCTGGATCAGGACCTCGGTGCGGGTGTCCACGGAGCTGGTGGCCTCGTCCAGGATGAGGATTGCCGGATCGATCAGGACTGCCCGGGCGATCGTGAGAAGCTGCTTCTGACCCTGGGAGATGTTGGAGGCATCCTCGTTGAGAACGGTGCCATATCCCTCGGGAAGGGTCCGGATGAAATGGTCCGCGTGCGCGGCCGCGGCGGCCTGGTGGACCTCCTCATCGGTCACCCCGTCCCGGCCGTAGGCGATGTTGTCACGAATTGTGCCGTTGAAAAGCCACGTATCCTGGAGCACCATGCCGAAAGTGCAGCGGAGGCTGCCTCTGCGCACATCGCGGATGTCCACGCGGTCCACGGTGATCCGGCCTTCCTGGGTTTCGTAGAACCTCATCAGAAGGTTCACCAGAGTGGTCTTTCCGGCACCGGTGGGCCCCACAATCGCAACCGTCTGGCCTTGTTTCACGTCGAGGTTCATTCCCGCGATCAGGGGAGCATCCGGCTTGTAGCTGAACCGCACGTTTTCGAAGCGTACGTCACCACGGGGAGACGGGAGGACCGACGCACCCTGGCTGTCCGGGATCTCCTCCTTCTCGTCGAGAAGCTCGAACACGCGCTCCGCCGAGGCGACGGTGCTCTGCAGGATGTTGGCGATGTTCGCTGTTTGGGCGATGGGCCATGTAAACTGTCGGGAGTACTGGATGAAGGCCTGGATGTCGCCGATGGCGATCGCCCGGCGTGTCACCAGGATGCCTCCCGCCACGGCCACGGCCACGTAGCCGATGTTGTTGATGAATGTCATCATCGGAAAGAGCAGCCCGGAAACGAATTGCGCGCGCCAGCTCGCCTCGTAGACCTTCTCGTTCACCGCGTTGAACTTCTCGATGGATTTCCGCTCGTGGCCGAAGACTTTCACGATGGAGTGGCCGGTATACATCTCCTCCACGTGACCGTTGAGCTCACCGATGTGCTTCCATTGCTCGGCGAAGTATTTCTGTGAGCGCGGGGCAATGATCCTCGTCATGAGGAAGCTCAGCGGGAGCACCACAAGGGTGATCGCGGTGAGGACGGGGCTTATCGAGATCATCATCACGATGACGCCAAGTATGGTGACGGCTGAGGTGATAATCTGCCCGAGGCTCTGCTGGAGCGTGCCGGCGATGTTGTCCATGTCGTTGGTGAACCGGCTCATGATCTCCCCGTGCGTGCGGCCGTCGAAAAATGAGAGCGGCAGCCGGGCGAGCTTCTCGCTCACGTCCCGGCGCATGTCATAGACGGTCTTCTGCGCGACCCCGGCCATGATGTACTGCTGGAGAAAGGCGAAGAGTGCCGACACGGTATACAGCCCGATGAGCAGGACCACGATCCGGGCGATGGAGCCGAAATCGATGGCCGCGCCGGGCGCGTGGCGCATTTTCCCGATGAGGCCATTGAAGATGATCGTCGTGGCGTTGCCCATGATCTTTGGAGCGAATACGCTGAACAAAGTGCTGGCAATCGCCAGAATGACGACGACGATCAACGGAACCATGCGCGGCCGCAGGTAGCGGACGAGCCGCTTCAGAGAGGTCCCGAAGCTCTTTGCCTTCTCCACCGGTGCGCCCAGACCCATGGGCCCTCCCCGGTGGCCCCCCGGCCCGAATCCGGGCCTTCTGGCCCCGGGCGCTCTCGCAGGGGCCGAGGACGCCAGGGGTCTGCCGTTTCCGCGTGCATCGCTCATGCAAGTTCCTCCTCGGAGAGCTGGGAGGAGACGATCTCGCGGTAGACGTCGCAGGCGCGGATCAACTCGCGGTGCGTCCCGGTGCCCACCACCAGGCCGTCTTCCAGCACGATGATCCGGTCCGCATCCATCACGGTGTTCACCCGCTGGGCCACGATGATCACGGTGGCGTCCGCCGTCTCCCGTCTCAGTGCGGCGCGAAGCTGCGCGTCGGTCTTGAAGTCCAGCGCCGAGAAAGTGTCGTCGAATATATAGATTTCCGGCTTCCGTACGAGCGCCCGGGCGATCGCAATGCGCTGCTTCTGCCCGCCGGAAAGGTTCATCCCCCCCTGCGCGATCATGGACTGAAAGCCGTCAGGCATCGCCAGGATGAACTGCAGGGCCTGGGCCGTTTCCGCCGCGTGGGCCACTTCCTCGTCCGTGGCTTCCTCGCGGCCGTAGCGGATATTGTTCGTAATGGTATCGTTGAAGAGCACGGCTTTCTGTGGAACGAATCCGAGCTTTCCCCGCAGGGCCTCCTGCGGCATTTCCCGTATGTCAACGTCGTCCACCCGGATACCGCCCGAGGCCACGTCGTAGAATCGCGGCACGAGGTTCACCAGGGTCGACTTTCCCGATCCCGTTCCTCCGATGATCGCGGTGACTTCGCCGGGCTTCGCATTGAAGGAGATGTCGCGGACGGCTGGCTCCTCCGCCCCGGGGTACGCGAATGTGACGTTTCTGAACTCGATATGCCCATGCTCCTTTAACGCCGTGCGCGCGTCCCTGGCATCCCGGATGCCGGGGGAAAGGGCGAGAACCTCGTTGATGCGCGTCGAAGAGGCGGAGGCTCGCGGGAGCATGATGAAGAGGAAGGACACCATGAGGAGGGAGAAAAGGATCTGGATGGCGTACTGGATGAACGCCATGAGGCTGCCCACCTGCATTTCCCCCATGTCGATTCGCCGGGCCCCGTACCAGATGATCGCGATCGTCGTGAGGTTCATGAGGAGCATCATCACGGGCATCATGAGCGCCATGAGCTTGTTCACGCGGATGGACATCGAAGTGAGGTCCTGGTTGGCTGCGTCGAAACGCCGCGTCTCGTGCTCCACGCGGTTGAACGCCCGGATGACACGCACGCCCGAGAGGCCCTCGCGGAGAACGAGGTTGATCCTGTCGATCCGGGACTGGATGGCCTTGAACATGGGCATCGCACGGGTCGCCGTCAGGACGACGACCACGGCGATCACCGGGATGACAACCGCGAGGACCCAGGTGAGCTTCGCGTCCTTCTGCCAGGCCATGAAGACCCCCCCGACCGCCATGATCGGGGCCATGACGAACATGCGCATCAGCATCATGGTGAACATCTGGACCTGCGTGATGTCGTTCGTCGTGCGCGTGATGAGTGAGGGTGTGCCGATGATATCGAACTCGTGCAGGGAAAACCCTTCCACGTGGGAGAAGACCTTCTTTCGAAGGTCGCGGCCGAACCCCATGCTCACCCGGGCGGAGAGAAACGTGGTCACCAGGGCGAATCCCACGTCCACCAGCGTCACCAGCAGCATGAGCCCGCCCACCCGAAGGATGTACGGTATGTCGCCCTTGACGACACCCTGGTCCACGATGTTCGAGAAGAGGGACGGGAGGTACAGCTCGGCGACCGCCTGGCCCGCCACGAAGAAAAGGATGAAAGCTATCGGGATCGCGTATGGCTTCAAGTCGCGAAACATCTTCAGCATCAGGTGCTCCCCTTCTTCGAGGACGATTCCCGCTTATCCATATTGCGTGCCGGCAGTTTCTTCTCCGCTTCGATGAGGGAAGGCAGGAACCGCATCACCGAGGCCTTCTGGTCGGCGGCCAGCCCGTCCACCAGGTCGTCCACCCAGCGGTATCGCTCCTTGATGCCCTTGTCGATCAGCTCGCGCCCCTTTTCGGAGAGCGCGACCTGCCGGGCGCGGCGGTCGCCGGGATCCTCCGCGCGCGCCACCAGGCCTGCGTGCACGAGGCGGTCCACCAGCTGGCTGGCCGCGGCGCTGCTCACTCCGAATCCCGTGCCGATGTCGTGGACGCCGCACCCGCCCCTGTAGTGCAGGCGCATCAGAAGGCTCAGCTGCGGCATGGACAGCCCTGAGCTGCGCACGAACCGCCTCCAGTCGCCCATGGACCTCATGGCGAAGGCTTCCATCCATTGCCTGATGACGCGGGAGACTTCTCTGCTCGTCTGCATCGTTAACGCCTCTTATTAATTAAGCACAATTAATATATCGCCGCCGCAGTACTTCTGCAAGCGGGAGCAGAACTCACCGGCCGAGCGCGAGGGCGAGGATGCGGGCGCCGAGGGCCGCCACGATGAGGTTGCCCGCGACGACGGCGGCGACGCGAAATCGGTCCGGCAGCCGTCCATGAAGGAGGCTCCCCAGCCCGGCGAGCAGCGTTTGCCACGAGAGGGAAGCGGCGGCCGCTCCGATGATGAAGGCCAGCCGGTCGACCAGGAACGTCCTGCCGCCACTCTCCCGCCCCAGGATCAGAGCCGCAAAATAGACGACGGTGAGCGGGTTCACGAGGGTGATACCGAGAAGCTGGATATACGTGGCGAAGGGCGCCGCTGGCCCGGGAGAGGATGCGCCTTCGCGCGGATCTCTCCTCCGCCGTCGCAGACCCTGCACGATCCCGTATCCGGCCAGCAGGAGCAGGGCCACGCCCCCCGCGACGCGGAGGTATCGAGCTGCCGGCTGGAGGAGCATCGCGAGCGCGGAACCCGCGGCGCTCGCCGCGGCGGCATAAACCAGATCGGCCGTCGCGGCACCCGCACCGGCTGCAAACCCGCTCCGAAATCCTGACGCCATGCCGGTCGTGAATATGAGGATGGAGACCGCGCCGACGGGCACCGCGATGCCGTACCCTGCGATCATGCCGTCCAGCAAACCCTGCATGCGGCATGCTACTCCGACGCGCGGCAGACGGAGAATACCCCGGGCCCGCGGCACGGCGATTTGACTCCTCATGGGGCCGGGGCTACCTTTCACGGGAGGAGGGCCGCATGAAAATTCTGAACCAGAAGTCCCTGGACGAGAAGCTCCGGCAAGCCGCGTCGGTCGTTCCTGAAAAGATGGTGAGCGAGATCAAGAGCTTTGTCCTCTCTACGGATGACGCCCAGCTCTATCACATCAACCCGTACCGTTTCGCGGCCCACCGAAAGCTGGATGGGAAGGGCGCACTGCGGGCATTCCTCCACATGAC
>JBEKTX010000083.1:0-15696 GCA_049515615.1 Spirochaetia bacterium
CCCCGTGAGGGTGACATCCACGGCCAGCGCTATCTCGGGCTCCACGCCGTAGCCCGAGGTTCCGGCGCCGCGCAGCCCCACCTCCTCCTGCACCGTGAAGACGAAAAACAGGTCGTGCGGCGAACGGCCGAGCTCCTTCAATGTCTGCAGCAGAATGGCGCACCCGATCCGGTCATCCATTGCCTTGGCCACGATCCGACTGCCCAGATCCTCGCAGTCCCTGTGGAAGCACGCCACGTCACCGACGCGCACGGGGCAGTCGTCGGGGCCGCCCGCCCCGACGTCGATGTAGAATTTCTCCAGGGAAGGAACCCGCGACGGATCCTCCAGCTTTTCCAGGTTGATCACCCCGGTGATGCCCTGGGCAAAGCGCACGCGCCCGCCGGCGAGGGGCATGGCCATCACGCCTCCCACGTTTCCGAACCTCAGGAATCCCTTCTTGTCGACGTGCGTGACGACAATCCCTATCTCGTCCATGTGCGCCGCGAGCATGATCCGCCGCCCGCCCTGTGCACCGGGGCGATGGACGATGAGATTGCCCATGGCGTCCACGCGCGTCTCCACGCCGCGGGGGAGCTCGCGGCGGACCAGCTCGCGCACGCCCGCCTCGTGTCCCGAGGGACCGAAGCATTCGGCGAGGGTTGTGATCAACTCTTTCACGCGCGTCTCCTCATCGTGGAAAAGCGCCCGGGAGGCGGTGCAGCGCTTCCCGGGCCAGGGCAGTGGTGTTCTCGAAATCAGTCAGGTCGAGGATCGCCGAAGGGGAATGGATGTAGCGCGCCGGTACGGCCACCGTCAGGGAAGGAACGCCGTCGCGCACCCGATGGATGCTGCCTGCGTCGGTGCCGCCGATGTTCGGCTGCTTGTACTGGTGCGGGATCGACTTCTCCCGCGCGGTGGTCCTGAACAGCTCCACCAACCGGGGGTCTGCGATGAAGCTCGTGTCCCGGAGGGTGATCGCCGGGCCCAGACCGAGACGGGTGGAAGGGCTGGTGTCCCGGGTCGTCGGCACCTCGTTGGCGCCCGTGCATTCCACCACCACGGCGGCGTCCGGCTTCTCCGCCCAGGCAGCCACCCGGGCGCCGCGGAGGCCCACTTCCTCCTGGACCGTGAACGCGGCCACGAGGTCGAACGGGAAGCGCTCCCGAAGCAGATCCGCGAGGATCGCGCAGCCGGCCCTGTCGTCGAACGCCTTCCCCTGCACGGTCCGCCGACCACTGGCCGCGTCCGAGAGAGCGAGGAACTCCGTGGCGAACACCGCGAGCTCGCCGCGCGGGGCGAGCTTTTCCGCTTCACTCTTTGCCGTGGCGCCCACGTCGATGCTGAGCTGCCGGCTCTCGATCACGCGCTCCCGTTCCCCCTTGTCCAGCAGGTGGACCGGTTTCAGCCCGATCACGCCGGGCACCAGCTTCGGCCCGATCAGGACCACACGCCCGGGAAGCACACGGTCGTCGATCCCGCCGACCTTGGCGAAGCGCAGCACGCCGGAGTCCTCCGCGCCCGTGATCATGAGACCGACCTCGTCCATGTGCGCGGCAACGAGCACGCGCAATTGTGATGAGCCGCTGCCCCGCTTCAAGGCGATGAGATTTCCCATGCTGTCGATGCGGCAGGCATCAACCCGGTCCCTGATCTCCTTCAAGAGGATTGCCCGGACATCCTCTTCCCGGCCCGAGACTCCGAGCGCTTCCGAGAGCCTCTGCAAAAGCATGTCAGCTCTCCCCCTTTGCCAGGGCGTCCCTGGTTTCAAGGGACTCGGCGAACTCCAGAGGCAGCCGGCAGACGAGCTCGGCCAGGAGCCGGCCCGCCCTCTCCACGTCGCGCAGGCAGACGGTTTCCACGGGCGTGTGCATGTATCGTACGGGGATGCCCACCAGCCCGCAGGGTACACCGGATCTGCTTACCTGGATGTGCCAGGCATCGGTGCCGCTCGGGCCGGGGATGGGCTCCACCTGGTGGGGGAGCTCGATCGCCTTGGCCGCATCGATCAGACGGTCGAACAACCGGGGGTGGAAGTTCGGACCAAGCGCGATGGTCGGCCCCGCGTCCATCTTCACCGCTTCTGCCGTGGAGAGCCCCGGTTGCATGCCGAATGTGACGTCGAGGGCAACTGCCGCGGCAGGGGCGATGCCGAATGCGCCTGTCATTGCGCCGTGGCTCCCGACTTCTTCCTGCACCGTGGCGACCGCGTAGACGTCCCACGCGTGGCTTCGCCGCGAGAGCTCTTCGAGGCAGAGCACGATGGCCGCCACCGCGGCCCGGTCGTCCATTGACTTGCAGGACGCGTACCCGCCGGAAAGCTCAGTCCACCGCGCGCGAATGGTGACCAGGTCACCGACGTGAACCAGGGATTCCACTTCCCTGGGCGAAAGGCCGACGTCGATGAAGAGCTTGTCCAGAGGCACTGGTTTCTCCCGGTCCGCCGGATCGGTGAAATGCGGCGGCACGCTGACGACAATCCCGGGAAGCTCCCGCAGGAACCCCTCCTCGATCTGGGAGACCATGAGGGCGATCTCGTCCATGTGCGCGGTGAGCATGAGAGCGGGCCGTGAGGCTTTTGACGGAGCGCTGCCGGCCGGAGTGCCATCTGCGGGAGCGCCTCCCGTGCCCGGCAGGCGCGCAATGCAGTTGCCCAGCGAATCGACGCGAACGTCGCGGGCATATTCGGCGAACCGGGCGCGGACGATCTGCCGGACCTCTTCTTCATACCCGGAGGGACCACGCGCCTCGGTGAGCTCCTTGAGAAGGGCCGCGGTTTCCATGGAACGAAGATACCAGCGGCGAGCGTCCGGGTTCAACCAGCGCGCGCCGGGACGCGCGGCAGCAGGCTCCCGCCGAAACACGCCAGGATCAGGATGCCCCCGAGGGGAACGGCGGCGAAGGAAAGGAAAAGCGCCACGTACCCGTGCGCCTCCAGGATGTACCCGGCGGCCACGCTGGCGAGAAACGAGGCGAGTCCCGTGCCGATCGCATTGTAGATGGCCATGCCCAGGCCCCGGCGCTCTGCCGGGATCTTTGTGTTCACGTACGCAACCGCGGCGGTGTGAAAAGTGCCAAACGTGAAGGCATGGAGGAGCTGCGCCAGGGAGATCACGGCGAGCGATGGGGCCAGCACGAAGAGCAGCAGTCGGGTGCTGACGGACGCCAGGGAAATGACCAGCATCGACCGAAGCCCCCAGCGGGCGATCAGCCGGCCCGAGAACCAGACCGGCGCGATCTCCGCAAGCGCCCCGATCGCCCACATCATGCTGACCGCGGAGGACCCGCCGAAGGTGTCGTGGAGGTACAGTGAGAAGAAAGAATAGTAGGCCCACATGCCGAAGCGTCCGAGAAAGACGACCGCGATGACCGCCCAGAATCTCAGGTCGAAGGCGCTGTCGCCCCGGCCCGGCGCCGCGGCGTGGGGAGAAGGCGCAGTCTTCGGAACGGATGGGAGCACCGCCGCTGCCCCCGCCGCGAGAAACGCGGAGCCGCAGAACGCGACGAGGATTGAAAGTGAGGAGTCTCCCGACACGATCCCGCTGAACTGCAGGACGAAGGAGATGACAATGAATCCGATGCTCCCCGCCACCCGGAAACGCCCGTACTGACGCCGGGGGTCGGGGAGTATCCGGCTCACCGCCGAGTCCAGGAGCGGCGACGAAGAGCGGTACGAGAAGCCCATGAGCGCCGTGCAGAATACCGCCAGTGGAAGCAGCGCCGTGAGCTGGAGCGGAACAAATGCGATCATCGACACCACGAGCGACCCGGCGAGGAGTGCCCTGTACGCGGTGCGGGAATCCGCCAGGCGGGAGACGAGTAGGGGGCCCGCGATGCCGGCGAGCTCGAAGATGCCCAGGAGCAGCCCGATGCGCGAAGGAGAGAATCCGCGCGCCTTCAGGAAGAGCTGGAGGTACGGCGTCAGGATTCCGAAGGAAACGAACAGCAGGAAATAGTTCGCAAAGAATACAGCAGCGACGCGTCTCCGCAGGCCCTGCATCACCGCCGGTCTCAGAGGGAGCGCGAGATCTGGTCGATGCGGGAGAGCTCCGGAGCAGAGAGGCGGAGGTCCACCGCCGCTGCCGCCTGCTCCGCCTGGGCCGGGCGGGACGCCCCGGGAATCGCCACCACCGTCTCACCGTGGAAGCTCACTTCCCAGCTCAGGGCCACCTGGGAGACGGCCGCTCCGTGCGCCCGGGCGATGGCGCGCAGCTCCTCGATGAGAGGCCTCGTTTTCTCCAGCGTCCCGGGGCCGAGCCTGCCCATCATCCTGCGGAGGCCCGACACTCTGCGCATCGCCCAAGGGTCTTCATGGAACCGGCCGGTGAGGATTCCCTGGGCCAGAGGCGACCAGGCAATGATCGTAACCCCGAGCCTCTTTGCCGCATCCAGCACGCCGTCGTGTTCGATGTTTCTGTGCAGGAGGTTGAACCACACCTGGTTGGAGGCAAGAACAATTCCCTCCGCGGCCAGAGCGTCGTGCGCAGCCTGCATCTGTCTTGCGGAGAAGTTGCTCACCCCCACGGCCCGGATCCTGCTGGCGCGCAGGAGCTTCGCCATTTCCCTCATCTGGGCAGGGATCGGGGAGAAGCTCCAGGGATTGTGCACCTGGTACAAGTCAATCGGGTACCTGCCCAGGCAGGAGATCCTCTTTTCGATCGTGGCAGCGATGGATTTCGCCGTGCGAAAGAATGGTCGCCATTTCGTGGCGATGACGACGGCTCCCGGCTTCACGTCGAGTGCCTCCAGCGCCTCCGCGAGCTTCTGCTCCGATCTGCCGTTGCCGTAAGCCTCCGCCGTGTCGAACCAGTTGACCCCGCCCTTCAGCGCGGCATCGACGACGCCGCGGATGGCCTCATCGGGCAGGGAATCCCAGACCCCCCCCATGAAGCCCGCCCCCTGCGCAAACTGCCAGCACCCCAGGCCGAGCGGGGTGATCTCTATGTCGGTTCGGCCGAGCCGCCGCTTGTTCATGCGTTGTTCTCCTTCTCAATCGAGGATGCAGGCGGAGAATCGCCCCGGAGGGCCAGAGGGCCTTTCGTGTAGGGATGATTGGGCTGGGAGAACAGGGCATCGCGCGGGGCAATCTCCACGATCCGCCTGGAGTTGGGGTCCTGAAAGACGATCTTTGCTTTCTCCCGCAGGCGTTCGAGCTCCCGGGCGGCGCGTGTCGCTCGGGAGCGTCGCTATTCTCTTTTCCCCAGTTGGTGATCGAGCTGGAAAATGCCCGCCGAATTGGAAGGAATCTTTTTCAGGAGGTCGAGGATCCGCGAGGCGTTCTTTTCCTCCTCCACCTGCTCGGCGATGAACCACTGGATAAACACCTTCGTGGGGTGGTCGTTCACCTTGTCCGCCTGGTCCGCGATGCCATTGATGAGGGCGGTGACTTTCTGCTCGTGCTCATAGCTCATCTCGAACACGGTAGTCGGGGAGGCGAAGTCCGCGGGAGGCTGGGGGATGGCCTGCAGGACGACCTTCGCCCCGCGGTCGATGAGGAAGTCGAACATCTTTTTTCCGTGAACCTGCTCTTCGCCTGCCTGCTTGTACATCCAGTGGGCGAACCCTTCGAGATTTGCCGACTCGAAGTACGCGGCCATCGACAGGTACAGGTACGCGGAATACCACTCGTTCCTGATCTGGTCCTGGAACAGCTTTTCAAGCTGCTTGTCCATATCCTCTCCTCCCCGCGTCACGCGAGCGTCAGCGCTTTCGAGCTCCCCCAGAGTCCATGAATATTGCAGTAGGAGGACGCCATGATCGTTCCGGGCTTCTCCGTCGTGAACGTACACAGCACGCTGGGGGCCGCGTAGACCGTGCTCGTGTCCGGCCCGTCGGGTGACTCTCCATGGGCCATGAAATCGCACCGCGCTACCTGGAACGGGAACTTCGATCCGTCGGGCTGGAAATACACCTCGATCCACCGGATGTGGTGCGGCGTGGTGTTCGGGTGCGCGATCTCCCTGCCCACGCTCACCGTCACCTGCACGGGGACGCCCTTCTTCACCGTGTCAGGCGCCTCGATAACCGGTACGTGCTTTTCCTTTTTCCAGTCCGCCGATTGAAACAGATCCTTGAGCTCCGCCATTCTGAATCTCCTTTCCGTCTCCTCGGATCACACCCCGAGAACTTCGCTCACTTCGGGAACCTTCCGCTTCAGGTGCGTCTCGATGCCCATTTTCAGCGTCTGCAAGCCCATCGGACACCCATGGCACGCACCGGTGAGCTTCACCCTCACGATCCCGTCCGCCGTCACCTCGACGAGCTCCACGTCTCCTCCGTCCGCCTGGAGGGACGGGCGGATCTCCTCGAGAGCTGTTTCCACGGATTCTTTCAGCATTGTTCTCACTCCTTGATATGCCTTTGGTCAGGGGCCGGGATGCAAATGCCACGACACGCACGGAGTACCGTGCGTGCGAAAACCGCACGGAGTACCGTGCGCGCGAAAACCGCACGGAGTACCGTGCGCGCGAAAACCGCACGGAGTACCGTGCGCGCCGTGGCCGCGATCGCGCAAGTTGCGATCCGGGCTGCGATTCGAAGGTAGCCAAAAAGACCAGGGAAGTAAAGGAGCGGCGGAACCTTGATCATGTGCCTTCTCCTTCTATAATAGCGCCATGCCCTCGTACCAGTACGTCATAGAAGGCGGGTTTCCACTGAAAGGTCGAATCAAGGCGAGCGGGAACAAGAACTCCGCGCTCCCCTGCCTGGCAGCCACGCTTCTCACGGACCAGCCCGTGGTTTTGAGGAACCTCCCCGAGATCGAAGATGTGCACGTGATGATCGAGATCCTCAAGACCCTGGGGAGCACCGTGCAGAAGCTCGGCCACAACGAGTACCGGCTGCAGACATTGGACATCACCCGGGAGGAAATCCCTCCCCACCTCGCCCAGAAGATCCGCGCCTCGATCCTCCTGGTCGGACCGCTCCTTGCGCGCAGGGGGCGCGTCCTGCTTCCCCCGCCGGGTGGAGACGTGATCGGCCGAAGGCCCCTGGACACCCATTTCCTCGCTCTCATGGAGCTGGGCACCCGGGTGGAACAGGGGACGTTCTTTGTGCTCACCGCCAACAAGCTGAAGGGCGCGGTGATCTTCCTCGACGAGACGTCGGTGACGGCAACGGAGAACGCCCTCATGGCCGCCGTCCTGGCGGAGGGGACGACCGTTATCGAGAATGCCGCGTCGGAGCCCCACGTCCAGGATCTCTGCAGGATGCTCGTGTCCATGGGGGCTCGCATCAGCGGGACCGGGTCGAACATCCTGACCGTGGAGGGTACGAGGCGGCTCTCGGGCACGGACTTCCGCATCGGCAGCGATTTCATGGAAGTCGGCTCCCTGATCGGGCTGGCGGCGGCCACGCGGGGGGAAATCGAGATCGAGGACGCGTCCCCGCAGAACCTCCGCATGATCAAGCTGGGGTTCTCAAAGCTGGGCATCACCTGGGAAACCTCGGGGGAGACGATCCGGGTGCCATCCGTTCAGGGGCTCAAGGTCGTGCCGACCATGGGGGGGCAGATCCCGAAGATCGACGATGCCCCGTGGCCGGGATTCCCCGCCGACATCATCAGCATCGCCCTGGTCGTGGCCACGCAGGCGGAGGGGACGGTGCTGATCCACGAGAAAATGTTCGAGTCGCGGATGTTCTACGTGGACAAGCTGATCGGAATGGGCGCGAAGATCATCCTCTGCGATCCGCATCGCGCGGTGGTGTCAGGGCCGTCCCGGCTGGGGGGCTCCGAGCTCGTCTCACCCGACGTGCGCGCCGGCATGGCCATGCTGATCGCCGCAATGTGCGCGCAGGGCAGGAGCTGCATCCAGAACGTCTACCAGATCGAACGCGGCTACGAGAACCTCACGCAGAGGCTGCAATCATTGGGGGCCCGCATTTCAAGAAACGGCGAGTGCGCGCCGTGAAGCCGGGAGCCACGGGATGCTCGCGGACCGCGTTGCCGAAGAAGCTCGGCATCCAGCCGGGCATGTCGGTTGCGCTCGTGAGAGCGCCTCGCGGATTCGCAGAGATCCTCGGCACATTGCCCGAGGGAGCAAGGCTCCGATCGGGCGCGCGAGGACATCCAGGGATGGTCATCTGGTTCGTAAAGAGCGCCGCCGAGCTGGGGAAGGAAATTCGGCGCATTGCCGGGTTTGCCGGCGGGGCGCCGCTGTGGATCGCGCGGCGAAAGAAGACGGACTTCGCGGAGGGACCTTCGGAGAATGAGGTGCGCGAGGCCGGCCTGACCTCGGGACTCGTGGACTACAAGGTGTGCGCGATTGATGCAACCTGGTCCGGACTGCTTTTCGCGCCCCGCCGGAACACCCCGGTCATTTGAACGTCAGGGCAAACCGCGCGTTGATGTAGAACAGCCAGCCGAAATTGTTGAAGTTGCCGAAGGGGGCCACGGCAAGCACGCCGGCTCCCGCGCGGAACCAGGGGGTGAACGCGTAGGATACCTGGACGTCCGGGAGGAAGGTTTGCAGCGTGTATGAGTTGAGCTGGAAATCGTTGTACACGCCGGCGAGGAAGAATGCAAAACCCCCGAGCTCGGCCCGCAGGATGAGACGGTCGAGCTCGAACTCCAGGTAGCCCATGGGCCATCCGGCAAACTCGACGAGAAGCGTATAGGTCCGCACGCCGAAACCGCCCCGGAGCGTGTCCCCCCCAAATTGATACGCCAGCTCGATATAGGGGAGCGGAATGTGCATTCCCGACAGGTTGTAGCTGTAGCTGGAGCTGCCGGTCAGGTCCGCGACGTTGACACCCGCCGCCAGGATGACGGGGATGTCGAAATCCAGTCTGACTGCCGCGCCCGCTTCTGAAACGGCTCCCACAAGAAGCGCCGTCGCAATGACCGCAAGAACAAACTTCCGTTTCATACTTCCTCCCGTCGATTTTTCATGCATCACACGGATGTACAACTAGTCTACCACGAATTCCAGCCGTTCACAAATCTTCTTCAACGATGCGGAACGATGCTCTCAGAAACCCTTTTCCCTCCGGATGTCCTCGTATGCCTGTTGGATGGCCTTGAACCGTTCCTCGGCGACCTTGACGAATTCAGGGCCGAGATTGGCCACCCGGTCAGGGTGGTTCTTGAGGGAGAGCCGGCGGTAGGCAGCCTTGATCTGGTCGATGCTGGAGCCGGTGGAGATGCCCAGAATATTCCAGGCGCGGCTGGAGTCCCTCATGAACTCCGCGCGCACCTGCCGAAAGACCTGCTCCCCGAGGCCAAGACTGACGGCGATCCGCAGGATGAGCTCCTCTTCAGCCCCCGTCACCCCCGCGGCATCGGCGCGCGCAATCTGGAAGAGCAGTCGCAGGAGGAGGAGCCTGCCCTCGAAAGTCGAGACCGCGGCGTAGTAGCCGCACAGACCCGGCACGTCGATTCTCTGCCTGTTGCGGTACATCTCCTCGATCAGGCGCTGGATGAGCTCCTGGTCTCCCGCGCCGAAGGAGAAGCTGTGGCGGAAAAAAACCTTCATTGCCTCGACGTGCGAGGCCCGCACCCTGCCGTCCGCGTCGGCCACAGAGATGGACAGCCCGATCAGGCAGGTGAGGAAATTGACCTGGGCCTGTGAAACGGGGTCGGCTCCGGTCCGCCACCCGTTTTCCGCTGCCAGCCTCGTCGCGGAGGCGTTTCCGAGGAACTGCCTTTCATCAGCCGCGCGGTCGAACAAGTGCCCGATGAGGCCGCCGAGCATTGTGCCCAGCGGGCCCGCTATAGAGCCGATGAGGGCGCCCAGGAGCTTTCCGGTGATCGGCATTCGCGTCTCCGGACTATCTGCTCGACTGCCCCGCAAGCAGGACCATGGAGAGGGCGAGCAGGACGAGCTGCAGGGCCGCAAGCGCGATGAATGCCACTGTCAGGCCGAACCCGATGACGGTGAAACCGATGAGCACCCGGTGGGCATGCAGGTACAGGAGCGACATGAGGGCGAGCACCACGGGCAGGAGCGGCATGAGGAGGATTCCTGCCGCAGGAAGCCTTCCCCCTTCGCGCACCCTCAAGGACCATCCCATGGCGGTGCAAAGTATTGAAAGGATCAGGAACGCGAAGGGCATGACGAGCCTCATCGTCATTTCCACGCTGATGGACTGGCGCGCAAGGCCGTAGGAACCCAGTCGCTCCCGAAGGCGCCACATCTCGTTGATGTTCATGCCCGCCAGGGCGGTCCTGTTGGACGACAGGCCCCGCAGCTCCTCCACGGTCGGGTACAGGCGCAGAATGTTGCTATCCGGCTCCGGCCGAGTGCCCTCCACGTCGTTCGGGACCTTCTGGTCTGCAGAGTTCGTGCGGTTCACCCCGTGCATGAGGATCGCATCCCCGTCCCGCCGCCCGTAGGGTGCAGTGAAATGCCAAGCGACGGCGCCCGAGGCGTCGAAGTGCACTGCCTCGATATTGAAAAAGTATGCATCTCCGCCGGAGAGCTCCACCATTTTCCCTATTGAGACCGCCTCGGTCGACTCCGCGTCATAACGGTTGAGGAACAGGATCCCCTGGGTGCCGGGCAGCAGCTCGATTTTCCTCGCTTCATCGAGAAAGAACGCCGCCTGGCGCACCTTCTTTCCCGCCTCGGCGAGGTAATTCTGGATGTCGGCGTCCTTCGGGTCATCCGCCGAGAGTTTGACGAACGCGTAGTAGGCGGCCAGTGCATGGTCGCTATCGAGCAGCTCCAACGCGTCTTTCTTTTGCTTGTAAAGCTGCGCGGTCTTGTCGTCTTTCTCAGCCCGGGTGAGGCCGGCAAGCCTGTTGCCCGCCTCGGAGGCAAGCTGCAGCGCGTCCACCCTGCGAGGGTCGAGCGCGATTGCCGCCCGGGCATAATGCTGGGAGGACAACCAGTTTTTCTGCTCCGCGGCTTTGCGGGCCGCTTCCACGAGCTTCTGCACGTCAGCCGGGTCCGGGGGGGGCGTCTCACCCGCCGGCGCTATCGCCGGGCGAGGCGCGCCCTTTCGGGCGGCTTTGGAGACGGCAACCAGCCTCTGCTCGGCTATCTCCTTGTTGCCGGGATCCACGACCAGATAGCGGTCGATTGCCTCCAGGGCTCCGCGGTAGTCTTCGCCTTGCATGGCGGCTGCGGCCTGCCGCCGGTATTCAACGGCAACCCTGCTCAGGTACCGCATGTCCTCGAGGCGTTTTCTCGTTCCGGGAGCCACACCCTCCGCGAGGGCGGTGTACACCGCGGTGAGCACGAGGAAGGCGACCAGCGTCGAAGAGACTATCCTGCTGAAAGGCCGGGCCGGCCCGCCTGGCCGGGATATCCCCGCGTCGAAGGAGAGGGACGCAGCCACAGCCACGGCCGCCGCATGGACGGGGATCAGGTAGTCCATGAACAGGACAAAGGCGCGCTTTATCGCGTACTCCCAGCGCAGTGCGGGGAGGTAGTTCGAGGCGGAGAAGGTCACAATCGCATAGGCGAAGAACGCGCCGAGGGAGAGGGCATAGAAGAGGAGAAGGAAAGGCATGATTCGGGAGAGCAGGGACCTGTTCATGGACCCGTCTCGCTCACCCAGCGGTCGGCGGGGATGAACAGGATGTCCACGAGGAGGAAGATCACCGCCAGTCCGGCGAACGCCGCGGACGGAAACATGCGCGTGACGAATGCATCGGTCACGACCTGTCTCAGTTGGGGTGCAAAGCTCACCGCGAGGAGATGGTAC
Organism: Spirochaetia bacterium; assembly: GCA_049515615.1. Lineage (GTDB taxonomy): Bacteria > Spirochaetota > Spirochaetia > SZUA-6 > Fen-1364 > Fen-1364. The sequence continues at coordinate 11,629 of JBEKTX010000083.1, forward strand.
AGGGAGAAATACCCCCGCACGGCGATCCCGAGGAGCATGATGTTCAAGAGCGGCCAGCGCGTGATTCTCAGGAGCATGAGGGACGCGGCGCACAGGAGGACCAGCGCAAAGCTGGAGGCGAAGAACTCCGCCCGGGATGTGACCAGCAGCCCCTGGAAGTCGGAGGTCATTGTGCGCACGTCTCGCAGGAACAACTCGGTGAATCGGTCCGTGGCGAAGACGCTGGTCCATGGAAGATCGGGCGTGCCGTTGATCGAGAGCGGACCGGGACTTGAAGCGGTAATCGTCAGGACGCCGGTGGTGACGACTGCCGTGCCCTCGGGGTAGACGCTGAACCTGGCGTCTCCACGCGCAGGGTCGTACACGAGGATGGCGCGTGCGTGCGTGTCGCTGATGGAGCGGACATTGATCATCCTTTCTCCCACGCGGACAAAGGTGGAGGGCGGAAGGTACTGAGCCGGCGTTACTCCCGCCGCCGGAGAAGCGCCGGCGAGCGGCCGCAGCAGGAGCATGCCGTTCACGAGCGCGATATAGCTGACTCCCAGGACGATGAGCAGGGCAATGAAGCGCGAGAACCGTCTGCGTACCAGCCGGAATCCGAGCAGGACGATCGAGAGAACGACGGAAGGCACCAGCACGTCGTACAGGCTCCGGGGAAGCTTTTGTACGGCGGCGGCGAGGCTAAAGCCATGGCCCGCGGATTCATACAGGCCCCATGCAGTCAGCATGTCCAGGACCGCGCACACGAACGTCGTGCAGATGAGGATGAAAAGGAAGATGAAGGGGACTTTCAAAGGCTCTTTCACGCCGATGCGAAGCCTACCACTGCGAGTTCACGTGATCAACTCATAAAAGCACCGCGCGGAGCGCGGTGGGGCTACGGGCTCGCTGTCGGCCATCCAACGCCGCGCCCGACGCGCGTGCGCGTCATTTGGCGCGGCAGGCCTCGCTCGCCCTCGCGGCTCTCGCCGTCCTGCGCGCCCCTTCGGGTCGCTGGGCCGGCTGCCGCCCTCCGCACGCCTTCGGCGTGCTACGCATCCATGGCTACGGCACCATGTAGCCCTGCCCGCGGACGCAGACGATGAACCTCCCTGCCTCGGGCGCCACGGACCGTACGCGCCGGCGCAGCGCCGCGATATGCACATCGATGCGGCGGCTCGCGTCGCCGCGGAGAGTTCCGCCGCCCAGCAGGCAGGCCAGGGCCGCCCGCGGCACCGGTCTGCCGCGCTGGCGCAGGAGCGCGCGGAGGATGACCGATTCGTGGTGGGTGAGCGGCGCGCGCCCGCCCGGAGCGCAGAGCTCGTCTCCGTCGATGCGCACATCTCCCCACGGAAACTCCCAGCAGGCGTCCTGACGGGAAATCGCCGCTTGCGCGCGCAGCGCAAGCTCCTCCGGCGTCCAGGGATCCCTCAGGTAGTCTGTGCACCCTTCGAGAAACGCGCTGCGCATGAGGCCCGCCGGCCCGTGAGCAAGGACGGGGACCCCCCTCTGCGCGAGCCTGGCGGCATTCCCGGCCGCAATGACGAAGAGGTCGGCCTCGTCGTCCGGCAGGGGCTCGGCGGTGGAAATGAAATGAAACGGGCTTCTCCCCAGAGAAGCCCGGATTCTTTCGCACAGGACTGCGTCGAGGCCGACGAGGTTGATCGTCGGTGAGCTCTTACTTCTTCTCTTTGTCTTCAATCTGGCCCATCTTGGCCTTCAGATCCTCCAGCAGCTTGTCCGAGCCGGCGTCCGAAGATTCCAGCTCCTTGAACTTGTCCTCCAGCTTCTGGTCGGCGGTGACGGCGCCCAGCTCCTTCATTGCCTCGGCCTCCGCCTCGATCTGGTCCACCTTCTGCGCCATGCGGTCGAACGTGTCGAACGAGGAGTTGCCCGACAGGGAGCCCATGGTCTGCTGGATCTGCTTCTGCGCCTCGGCGCGTTTCGCCCGCGCGATCAGCAGGTTCTTCTTCCTGCCGGCTTCCTCGATCTTGGTCTGCAGCTGCCGCAGCGCGTCCTTCAGCTGTTCGACGGAAGCGTGCTGGCTCTCGAACTCCTTCTGGAATGAGGCGGCGTAACCGTCGTACTCCTGCTTTCGCAGGAGAGCCTCCTTGGCCAGGTCATCCTTGCCCGCCTTGACGGCGAGCATCGCCTTTTTCTCCCAGTCCTCCCCCTGCGACTTGTTCTCCAGCGCCTGGCGTTCGAGCTTCTTCTCGTCCGCGATGGACATGGCGACCTGCTTCTTCGCCTCCAGAAGCTGCTCGTTCATGTCCATGATCAACTGGTTGAGCATCTTCTCCGGATCTTCAGCCTTGCTGATGAGGGCGTTGATGTTGGCCTTGAGGACGGTGCGTATGCGATCGAGAATCCCCATGGATTCCTCCTGCTATGTCTTCGTGCGATACCGGGAAAGGGGCCGGTAGTGCTGGGCAAGGGCAAGCCCGATGGCGTCGATGGATGCCTCGAGCTCCTCGAGGTCCATGGTTTCCGCCTCCAGGCTGTCGATGATGAGCACGTTTTTCCCGTCGACCGCGTAGGCGCCGTGGACCATGTCTGTTGCGTTCAGGCGCAGCAGCTCTTCGAAGAGCTGCTCGCGCCGGGCCGAGGGCACTTCCATGACGTGAATGCGGAGGATCACCAGCGGTTCGGAGAGCTGGATGAGAAGGTTTTCGAGCCCTTTCTCCCTGTCGCTCACCACCCACGTGCCGGGGCCGGCCTCGTGGAAGCTCAGGGAGAGCTTTACGAGGTAGGCTTCGAGCTTGTCCCGCGAGATCATGGAGCCCCTCTCAACCGAGGAAGACCTGGCCTGCGTTGTCGATGGCGAGGATCGTCTTGCATTCGGAACACCGGAACCGGCCGGACTTCGACGCTTTCAGCTTCTTGCTGCAGATGGGACATTTGAAGATGCGGGGGAAAATCGCTCCCTTGCCTTCTTCCCCTCGCGCGGCGAAAAACGAGACCGCCTCATCGAGGTTCTCCTTGATGTTGAAGAACTGGGAGAAGCCGAGGAGCTGGAACACCTCGTAGACTTTCGGCTGGATTTCCAGAAGCACCAGGTCCCCGCCCCGCGGTTTCACGGCCTTGAGGAAGGCGGTGAAGGAGCCGATCCCCGTGCTGGACACGTAGTTCAACCCGGCGCAGTGAAAAATGAGCTTGATGAAACTTGACTCGACGGCCTTCTGAACGCGCTTCTGAAAGTAGTTGGAGTTGTAGGTATCGATATAGCCCGTGAGATAGAGGACGAGGCACCCTTCGGTGTCCTCGATCTTCTGGAGGCGGATTTTGAGGCTGTCATCTTTTTCGTCGTCAAATCCAGGAACGATCTCGTTATTACTCATGGCGCCCCTTTGCCTTCGAGAATTCCCCTCATCCCTGTAATTATAGCCACGGCACAACCGAGCCGCAAGAGCCTCTGTCCAGAGACTATTATTCGACGATTTCGGTTTATTCTACGTGTTCGGCGCTCTTTTGTCAAATAGCGCTCCCGATCGCCATGTTGGACAGTGCCGAACGGCACTGCGTCGCGCTAATTCGGGTCCCACTGGAGCGACACGCTGCCCGTATGGTACGTGTCGAGCCCGGCCAGAGGGAAGCGGAATTCGCCCCGGTACCTGGCGGCCAGCAGCCAGTCCCCAATGCGCGTGCTGAGCCCGGCCGATGCCGTGTACGCCTGCATGGCGTCCGCGGGGTTTTCCGTGAGGGAAAACCGTCCACCTACTCCCGCCTCGAGGCTGGTGCCTCTGGAGAGCCGCACCGCCGCCGTGCCGCCGAGGTTCAGCGACAGGGCGTTCTTCGACAGGCCCCGCGAATCGAGCTCGGGGTATTTCATCCACTTCGCGCCCAGCGCATAGCCGACCTTCAAGGGGTCGCCCATCCGCAGGGAGGCGTCGTGCTCCACCTTGAAATACGAGTAGTCGCCGGACTGCTGATAATAGTCCTTGGCGGATGTGGTGAACCCGAGTCCGAACGTCGCCGGGTCCGCCTCCTCTCTTACTCGGAACGTCACCGTGTGGCGTAGGGACGAAGGCTCGAGGGAGTCGTCGTCGGGGTCTTCAATACCGCCGCCCGCCACCTCGTATCGCATCGTGA
>JBEKTX010000084.1:0-13262 GCA_049515615.1 Spirochaetia bacterium
ACCTCGAAAGGGTCCGGGAGTTCACGCGCGTGCTCGCCCTCGGGCTCGCGAAGCTCCCGAAGTACGCGGACTACATCACGGCGGAGTACGTCGAAGATCTCTGCCTCTCCTCGGTCCTGCACGACGTGGGCAAGGTGGGCATCGAGGATGCGCTCCTGCTGAAGTCCGGCAAGCTGAGCCGGGAGGAGTTTGATAAGATCAAGGTGCACACCACCCTCGGCGGGGAGGCCCTCCGCGTGGTGGACCGGGAAATCAAGCGCGAATCCTTCCTCACCCTCGGCAAGGAGATCGCATTCTCACACCACGAGCGCTGGGACGGAACGGGCTACCCCTCCGGGAAGAAGGGCGAGCAGATCCCGCTCTCCGCGCGGATCGTTACGCTGGCCGACGTCTACGATGCGCTGACGAGCAAACGCACGTACAAGGAGGCGTTCCCGCATGAGGAAGCGGTGAATGTCATCATGTCGGAGCGCGGAACGCATTTCGACCCCGACATCGTCGACGTCTTCGGGCAGAACCTCGACACCTTCCGCCGGATCCGAATGCTGGAATCCTTCAAAGAGCATCCCGAGAGCATCGACGACATTCTGACCGCATCGGACGCCTGACCAGCGGGGCCGGGAAAAAAGCTTTCGTCCCCTGCCTGATCCTGCTATACTAGGGGCGGCATGGCTTCAATCATCGACATCACGGAGATCCAGAAGGCCGCACTGCGCTCCATTCCCCTCACGTTCAAGCTCACAAGCCTGCCGCATGAATCCCACGCGCTGCTGGACCGGATCCTCGAAGCCTACCTCGTGGAGCTCGGCCAGGAGCGGATCATGGAACCCCTCTCCTACTGCCTGAAGGAGCTCATCATCAACGCGCAGAAGGCGAACACAAAGCGCCTGTACTTCGAGGAGAAGGGACTCGACATCAACAGCGAGGCCGATTATGACGCCGGGATGCGCAACTTCCGATCTGAATCCTCGAAACAAATCGAGCACTGGCTTGACCTGCTGAAGCAGCGCGGGCAGTTCATCGGCATCACCTTCCACACCACGGGCGGAAGCCTTGCCATATCCGTGCGCAACGGCGCGGAGCTCACCTCCCGTGAACAGGCGCGCATCTACGACAGGATTGCCCGGGCCCGGGCCTTTCATTCGTTCGTGGAGGCCCTCTCGCAGCCCATCGACACCACGGAAGGCGCGGGGCTGGGAATCCTGATCCTCCTGCAGTTCCTGAAGCGAATCGGGCTGGGCGAAGAGGCATTTGCGATCGAGGCACGCGACGGAGAGACGATAGCTGGGCTCACCATCCCGATGAGCCAGGTCCAGCTCGAGAAGATCGGCGTGCTGACCCAGGCGATCGTCAGGGATGTGGATGCGCTCCCGCATTTCCCGGAGACGATCCTCGAGCTCATCCATCTGACCGAGGAATCCCGGGCCACGCTGGCCCAGATCGCGGGCCGGATTGCCACCGACCCCGCGCTCACCGCCGACTTGTTGAAGCTCGTGAACTCCGCCCATTACGTGCTCCCCCGCCGGGTGAACAACATTCTGCAGGGCGTCAAGATCGTCGGCATGAAGGGTCTGCGCAACCTTCTCTACACCTACGGGGCGCAGAAAATACTCGGTGAAAAATACGCCGAAATGAAGACGTTGTGGGAGCACTCCTACCGGACGGCATTCTATTCGTTCATGCTCGCCCGCAGCTTCAAGCCCAAAGCCGATATCCTGGACGACGTCTATGTGGCCGGCATCCTTCACGACCTTGGACAGATCATCGTGACCTACCTGCACCCTGAGGCAATGGAGCAGATCGCGCGCTTCTGCAGGGACAAGGACATCCCGCCCCGAATCCTGGAACGGTTCTCCTTCGGCCTGAACCATGCCGATATCGGGGCGCTGATTGCGCGAAAATGGAACTTTCCCGAGCAGCTGGTCCATGGAATCAAGCACCACCACGAGCCACTCGTCACGCCCCTTCAGTACAAGGACGTGGTTTTCTGCGTGTACCTTGCCAACGCGTTTTGCGGGCTGGAGAGGGACCTGATCACCTTTGAGCAGATCGAGCGGCCGGTGCTCCGGGATTTCGGAATCCACACCGAGGAACAGGGCCGGAGCATATTGGCAAAGCTGCAGAAATCCTTCGAGCGGCGCGCCGCAACATTCTAGAGAAAAACTGACAAGAATACTTGACAATAATCCAGAGACCGCATATACATTCAGCACGATGACTGTCGGCCGCACGCCTCTTGCAGTTTCCGGGCTCGTCCTTATTCGCGTCCTCCTTGAGAGGAGAATCAGACGCCCGGGAGGGTAGCGCGCAGCCGTTTGACGACGCAGAGCGCGGGCCGTTCTCCTTCCGGGAGAACGGCCCTTTTTTTTACTTCGACCGTGAGGAGGGACTATGGAAACAGGGACTCGCCTACGCCGCAGCGCCGCGGTTCAGGAAGGCGCCTCGCGCACTCCCCACAGGAGCCTGCTTCACGCCATGGGCTGGGACGCAAACACCATGGGCAGGCCGGTCATCGGCATCGCCAACTCCTACAGCGAGCTCATCCCCGGGCATCAGCACCTGCGCCAGCTCGCCCAGAGCGTCCGCGAAGGAATCTGGTCGGAGGGCGGCGTCGCGTGCGAGTTCGGCACCATCGGCGTGTGCGACGGCATCGCGATGGGTCACGTCGGAATGAAATACTCCCTGCCCAGCAGGGACTTGATTGCGGATTCCATCGAGATCGTGGCGCAGGCGCACGCCCTGGACGGGCTCGTTCTAGTGGTCAACTGCGACAAGATCGTTCCCGGCATGCTGATGGCCGCCGCCCGGCTGGACATCCCTTCCCTCATAGTTTCCGGAGGGCCGATGCTCGCGGGCAGCTTTGACGGAAAAGACGTCGGGCTGGAGGCGGTCTTCGAGGCCGTGGGGAAGCACGCCGCCGGCAGGATGACAGATGCGGACCTGGCCCGGCTTGAATGCAGCGCGTGCCCGGGGCCCGGCTCCTGCGCCGGGCTGTTCACGGCAAACACGATGAACTGCCTCTCGGAAGCGCTCGGGCTCGCGCTGCCGGGAAACGGAACGATCCCGGCGGTGCATGCGGACCGGGCGATCCTCGCGCGCGAAGCGGGACGCGCCGCGGTCCGTGCCGTCCGCAACTCCCTCACGCCCCGCAGGATCCTCACGCGTGCCGCGTTCCTGAACGCGGTGGCCCTGGACATGGCGCTGGGCGGTTCGACGAACACCGCACTTCACCTGCCGGCGATTGCCGCCTCCGCCGGTGTGCCCCTCTCGCTGGACGACTTCGACCGACTCAGCTCACAAGTTCCTCACCTCTGCTCCCTTGCTCCGTCCGGCCCCTTCTACATGCAGCACCTCCACTCCGCCGGCGGTGTGATGGCCGTCATGAAAGTGCTTGCCCGGCTGGACAGGATCGACGGCAGCGCCCTCACGGTCACGGGGCAGGCGATGGAGGAGTCATACCGTCCCGCCCCCGAGCCGGACGGGAAGTACATCGCGCATCCTGATTCGCCCTATCATTCCGAAGGCGGCCTCGCGGTGCTGAAAGGCAACCTCGCGCCGGAGGGGAGCATCGTCAAGAAGGCCGCCGTGGATCCGTCGATGCTGGTTCACGAGGGTCCGGCGCGCGTCTTCGATTCGGAAGAGGATGCGCAGGAGGCCATCATTTCGAGAAGGATCCGGCCCGGCGACGTGGTGGTCATCCGCTACGAAGGACCCCGGGGCGGACCCGGGATGCGGGAGATGCTCTCCCCTACCGCGACCATCGCCGGCATTGGGCTGGACAAGGAAGTGGCGCTCGTCACGGACGGGCGTTTTTCCGGGGCAAGCCGGGGCGCCGCGATCGGGCACATCACCCCCGAGGCCGCGGCGGGCGGCCCCATCGGCATCGTCAGGGAGGGGGACACGATCAGGATCGATATCCCGGGGAAGCGCCTGGATCTCCTGGTCGACGAGCGGGAGTGGCAGGAGCGCGTGCGGAGCTTCAAGCCGAAAAAGCCTGCGGCGGGCGGAAGCCGATTCCTCGACGCCTACGCCGCACGGGTGGGACCCGCCTCCCTTGGCGCACTGGCGGAAGGAAAAAGGAGCGCACCATGAAACGCAGCGGCGCGCAGCTTGTCATCGACGCCCTGAAATCGGAGAAGGTGGAAATCGTTTTCGGCTTTCCCGGCGGAGTCGTCATACCGGTGTTCGATGCCCTGTACGGCGAGCGGGACCTGCGGCTGGTGCTCGCGCGGCACGAGCAGGGCGCGGTGCATGCGGCTGACGGATATGCCCGCTCGACGGGACGCGTCGGCGTCTGCCTCGTGACGAGCGGCCCCGGCGCGACGAACACCGTGACGGGGCTTACGACCGCGAACTTCGATTCCGTGCCCCTGGTCGTTCTCACCGGGCAGGTGACCCGCAACATGATCGGCAACGACGCCTTCCAGGAGGCCGACATCGTCGGCATCTCACGGTCGGTGACGAAGCACAACTACCTGGTCACCGATCGCAGGGACCTCGGGCGGATCATCCGGGAGGCGTTCTACATCGCGAGAAGCGGCCGGCCCGGACCGGTGCTCGTGGACATGCCGAAGGACGTCCTCATCGAAGAATCTTCCGAGCCGCTGCCCGAATCAGTGTCCATCCGCGGCTACAATCCCGTCACCAAGGGCCACCCGCTCCAGATCCGAAAGGCGGCGCAGGCTCTGGCCAGGGCGAAGAAGCCTCTCTTCTACGTCGGCGGCGGCCTGCACATCGCGGGAGCGACGGACGCATTCCGCAGTGTCGAAGACGTGGTGGACGTCCCCACCGTTTCCTCGCTCATGGGCATCGGGATACTCCCGAGCAGGCACCCGAGATTCCTCGGCATGGTCGGCATGCACGGCACCTTCGCGGCGAACACCGCGGTGCAGAACTGCGATCTTCTCTTTGCCATCGGGACCCGGTTCGACGACCGCGCCACGGGTGACCTCGCGAAGTTCGCCCCCCACGCGTCGGTCGTGCACGTCGACATCGATCCAGCCTCCATCTCCCGCAATGTGGCCGTGGAAATCCCCATCGTGGGAGACGCGCGCCTTGTGCTCGAGGACCTCCTTCCCCATGCCCGCAAGCCGGCCCACGAGCGCTGGGTGGCGGAGACGGAGGAGTGGATGAAGTCCCACCCGCTTGTGCAGATCGGCGGCAACGGCAGGCTCTCGCCAACCCTGGTCATCCAGGCAATCGCGGCGGCCTTCCCGGATGCGATTGTCACCACCGAGGTGGGTCAGAACCAGATGTGGACCGCGCTGTACTACTCCTTCAGCCAGCCGCGCTCGTTTCTGACCTCGGGCGGGCTGGGAACAATGGGCTACGGATTCCCCGCGGCGATCGGAGCCCAGCTCGGCAATCCGCACCGCCGCGTCATCGATATTGCCGGAGACGGCTCCATCCAGATGAACATCCAGGAGCTCGCCACTGCCGTGAGCGAAGGCCTGCCGGTGATCGTCGCGATCCTGAACAACGGGTACCTTGGAATGGTGCGGCAATGGCAGGAAGTCTTTTACAAGCGCCGCTATTCCGGGGTCTGCCTGGAGCGGACCGGCCGCTGTCCGCCCGATTGCGCGCAGCCCGACGAGAACTGCCCGCCCTACGCCCCCGATTTCGTAAAGCTGGCCGAGGCGTACGGAGCAGCCGGCATCCGGGTCATCGAAACCCGGGAGATCGAGCCGGCGCTCCGGGAGGCGCACCGGATCACGGACAGGCCGATCTTCATCGATTTCCGCATCGACAGGGAGGCCAACGTGTGGCCCATGGTGCCGGCGGGCGCCGGCATCCACGAGATGATGAATGCGTGAGGGGAGGAGCGGATGACCCACATCATTAGCCTGCACGTGGAAAACCAGCAGGGCGTCCTGGCGAGGATCTCAGGGCTCTTTTCGGGCCGCGGGTACAACCTGGAGAGCATCACCGCGGGGGTTACCGCGGACCCTACCGTCACCCGCATCACGCTGGCCTGCAGGGGAGACGACGCCGTCGTGGAGCAGATCAAGAAGCAGCTCAACCGGCTCATCGACGTGATCAAGGTCACCGAGCTTACGGGCGTGCCCTCCCTGAATCGCGAGCTGATGCTGGTGAAGGTGAACGCGAAGGGCCCCCAGCGGGGGGAAATCTTCCAGGTGGCGGACGTGTTCAAGGCGCAGATCATGGACGTCGGTCACGAGAGCATGACGGTGGAGCTGGCCGGGTCTCCCGAGAAGATCGACGATCTCATCGCGCTCCTCCAACCCTACGGGATCGCGGAGATGGCGAGACGCGGCGTTGTTGCAATGGAACGGAGCAGAAAGAGTGAAAACTGAAAGGAGACCGGTGATGGACAGAATCAGCATATTCGACACCACGCTGAGGGACGGCGAGCAGTCGCCGGGCGCCTCGATGAGCGTCGAGCAGAAGCTGGAGATTGCGGTCCAGCTTGCGCGCCTCGGCGTGGACGTGATCGAAGCGGGCTTCCCCATCTCTTCGCCGCACCAGCTCGAGGGATGCCGCCTGATCGCGCGCCAGGTGCGGGGACCGGTCATCGCGGCCCTCGCCCGCGCGGTGGAGAAGGATATTGATTGCGCCGCGGACGCGCTGTCGGAGGCGGAGCATCCTCGCATCCACACGTTCCTCGCCACTTCCCCCGTCCATATGGAGTTCAAGCTGCGGAAGAAGCCCGACGAGGTGGTCGAGATGGCCGTGCGCGCCGTGCGGTACGCCCGCAACAAGACCGCGGAAGTGGAGTTCTCCCCGGAGGACGCCACCAGGAGCGAGATCGGTTTCCTCTGCCGGGTCATCGAGAAGGTGATCGACGCAGGGGCGCGGATCATCAACGTGCCCGACACGGTGGGGTACACGATGCCGATGGAGTTCACCGAGTTTCTCCGCGCGATCATCGAGGGAACGCCCAACATGGACAAGGCGGTCCTGTCCGTCCACTGCCACAATGACCTCGGCATGGCCGTGGCGAACTCCCTTGCCGCGGTTCGGGCGGGCGCGCGCCAGGTGGAGGTCACCGTGAACGGCATCGGGGAGCGCGCCGGCAACGCGTGCCTCGAGGAGCTCGTCATGGCCCTCTCGGTCCGTTCCGACATCCTCCCCTTCACCACCGGCATCAACACCCGGCAGATCTACAACACCTCCCGCCTGCTTGCGAATACGATCGGATTCCCGATCCCGCGCAACAAGCCGATCACGGGCGAGAACGCGTTCGCTCACGAGTCCGGAATCCACCAGGACGGCGTGCTCAAGAAGCGGGAGACCTATGAGATCATGACCCCCGAATCGGTCGGCCGGGATGCGAGCCTCCTCGTGCTGGGGCGGCACTCCGGCCTGCACGGTTTCAAGAGCCGCCTGTCGGAGCTTGGGCTCTCGCTCTCCGAGGAGGAGGTGAAGAAGGCGTACGGCAGGTTCCTGGAAATCGCGGACCGCAAGAAGGAGGTGTACGACGACGACCTGTACGTCATCGTTTCCGACCAGCTCGGACATGAAACCGAAACCTACGGGCTGGACTATTTCAACATTCAGTCGGGAAACGTCGCCGTGCCGACGGCAACGGTCCGGATCACGGACGGCGGAGAGCGTCACGAAGAGGCGGCAACGGGCGACGGACCGGTCGATGCGATCTTCAATGCGATCGACAGGGCCCTCGGCATCCAGACAAAGCTTCTGGAATACGTGGTGCAGGCGGTCACGCCCGGGAAGCAGGCCATCGGCGAGGTAAGCGTGTCCCTGGAAATCGACGGGCGGAAGTTCGTCGGCCGCGGCGCCTCGACGGATATCCTGGAGGCCAGCGCCAAGGCATACGTGAACGCGCTCAACCGAAACAAAGCGTACCAGTCCATGCGCAGGGGGGATGATGAATCGAATGACGTTGTCTGAGAAGGTGCTCGCCGCGGCCGCCCGCAAGGAGAAGGTCGCGGCGGGGGATTTCCTGCTGGTCGAGCCGGACCTGGGGCTCGCGAATGACATCACCGCGCCGATCGCGATCCAGGAGTTCGAGAAGACCGGCGCCCGCGGCTGCAGGTTTCCCGAGCGCATCTGGCTCGTGGCGGATCACTTCACGCCGAACAAGGATATCCTCTCGGCCCAACAGGCAAAGATCATGCGCGACTTCAGCCGCCGGCACGCCGGCATCCACTTTTTCGAACAGGGCGAAGTAGGGGTGGAGCACGCGCTGCTCCCCGAGCTCGGCGCGATCGTCCCCGGCATGGTGGTCATCGGCGCGGATTCACACACGTGCACGTACGGCGCGCTGGGCGCGTTCGCCACCGGGATGGGCTCCACGGACCTCGCCGGTTTCTTTCTCACGGGAACGGCATGGCTTCGCGTGCCCTCGTCGATCAAAGCAGTCTTTCAGGGCTCCCTGCGGCCATGGGTAACGGGGAAGGACCTCGTCCTCGCCCTGATCGGGACACTCTCGGTGTCCGGGGCGCTCTACAAGGCGCTTGAGTTTTCAGGTCCGGCCATCGACTCCCTCTCCGTCGAGGGGAGGCTTTCCATGGCAAACATGGCAATCGAGGCCGGGGCGAAAAACGGGATCTTCGCCGCCGATGACAAGGTGGCCGGCTACCTTTCCACGCGGGCGCCCGGCCGCTCCTGGACGCGGCTGGAAGCTGATGAAGATGCACCCTACGAAAGGGTCGTGACGATCGATGCCGGTGCGCTGGATCCACTCGTGGCGGCCCCTCACCTGCCGCAGAACGTTCGACCGGCTGCTGACACCGACGTGAAGGTGGACCAGGTCGTCATCGGAAGCTGCACCAACGGAAGGATCGAGGACCTGCGGCTCGCCGCGAGGGTCCTGAAGGGACACCGAGTCGCCGCCGGGGTCCGCTGCATCGTCATCCCCGCGACACCGCACGCGTATCGGCAGGCATTGGAGGAAGGCCTCTTCGATGTTTTCCTCGACGCCGGCGCGGTGATTTCACCGCCGACCTGCGGGCCCTGCCTCGGCGGTCACATGGGCATTCTCGCGGAAGGCGAGCGCTGCATTTCCACGACGAACCGCAACTTCGTGGGCCGCATGGGCCATGCGGGCAGCGAAGTCTACCTTGCCTCGCCGGCGACAGCGGCGGCAAGCGCGGTCACTGGCCGGATCACCGCGCCATCGGAGGTTGTGTGAAATGAGGTACAGCGGTACGGTGCGCGTCTTCAGCGACAACGTGAACACCGACGAGATCATCGCGGCTCGATACCTGAACACGACGGATCCCGCGGTCCTCGCTCGGCACTGCATGGAGGATGTGCGGCCGGGTTTTGCAGAGGGCATCATCCCCGGGCAGATCATCGTGGCCGGCGCCAACTTCGGCTGCGGGTCCTCCCGCGAGCATGCGCCAATCGCCCTCAAAGCAGCGGGCATCGGCTGCGTGGTCGCCGAGAGTTTTGCGCGGATCTTCTTCCGAAACGCAATCAATACGGGCCTCCCGATCGTGGAATGCCCGGGAATCTCGGGCCTTGTCATGGAGAATGACCACATCGACGTGGACCTTGACAATGCGGTGCTCCTGCTTCCCTCGGGCGCGCGCCGGTCCGTCACCCCGTTTCCCCCGTTCATGCAGTCGATCGTGAAGGAAGGTGGGTGGATCCCCTACCTCCTGGCGCAGAAATCATTGGCGGAGGGCTGATCGATGAGTGGAAGGCAAACGGTCATCTACGACACCACGCTCCGTGACGGGATGCAGGGCCAGGGCATCAACTACACGCTGGAGGACAAGATCCAGATCGCCCTTGCCATGGACGAGTTCGGCATCGATTACATCGAGGGAGGATTCCCGCTGTCCAACCGCAAGGAGGCGGAGTTCTTCCAGCGCATGCGAAAGGAAAAGCTGCTCCACGCGAGGATCGTCGCCTTCGGATCGACGCGGAAGCCGCGCGGGAAAGCCGGCTCCGACCCGCAGATCACGGCCCTTCTGAACGCGGAAACCCCCACGGTCATCGTCGTCGGCAAGACCTGGAAGGCACATGTTCGCGAAGTCCTTCAGACCACGGAAGAGGAGAACCTGGCGATGATCAGGGACTCGCTTGCCACGCTGAAGACGGCGGGCCGTGAAGTATTCTACGATCTGGAGCACTTCTTCGACGGCTACAAAGATGACCCCACGTACGCTCTGGCCGCTCTGCGCACCGCGCATGCCGCGGGCGCCGACTGCCTGGTGCTCTGCGACACCAACGGCGGCACGCTCCCTTCGGAAGTCGCGCGAATCATGAGCGAGCTCCCCGTCGCCGAGCTGGGCCCCATCGGGGTGCACTTTCACGACGACACGGGAAACGCCGTGGCAAACGCACTGGCGGCGCTGGAGCTCGGCGCCACTCACGTGCAGGGGACGATCAACGGCTGGGGGGAGCGGTGCGGGAACCTGAACCTGTGCACCCTGATCCCCACGCTGTGCCTGAAGTTGGGGGACACGGCCGGTGTGTGCGGGAACCTGAAGCTCCTCACGCCTCTGTCCCGGTTCGTCGCCGAAAAGGCCAATATCATTCCGGACAAGCGGCACCCTTACGTGGGAGAGGCGGCTTTTTCTCACAAGGCTGGTCAGCACGCCGATGTGATCAGCAAGGCGCCGCGCCTCATGGAGCATATCGACGGAGCCCTCGTCGGCAATGAGCGCCGGGTTTTGCTCTCTGAGCTCGCCGGCAAATCCACGATAGTGAAAAAAATGGCGCGGTATGGCGAGTTCGAGAAATCATCGGATGTCGTCTCGACCCTCCTCAAACAGTTGAAGCTCCTCGAGGAAAAAGGATACGAGTACGAGGCCGCGGAAGGTTCCTTCGACCTCGTCATCCGGCGGGCCCTCGGGCTGTACCGGCCCCTCCTGGTGCTGAGCAACTATCACCTGGAAAACTACAAGGCGGGTGACACCCCGGCCAAGACCGTGGGGAGATTGTTTGTCCGCGTGAATGGGGACCTTCTCATGGGAGCCGCGGTCGGCGACGGTCCCGTGGACACCCTGAACGGCGCCCTGCGGGATGCGCTCCTCCCTCTTCACCCCTTTCTGCGGAAGCTGAAGCTGACCGATTACCGCGTGCGGGTCCTCAACCCGGAAAAGGCAACCGCCGCGCGCGTGCGCGTTTTCATCACCACCTCCGACGGCGAGCAGACATGGGACACGGTGGGGGTTGATGAGAACATCATCGAGGCATCCTGGCAGGCGCTGATCGACGGGATCGAGTACTACTACAACAATTTTGCGGCCGACGGCGCCGGCTGAGGACTCGATTTCACCCGGGTCAATGTCGATATTGAAAACGAAATGCAGCTGATCTCGAGGTTGGAAGGATGGCCGACGAGCGTCTCAATGGTCGCAGGCGCGCTGCTCGTCTCCGTAATCGGCGTCCTGGACTACGTCACAGGCTATGAGCTCACGTTTTCCGCCTTCTACCTGCTTCCGATATTCATTTTCGCATGGCTGGGAGGAAACTGGGGAGGCATTGGCGGCGCCGTGGCCAGTGCGGCGGTCCGGACTCTCGTCGATCTGTTCGGCGGCAAGCCCTATTCGAGCGCGCTCTCCATCGTCTGGAACACGGGGATGCGGCTCGCCCTGTTCGTCGTCGTCGCCCTCCTGATCTCGCTCATACGGAAGTACGTCGACCAGGAAAGGGCGCTCGCGCGGATAGATCACCTCACGGGGGCCGCGAACAAGAGATCCTTCGAGGAGCTGCTGCAGGCCGAGATCGAGCGCTCGCGACGGTACTCACGGCCCTTCACCCTTGCCTATTTCGACCTGGACAATTTCAAGCTCGTCAACGATTCCTTCGGCCACGCCGCGGGAGACGGGCTTCTGCACGCCGTGGTTTCCATCATCCGCGCCAACGTGCGCGCCACCGACGTCGTTGCCCGGCTCGGCGGAGACGAGTTCGCGCTGCTGATGCCTGAGACCGATGAGAGTTCGGCACGGACCGCGATCTCGAAGATCCAGTCCCACATCAAGCGCGAGATGCAGGAACGGGCGCGGGGGGTGACCGTCTCCATCGGGTCCCTCACCTGCTCCAACGCCGAGTTGAGCGTGGAGGAGCTGATCCACCAGGCCGACGACCTCATGTATGCGGCGAAGATAAAAGGAAGAAACACGGCTGAGTACGCCGGGACCGAAAAAACGAAAGGGACGCCCCCGCGCCCTTCTTAGCCGCCGCGAATCCCCGACGCGTCCGGTGGTTCGCGCCTCGTCGTTGTTGCCTTACTTCGACGCTTCTTCGAGTTTGTGATAGGCTTCGGTATCTTTCAGCTTCTTGTTTAGCTGCGCATAGCTGAGGGCAGTCCTTCCGGCCTTGTCTTTCGCCTTTGGGTCTGCACCCGCCTTCAGGAGCGTGGTGATCACCTCGGGGTTCCCGTTGTACTGGGCGGCGCACATCAGCGCGCTCTGGCCGTCCTTGTTCCGAGCCTTGAGGTCCGCGCCGGCTTTCAGGAGCGCTATGATCACCTCGGGGTGCTCGTTCGCCTGGGCGGCGCACATCAGCGAAGTATTCCCGCTTGTATCCTGAGACTTGATGTCTGCACCGGCTTTCAGAAGCACATCAATCATCTTTGGGTTAGGGTTGTACTGAGCTGCGTCCATCAGGGCTGTCTGACCGTATTTGCTCCGAGCCTTGAGGTCCGCGCCAGCCTTCAAGAGCGCGGTGATCACATCGGGGTTCTCGTTGAACATGGCAGCCGCCATCAGCGGGGTAAAGCCACTTTCGCTCTGAGCCTTGAGGTCCGCGCCGGCCTTCAGGAGCGCGGTGATTACCTCGGGGTTCTTGTTGTACTGGGCGGCGCACATCAGCGCGTTCTGGCCGTCCTCGTTCTGAGCCTTGAGGTCCGCGCCGGCATTCAGGAGCGTGGCGATTACCATGGGGTTCTTGTTGAACCCCGCAGCTTCCATCAGCGGGGTCATGCCGTGTTCTATCCCCAGGGTCCCGCACTCCTTGCTTAGAGCATTCACGTCCGCTCCGGCCTTCAGGAGTCCGGTGATCACCCCGGAACTCTGGTTTCTCGCGGCGCATATCAATGGAGTCCAGCCGTTCTTGTCCCGAGCATTCGCGTTCGCGCCAGCCTTCAGCAGTGCAATGATCACCTCGGGGTTCGCGTTCCAAGACTGGCTCGGAGATGGGGAGGTCGCCTTTATATCGACATCGTCCATGAGCGGAAGGAGGAATTCGCCCATCGTTGCGTCCAGGGCCTTCTCCGCACTCGCCTTCAACTGGTCCTCGAGATTCTGATATACTCCCGCGGCGTACATCAGCGCGGTCGCGCCGTTCTTGTCCTGAGCCTCCATTTCCGCACCAGCCTTCAG
>JBEKTX010000085.1:0-13160 GCA_049515615.1 Spirochaetia bacterium
GGAACCGGGCATTTCAGCTTAAATACAGCCCGGTGGAGCAAATCTCAAACGAAATCCGAGTCGGCTATTCAGACCAGGCGTTGAACGGGCTGCTCGGAGCGATCGGGAACGAACGAAGACCGTTTGAACGCCGCTTCAGCCAGGGCGAAGACTTCTTCCTCCACCTTGACGGCACCCTCACCGTGCCGCATTTCAACATCCACCACGACGTACGCCTGCAGGAGCCTTCTCCAGAATACATGTCCGCTTTCAAGGCAGTCGCGGCTCAGATTGTGAATCACGCGCCCCAGGTCCTGAAGGGGCTCACGTACTTCTTCGACCCCGCTGAAATCTTTCGGCCGTGCTTCTATCACGTGTACGGCATCGGTGACTCTATCTACCTCTACATGCTCCGTATCGACCTCATGATGCGCGCTGCAGAGAGCACGGTGATCGAACGCGGCACCAATGACATGACCCCGGCGTATTCCACCCGCCATCTCTTCCTGGAGGCGACCATCATCCCCGTGGAAGAACTGGTCCTGATCGGGGAGAAGGTGAAGGGGTTCCGCATCCGGCAGACTATCTCGCAGACATGGATCGGGGAGTTCGGAAGGGGCTATTTTCAGCAGGGCATCTGGATGGACGCCGACCTGACCAAGTTCTTCAGCAGGCTCTTTCTCCCGGCCAGGAAGAAGACCTACCCCTACTACCCGTACCAGTGCCGGCACAAGACGGTCTGCCAGTCCGTGATCGGGCTGGACCCGGAGGCGCGGACGTCCGCCGTCCCGCTTCTTCACCGGTCGCTGGAGTTCCTCCTGCCCGAGATGGAGAGGATCCAGAGGGAGATGAAGAACGCGTCCTTCTCGGAGGAGTTGGACATCTACAAGGAGCTCAAGGACCGGATTCCCGGGGACTGGTACGAGGTGTGGCAGGGCGTAAGCGTGGATGTGTATCTCAACGATTCAGACATGCGGGAGTTCCGGATTGAAGGTTGACCTTGCCACGCTGTCCGGCGCCCGGGTCACCGTCATGGGACTGGGCATCCATGGCGGGGGGCTGGCATCCGCGCTGTTCTTCGCCCGGAGGGGCGCCCGGGTCACCGTTACGGACCTCCGTTCCGCCCGCGTTCTGCAGCCGGCGATGGAACACCTGCGCGCGTTTCCCGTTCGCTACGTCCTGGAGCGGCACGACGAGGAGGACTTCGCGCATGCCGACCTCGTGATCAAGAATCCCGCCGTCGACCCCGCTTCACCTTTTCTGCGGAAAGCGCGCGAGCACGGCGTGCCGATCGAGACGGACCTTTCAGTGTTCTTCTCCCTTGCCCGCAACCCCATCATCGCCGTGACCGGGTCCAAGGGAAAATCAACCACCGCTTCGGCGATCGCCTACGGACTGTCCCAGGTGCATCCGGGCACAAGGCTCGGAGGGAATATCACCGTCTCCCCTCTCTCGTTTCTGGACGAGCTTTCCGCCGATGCACCGGTCGTCCTGGAGCTTTCCTCCTGGCAGCTCGGGGACCTGAAGGGGAAGGGAATCCTCAAGCCTGCGGTCTCGGCGTTCACCGTGATTCTGCCCGACCACTTGGACAAGTATGCGGGAATGACGGAGTACGTGGCAGACAAGAAGGCCGTCTTTGAAGAACAAGAGCCTGATCAGAAGGCAGTCTTCAATCTCGATGATCCCTGGCAGCGAGGGTTTCCGAACGAGACCAGGGCCCGGCCCTTTTTCTTCTCGGCCGGGGACCTCCCGGCTGATCTCTGCGGCGCATGGTGGGCGGCGGGGGTCGGCATGGCGCGTCTCGCCCCCGCGGCGCCCGCGGAAGAGATCCTCACCACCGCGCTCATCCCCGGTTCACACAACAGGCGGAACCTTCTTTGCGCCGGGCTCGTGCTCATGTTGTACGGAGTGCCGGCGGAAACCCTGCGGGACGCCCTGGCGCGGTTCCCGGGTGTGGAGCACCGGCTGGAACATTTCCTCACATGGCGGGGCATAAGGTTCTACAATGATTCCGCGGCAACGATACCCCAAGCGACCATCGAAGCTGTGGGCGCGGTGCCGGAACCGGTTGTGCTCATCACGGGAGGCACTGATAAGAACATCGATTTCGCGCCCCTGGCGGAAACGCTCCACCTGCCGCGCGCGATCGTCCTGCTCTCCGGCACGGGAACCGAGAAGATCCGTGTGCTGCTCAGCGCCGCGCACGTCTCCGCTGACGGGCCGTTCGACAATCTGCGGGATGCCGTGCAGATGGCCATGGCCCGCGCCGAAGAGCTGCGCTCCAGGGTGCTTTCCATCGAAGAAGCGTCCATCCTCTTCTCGCCGGGCTGCACGTCGTTCGGAATGTTCCTCAACGAGTTCGATCGGGGCAGGAAGTTCAAGGAGATAGTGGCCGCGCTGACGGCTGCTGAAGCCGCTTCTCCATGAAGAGAGCCCCCGGAAGCGGATTATAGATGTAGGGCTGGATCTCCTGGAATCCGAAGGATCGGTACAGGGAGACGGCGCTAGACATGGACGGCAGGGTGTCCAGCCGCATCGCTTCGTATCCACGATCCTTCGCTGCCTCGATGATGCGCGTCACAAGCTCCGCCCCGATGCGGAGTCCCCTGCACCCGGGACGCACATACAGCCGTTTCATTTCGCACGTGCGCTCATCGATCCTGCGCAGAGCCACGCAGCCGCAGGGTGTGCCCTCGGACCGGGCGACGATCACCGCACCGTGCGGCGGCGCGTACTTTCCCGGCAGAGAGGCAAGCTCCTCGTCGAAGCCCTGGAAGGAAAGGTCGATCCCAAGGGACTGACCGTATTCTGCGAAAAGCTCGCGCACGACGGGAAGGTCCTCGGGCAGATCGGTGCGGTACTCAACCACTCCGCTTTCTCCTGACCACGACCCTGCGATAGTCCCACTCGACCACCACGAACTGGCCCGCGGACAGGCCCGACTTCACGGCGGCGGCCAGCCATCGGGTCCGCGCGTCACCGATCCCGGCTTCCTGCCTGCCACGATCCGTCCCCGGCGCGCTGCCCACCACCGCGGCGAAGGCAACCGCCCGCTCATCCCAGAGCACCAGGTCCCAGCAGCCGATCCTGCTGTTGTCGTTGTATGCGGCAATCCGTGTGATGGCCTGGTTCGCGTGGGCGCCGAGGGACATCCCCTTGCTCTGGTTGGGCATCCTGTCGAAAAACTTGTGGTGCTGGACATCCACCCACGCGCCCTCCCAGCCCATTTTCTTGAAAAAGGAAAGAACCGCGATCTCGGGAAAAGCAACCTGCTTTTCAACGAGCACGAGGGGCTTTGCCGAATAGGCCCTGTCCAGGGCGATCGGCGGCTTCTCCGGGCATGCGATCAGCTGCGCACGGTAGCGGCGCACCGCCACGTGCCGCCCCGAATCGAGCACGACGTGCAGGTCATCGAGGGAAGCGAAATCTTCGGGGAGATCCGGGGGGCCGCTGATCATAGGGAATGCCGGCTCGGAGGATAGGCCGGTTCAAAGCCGTGGATCAAGCGTCTCCCGCGCGGACTAGTAATTCTCTGCGAGCACCTCGTAGAAGGACTGCGGATGCCTGCAGGCCGGGCATTCCTTGGGCGGCTCGACCCCTTCAAAGACGTATCCGCAGTTGATGCAGTGCCACTTCACCGCCGAGGTGCGCTTGAAGACTTCGCCTTTGGATATGTTCTCAATGAGCTTGCGGTACCTTCCCTCGTGGAACCTCTCGGCCTTAGCGATCTGCTCGAACGAGCGGGCTACCTCAGGGTACCCCTCGTCACGGGCGAGCTTCCCGAAATCGGGGTACAGGCTCCCCCATTCCATCTTTTCCCCTGCCGCCGCGGCTTCAAGGTTCGACTTGGTGTCCCGAACAGCCCCTGCAGGATACGAGACGGTGATCTCGAGATCCCCGCCTTCCAGGTGGGAGAAGAACACCTTTGCGTGCTCCTTCTCATTGTCCGCTGTCTCCTGGAAGATATTCGCGACCTGCTGAAAGCCTTCCTTGCGCGCTTCCCCCGCGAAATAGGTGTAGCGGTTGCGTGCCTGGGACTCCCCGGCGAAGGCTTTGAGAAGATTTTGCTCGGTCCTCGAGCCCTTGATCGATTTCGCCATATGCTCCTCCTGGAATTGCTTATGATAGTCGGGTGGTTGAGGCGCTGTCAACGCCACAACTGATATCTCTGTTTGTGCGGTACTTCCAGGATCGACACTCAGCAAAAGTGTGAAGCGGCCGGGCGAGGCGGGTCTGTACCAATTCTTTGGTTTGCGCTCATGTTGTGGACCTCATCCCGCACGATTTCCCAATCCTGTGCGTCACCTCAGGAAGGGAAGATCTGCATCGCCTGGCGAAAGGCGAACAACCCGACAAGCTGATAGATCCGACAATACTCGTACTCCGAACGGGAGATCGCGATAAGCAGGATCATTTCACCGCATCTTGAGAATTTCTACTCCGCTCTTTCCCTGACCGCAATGAACCCGGAAGAATCCCGAATCCGGTCGATGAGACATGAAGCTTCGCGCATCGGCCTGACTCAGCGCGAGCTCCAGGTGGCCCTTCTGCTATCGGAGAGGCTCTCGATGCCAGAAATAGCCGATAAGCTTTTCATCAGCTGCCGCACCGTGGAAAAGCATGCGGAAAATATCTACGGGAAACTCGGCATACGGAAGAAACGAGAGTTGAGCAAGTTGTCAGGCGGCATGAGATAATGATCTCTGAAAAGGAGGCAAGAGCCAGATATACTTATTCATTCATCAGTGGATTCATGATCTTCACATTCCGCATGACTTGACCCTCATTCAGGTCCCCGGAATGCACTATGGACAGCTTATACTGAATACCTGCGTCAATTGCTTTTTAGTGTGTGTTGAAATGACTGCGCCTCCACTTATGGCCGCTAATTTGAGCTCTTTTCTCCTTATGAAATCCCCTAGTAGCTATTTCTCTACAGAAGGCCTAAAAATTGCGCCGATCGAACGCAAGAACGCCTCCACCTCGAGCGAAAAAGGAGTTGACTTCGTGCATCTCATCTTGATCCCACCAAGCCGACCAAGCCTCCCTTTCTATGCCGAGATCTAGCCCAGTTATTCGGTGAAGTGTAATTGTCCCCAGATCACCCTCCTCGTAGAGAACCGTAGACTCGATAATTGGAAAGTTCTCAATACAGTACTTGGCGATTATTTTCTTATCGTCTGAGCTGAGATCATTTTCCCAAACTATTTTGTTAACTTCTGGCGAGAATTATGGTCAGTTCATCGCCGAGTTTCCACGCTGGAAGAGAAGTACTGCTAAATTCCAGTTCTTTCATGATCCTGCTGAGAGCTTCGTTCCAGTCCATCAATTTCACACTTACTTGGCGGGGGTAGTTATATAGAGCGCCAGTTAACGCGTCCGCGATTATCAGCGGAAATAGAATAGCATCACAGGCAACAATCAAAAAAGAGCCAGGCCTTGAAAAGGCGCCATATGGCACCTCGAGGCTCGGAAACTACATTCACGTCTTGTTGTCATGCCTTCTTCACCTTGAAGAGCCATAACATCTCATTCTAGGCCTTTATTCGGCTGTCGTCGCGATGGATGTTCAAAAGGGAGATTTCGCTCAGGACAAAAGCTGTCATATTCGACAGTTTCATGGTGTAGTCCCAAACCAGCTGCCGTTCATGCTCTCCCGCGCCGAGCCTCGAAGCCGGCCTTCCGCGCAAGGAGGTTTATCTGACCAGCATTATCGCTGATCACCGTCACGATTCCCGTCCACGCTGCGTGTGCCGTGACGGTGCCTGACGCTTCCTTAGCGGTCGGAGTTGAGGGCGCCGGCCGTACGCGCCGCCATGCCCCGGGGCACGAAGCGCGAGCCGACTGCCACGAGCTTGTTCGCTAGTCCCGGCACGATCATGCGTTTGCCGGCGAGCAGCCCTCGCACTCCCGCCTCAGCGACTCGGCGCGGCTCCATCATTCCCGATTTGTTCAGCCGGCTGTCACTCGTGCCGGCGGTCCTGCTGAAATCAGTGCGCGTCGCTCCCGGGCAGAGGACGGAAACGCTGACCCCTGATTTGCGAACCTCAGAGGCGATGGCGTAGGAAAATGAGATCACGAATGCCTTGCTCGCGTAGTAGATCGACATAAGGGGACCGGGAAAAACCCCGCGGTTGAGGCGACGTTGAGAATTCGCCCGGCCCTGCGGCCGACCATCGCCGGAAGCAGGCCATGGGTGAGGCTCACGAGAGCTGTGATGTTGACCGGGATCATCGCACGCTGTTTGTCCAGTTCCGCCTCGACAAAAGCCCGGCGATCGCCAAGGCCTGCATAGTTGACCAGGATGTCGATGGATGCCCCGCCTCTCTTTATGGCGTCCAGCACTTCTTCGACTCCGTTGGGAGCGGAAAGATCGGCAACTGCGGTCGTGATAGTGACCGCCTCTTCATGCTCCTTCTTGAACAGCTGCAGGCGGGATTCATCACGCCCCGTCAAGAAAAGACTGAATCCCCTTGCAGCGGAGATTTCCGCGAACTCCCAGCCCGCCTCTCTTGACGTCCGGCGGCATTGGGGGTATTCCTTCTCAGGACGAAAGAGCTTCAGTAGTAATACACTTCCATCCATATCGATCGACCAAAGAGGAGAAACCTGCATGGGCGCGGAAAAATTCGTTTACCTGTTCGGCGGAGGCAAAGCGGACGGCAATGAGAAGATGAAGAACCTTCTCGGCGGCAAAGGCGCCAACCTCGCGGAGATGGCGGGACACCCCGATCTGAAGCTGCCGGTTCCTGCCGGCTTCACGATCACCACGGAAGTGTGCAACCACTTCTTCAAGAACAGGGGTAAGCATCCCGCCGGTCTGGACAGCCAGGTCGATGCCGGCTTGAAGCACATAGAAAAGATCATGTCCCACAAATTCGGAGACCCCGCGAATCCGCTCCTCGTCTCCGTCCGCTCGGGCGCGCGCAAATCCATGCCGGGCATGATGGAAACGGTTCTCAATGTCGGCCTCAATGAAAAGACGGCCCAGGGCATCATCGCCGCCACCCACAACGCGCGATTCGTCTACGATGCATACCGCCGGCTGATCCAGATGTACTCCGACGTGGTCATGGAGAAGGCGGAGGGCATCGAGCCCTCGGAGGGCATGGGGATCCGCCAGCAGCTCGAGCGCGAGCTTGAGAAGATGAAGCATGCCCGGAGTGCGAAACAGGACACCGATCTTTCCGCGGAGGACCTCAAGTCCCTCATCCGAATCTACAAGGCGAAGGTCAAGGAGGTCCTTGGGAAGGACTTCCCTGAGGATCCGAAGGAACAGGTCTGGGGCGGCATCCGCGCCGTCTTCCAGAGCTGGAACGGCAAGCGCGCAATCTCGTACCGCCGCATCGAGGGGATACCCGACGAGTGGGGCACGGCCGTTACGGTTCAGTCAATGGTTTTTGGGAATATGGGCGATGACTCCGGGACGGGCGTCGCATTCACGCGAAACCCGGCCACGGGAGAGAACATCTTCTACGGCGAGTGGCTGCCTAACGCGCAGGGCGAGGACGTGGTGGCGGGAATCCGCACCCCCTACCCCATCAACGAGGCAGGCAAGACCGAGCACACCGCGGGTCTTCCGTCGCTGGAGAAGCAGTTCTCGAAGATCTACGGTGAGCTGCACGCCATCGAGAAGCGCCTGGAAAAGCACTACCACGACATGCTGGACCTCGAGTTCACCATTGAGAAGGGCAAGCTGTGGATGCTGCAGTGCCGCGTCGGCAAGAGAAACGGACCTGCCGCCGTCCGCATGGCGGTGGACATGGTGAAAGAGAAGCTCTGCGCGCCGGACGAGGCGGTCACCCGCGTGACGGCTGCACAGCTCGACGAGCTGCTGCACCCCGTCATCGACCCTGCAAAGGAGAGGGTGACCCCCGTCCTCGTGAAGGGCCTTCCCGCCGGTCCGGGAGGAGGCGTCGGCCAGGTCGTGCTCACCGCAAAGGACGCGGTGGAGTGGACGAAACAGGGCAAGAAAGTCATCCTGGTTCGCGAAGAGACAAACCCTGAGGACGTGGAGGGCATGCGCGCGGCGCAGGGCATCCTCACGGCCCGCGGGGGCATGACCTCGCACGCGGCCCTCGTTGCGCGCGGCTGGGGCAAGTGCTGCATCGTCGGCGCGGCAGACGTGCGCGTCGACTTCGCCGCGCGCCAGATCAACGTAAAGGGCACCGCCATCAAGGAAGGCGACTGGATCACTCTGAACGGGAGCAAGGGCACCGTCTACGTGGGTGCCCTGCCCCTCATCAAGGCGGCAGGTGAAAACCCCGACTTTGTCGGATTCATGGCGATCTGCGACAAGGTGAAGAAGCTCGGCGTGCGCACCAACGCGGACACCCCGCAGGACGCGAAGAAGGCGCGCGAGTTCGGGGCCGAAGGAATTGGCCTTTTCCGATTCGAGCACATGTTCTACGGCGAAGGCGCCGACAAACCGCTCTTCCTTCTCAGGCGCATGATCGCCTCCAAGACCGAGCCGGAACGCCGCAAGGCTCTCGAAGAGCTGTTCCCCTACATGAAAGACGACGTGAAGCGGACCATGGACGTCATGGACGGGCTTCCCGTCACCTTCCGGTTTCTCGATCCCCCTCTGCACGAGTTCGTTCCTACGCGCGCCGAAGAGCGCCAGCGCCTGGCCACTGACCTCGGCATCTCCCTGGACGAGTTCAACAAGCGGGCCGACGATCTCCACGAGTCCAACCCCATGATGGGCCACAGGGGCGTGCGCCTTGGCATCTCGTACCCCGAAATGACGGAAGTGCAGACACAGGCTATCCTGGAAGCCGCGGCGGAGCTGATCCAGGCCGGCAAGAATGCGCGGCCCGAGATCATGATCCCTGTCACCTCCACAATGACCGAGATCGTAGACCAGAAGAAGATCATCGACCGCGTCTATGAGAAGGTCCTGGCAAAGTTCAACCTCTCCAAGTCGAAGCTCGTGCTGGTCGTCGGGACCATGATCGAGATCCCCCGCGCATGCGTGACGGCGGACAAGTTCGCCAGCGTCTGCGAGTTCTTCTCCTTCGGGACCAACGACCTGACCCAGATGGGATACGGATTCTCGCGCGACGACATGGGGAGCTTCCTCCCGACGTATCTGGAAAAGAAGATCCTGCCCGCCGACCCCTTCCAGACCATCGACCAGGAGGGAATCGGCGAGCTGATAAAGATGGGCATCAACAAGGGCCGCGCAGTGAAGCCGACCCTGAAGATCGGGATCTGCGGGGAGCACGGGGGAGAGCCCGAGTCGGTGAAATTCTGCCACAGGGTGGGCATGAGCTACGTGTCCTGCTCGCCCTACCGCGTGCCGCTCGCCAAGCTGGCCGCGGCGCAGGAAACGGTGGCTGACGCTGAGCGGGCCAGGGCGCCGGCAAAATCGGCTGCGAGGGCGCCCGCCAGGGCCGCGGCAAAGCCTGCGACAAGACCTGCCGCGCAGAAGAAGCCCGTCGCAAAGAAGGCAGTGAAAAAAATCGCCAGGAAGCATGCCGCGAACAGGCCGGTCAAAAAGGTGGCGAAAAAGCCGGTGAAGAAGCTCGCATCGAAAGGCAAAAAGAGGTAGAGTGCATCTTCAAAGATGAGAAGGCCCCGCCGTCGCGCTGACGGCGGGGCTTTTCTTTATCCGAAAGAGGGTGCGTGCCCATCGATCCTCTCGCCATTCACCCAGTAACATGCTTTAGAACTTGAGCGCCACAATAATGGCAATGGCAAGGGCGAAAAACGCCGTCGGGCAGACCGCTCTCATGGCCGCGGTGTGGGACGGGAACGAGGATCTCATCAGGCTGCTCGTTGAGAAAGGGTACGCAGACCTTGAGGCGCGGGACGCGAGTCTCAACGGTAAGACTCCCCTGATGTCAGCCGCGTATTCGAAGAATGCCAACCTCGTGATGTACCTTCTTTCCCAGAAAGCCAACGTAAACGCCAGAAAAGATGATGGCTGGGCTGTCCTTTCGATCGCGATCGAAGGGGGAAGTCCTGATGTCGTGAAGCTCCTCGTGGAGAACGGTGCCGACCTAACGGTCAAGACCCCCAAGGGCCTCAGTGTCGTGCAGCTCGCGGAGGGCTGGTATCAGCAGAGTCGTGGTGAGAGTAATTACAGGGCGATCGCGGATTATCTGAGAAGCAAAGGGGCTAAATAGCCGACGAATCGACGCGTAAGAAATCGGCCAGGCATCCTGGCCGATTTCTGAGCTTCCTATGGATTACGACATAGCCTTCGCCGCTGCTTCCTTTTCGACAGCCACCTGGGTGAACTTCTGGCCGCGAAGGGTCTTCAGCGCTCCGCCCCACGCAACGACCTGGTCGAGCATCGCGGCCATGGCCGTCTCGTGCACGGTGTTCGGCTTGAAGACGGTGAAATTCTCGAAATCGGTGAACAGCGACAGGAGGACCTGCGCCCTCACGTCGGCCACCTGCAGCTCGGCCATCACCTGACGCAGCTGCTCAACCGCGCGTCCTCCGCTGGCGCTGGCGCCGTAGCTCACGAATCCCGCCGCCTTATTGTTCCATTCGGCGTACAGGAAGTCGATCGCGTTCTTCAAGGCCGCGCCCGGCGCATGATTGTACTCGGGTGTCACGAAGATGTACGCGTCGAAAGACGCCACCTTCTGCGCCCACTTCTTCGTGTGAGGTTTGCTGTACTGGCCCATGGAAGGGGGAACCGGCTCGTCCAGCATCGGGAGATCGAAGTCCTTGATGTCGACGACTTCGAACTGCGCGTCTGTGCGCTGCTTCGCCTTCTCCAGAACCCAACTGGCCACGACGTCCGCACGGCGGCCGGGGCGGGTGCTTCCAACGATGATTCCTACCTTGATCATCTGTTCTCTCTTTGCTTTCGTTTTGAAGCTAACTAATGTTTTATTGCTTCAACGGATGCAAAAATAAATAAAATGGCTATAAAAGGCAAGTCGGCAATACAATAAAAGTATATTGCCAGAACATAGTATATTATGGTACATTCACAGCGTGAGCAAGCCAGAAGTCAAAGAGTTGATCGCGGAAGAAGGAAGGTTGTCAGAGTTCTGCGCCTCTTACGCGTCTCTCATGGATCTTCTGAGCCGGCGCTGGATGGGCATCATACTGCGCGTCCTGATGACAGGGCCGCATCGTTTCAGCGAGATCCTCGCAGCCGTCCCTGGGCTCTCAGACCCCCTGCTTACGCAGCGCCTCCGGGACCTGGAAACAAAGGACCTCGTCGAGCGCCGCGTGCTGCCGACGTCCCCCGTGCGAGTGGAGTACGAGCTGACTGAAGCGGGGCGCGACCTTGAGCGCGCCGTGCGGACCCTCGCTCAATGGGCGGAAAAGTGGCTTCCCTTGGTGGCTTCCGAACCGGCCGAGGCGCGAAAGTAGCGGCTCACGAATCCCGGGCTGCGCGCACGACGAACAGGAAGCTGCTTTGCCCGTTCCCGCCCTTCTCCACGCGAATGAGGGCGTGCTATAGTCCCCGCGGATGAAGGCGAAGCGATACCCGCCGGTGGCGGCGATGACGGCCGCCGGCCAGACAGGCGTGGTGCGGGACATCTTCACCACCGTTCACGGCCGCTACGACTTCCTCAATCACCTGTTGAGCCTCCGTCGGGACGTGGGATGGCGCGATGCGGCGATCGGCAGGATGCGCTTCCCTTCCACGCGGCGGTTCCTCGACGTGGCAACGGGAACGGCCGATCTCGCCCTCGCCGCGGCGCGGCATTTCCCGGGCATCCGTGTTGTGGGCGTCGATTTCGCCCCGTCCATGCTCGAAGTGGGCCGGCGAAAAGTACGGGATGCAGGGCTTTCCGGGCGCATCGAGCTGATGGAGGGGGACGCCCTTTCGCTCCCTTTCCCCGACCGCTCATTCGACGTGACGGCGGTGGCCTTCGGGATGCGCAACATCCCCGACAAGATCAGCGCCCTGCGCGAAATGGCCCGGGTGACCGCGCCCGGCGGACAGGTCATGATACTGGAGATGACCTTTGCACCCGGCCCGTTCTTCCGCCCTTTCTACGGGTTCTACCTCGACGGTGTCCTGCCGAGGCTGGCCCTGCTCTTCGCGCGCAATGGGGCGACATACTTCTACCTGGGCGACTCCATACGGCATTTCCCCGCTCCGCTCTCACTCGCATCACTGATGCGGCAGGCGGGGCTCCAGTCGGTAACGTGGCACCGCCTGACATTCGGCACGGCGTATCTGCACGTCGGAAGGACGCCGGGAGGCAATTGATGGAGCTGGGACCGATATTCGCGCCCGTGGCGCGGGAGATGGCGGAAGTGGACACCGGACTGCAGGCGCTGATGCGGAGCGTGGGAACACAGGCCGCGGCGGCCAGGGGAAAGACGCACATCCTGGACCGCATCGTCCAGCACCCTTTCGCCGTGCCCGGCAAACGGATCCGCCCCGCGCTGGTGCTTCTCACCGCGCACGCGGTGTCCTCAGCCGGTCACCCTCCGGACTCTGAGTCTCTTATCGCCCTGGCCGGGGCCGTGGAGATCCTGCACGCCGCATCCCTGGTGCACGACGACATCATCGACAATGCCGACTCACGCCGTCACCAGGTGAGCCTCAACAAGCGATTCGGCAACCGGGTGGCGGTGCTCGCCGGGGACATCCTGTACACGAACTTCTTCTCGGTGATCACCGGCCTCAGGCGGCTGGAGGATGCAAAGCGTTTTTCCCTCCTGGAGATCTTCCTTGACACCACGAAGTCCATGTGCATGGGGGAGATCATTGCGCAGGAAGTTGCCGCCTCCGGCCGCGCCCTTGCCCTGGAGGAGTACGTCGAGATTGCCACGGACAAGACGGCGGTGCTTTTCGCCGCTTGCTGCCGCACGGCGGCCCTGCTCTGCGATGCTCCGGAGTCCCAGCAGCTCTGCCTTGGCGATGTCGGCCTCCACTTCGGGCTGGCCTTCCAGATGGCCGATGACCTCGTGGACAAGGACCACGGGCTCAACGGGAACGTGGACCTCGAAGCAGTCACCCATTCCTATGCCCAGAAGGCGCGGGAGGGCATCGCACAACTGCCCGCGGGCGCCCACCGTGATTCCCTCCGCGATCTCGTGGATTACGTGATATCTTCCGCGATTCCTTGACACCCCATCGACCGGCAATTAGATTGTACGCAGGCCGCGGACGCAGAGAGCAGAGATGAGCGCAGTCGTATCCTTGGCAGTGTACTTCGTGGTCGTCGTCGCTCTGGTCGGGCTCCTGATGATCG
>JBEKTX010000086.1:0-13111 GCA_049515615.1 Spirochaetia bacterium
AGGACGCCCACGCCCGCCGCGATGTCTGCGGGGGGCGCCGAGTAGCGCTCTTTCGTGTCGTTCGTTCCGAGCATGAGGACCACGAGGTCCAGCGGCGCCTGGCTCTCCAGGCAGGGCGGAAGGTGCCGCTTGCCCATCTTGTCGCCTTCAACAGGGTCCTCCCATACGGTCGTGCGGCCGTTAAGGCCTTCCTCGATCACCCGGAAGCCGGGGCCGAGGGCGGCCTGCAGCACGCCGGTCCAACGGACATCGCCTGGAAATCTTCCCTGGGTGACAGGATCGTATCCCCATGTATTCGAATCGCCGAAGCAGAGGATCTCGCGCATGGCCTGATCCTCAGAAAACGAACGGGATCACGCTCTTGCGTTCCCGGGGATAGTCGTCGAACGTGTCGAGGTACCAGCGCCTGTTCGCCCACGCGCGGGGCACGAGGTTCGCAATGGTGAACACCGCGAAGGCGAGGCCGGGCAGGGACCACGTGGCCAGCGCCCATCCGCACCACTCGGTGATCTCGCCGAAATAGTTGGGATTGGAGACGTATTCCCAGAGCCCGCCTCGGGGGATCTTGTAGCCGATCTCCCCCGGCTTGCGCAGCCGGCGCAGGTCCCTGTCCGCCCAGACGTGGGTGACGAATCCCGCCGCGAACAATGCTAGCCCGACGCACACACGGAGGCTGAAGAGGAAACCCCCCGCGGCTGATGGGCCAGGCGTGGCAAGAAACATGCCGTTCGCATACCCATTCAGGCTGTTGAAGATGAAGGCAAAAACGACGAGAAGGAGCGGAAACCGCTTGGAGCTTCCGCGCATGAGCACCGGGAAAAGGCAGGTTCGGTACAGGTAATGGATTTCCCACAACCCGAGGAGGAGGATAGCAAGGGCTCCCACCCTCTGGCCGCTGGACATCACGATGATGCCGATCACGAGCAGGGCCGGCGCTTCCATGACCATCCAGCCCGCTCGGGCCGTAATCGATGGTCCCCACCCCTGCCGGAAGTGCCTCCCGTACGGAGCGGTGAAGAAGAACAGAAGCGTGAACACCAGGGGAGCCGAGACGAAGATCACGAGGAGCGCGACCGTCATGAGCATAGGCTTTCTATGCACTGTACCAGACGGGGCATCGGTTGGCAATGCCGTGAGCCTCGGCAATGGGGAGCTTTTCCAACGGGTGATTGCCGAAATATACTTCTGGACCGATCGCAATGAAGGCAAACCTCCACGGGACAAAGTTGGATCGCCTCAATGTGGTGGCGGCGGAGCAGTGAGGGCGCGGCGTCGTATCCTTCCCCCGCCGATCCTCGAAATCCCGCTCACCACGTGCGTCTATGCGCTGTGCGCGGCACTGCTCGGAGCGAGCCTCTTTCCCTCCGCCATCCTGGCGCTCTGGGCCGTGCGCGTCACTCTTCTGGAACCTCTGTTGGCGCACGCGGCGATCCCGTTAGGCCGTGTGGCGGTCCTCTGCCTTCTGCTCGGGGCATCCGCGTTCGTCTTTTTTTTCTGCGGGCTCCTCGTCATGGGTTCTGCCATCCGCTGCCTTTCGATAGCCGTGAAGCCGGGAAGCCATGAAGCCTTTTCCGCGACGACCATTGTCTGGATGGTCCTCAACAGCATCCACACCATCGCCTTCCGCGTCATCCTCCCGCTCGTGCCGGCGGGCTACTTCTCAACGATGTATTTCCGCATTGCGGGATGCCGGATCGGGAAAGGCGTATGGCTTACCACCGCCTCTCTCCTTGACCCGTACCTGATCAGCATCGGGGATGGCACGGTGATCGGCGGAGACGCGATCCTCACGGCGCACATCTTCAAGAATGGCGCGCTCTACCTGGCGCCCATCCACATCGGGAACGATTGCCAGATCGGCGCGCATGCACTGCTGTGCCCCGGGGTGACCGTCGGCGACAGAGCTTCCGTCGGCATCCGGACGTACCTTCGCACGGGAAGGCGCATCGCGTCCGGCAGCCATGTCGCGACGCTTGGAGGTCTGACTGTCCGCCAGGTGCTGGACTTGGAGAGAAAGACAGGCAGAGGCCGTAGAATCGGCTGAGTCCATAATCCGCGTGCGAAATGTGAGGCGGTATGGACCTGCAATCGAAGTTTCTTGGCGGCATGGTTGGAACAGCCCTTGGCGACGCCCTCGGCGAGAGAGCGTTTGGGGAACCTTTGGATCGCCTGATTCCAAGAGATGGGCAGCTGACGTACACCGATGACACCGCAATGGCTATCGGGATCGCAGAGTCGCTCGCCGTGAGGCAGCGCATCGACGAGAAGCATCTTGGTGACAGGTTCAGGTTCAACTACAATCGCGAGCCGCATCGTGGGTACGGCGGTGGTCCTCCAAGCATCTTCAAAATGGTTGAGTGGGGAAAGACTTCCTATTCAACGACAGCTCGCAGCCTGTACGGAGGGCAGGGTTCTCTCGGGAATGGCGCGGCGATGCGCGTCGCTCCCGTCGGGCTGTTTTTCTACGATGCGCCCGACCTCTATGAGCAGGCCAGGGCTTCGGCGGTCATTACTCATGCTCATCCTGTTGGCGTTGATGGGGCGGCTCTGGTAGCTCTTGCAGTCGCGGAAGCGGTGAAGCTGGATCCAGCCGCGGAGTTCCCCCGAGAGAAAATCTGCGACAAACTTCTTGGTTTCGCTCGAACGGAAGAGTTCAAGATCAAGTTGAGGGTTGTCTGCGAAATGCTCGCAGACGGAGCTCCTCCGAACGTGGTCGCAGGCCAGATAGGCAGGAGCGTCCACGCCCAGAACTCCGTCCCTTACGCCCTCTATTCTTTCATCCGCTTCCCGCAGTCCTTCAAGGACTGCCTGTTCTGCGCTATCGGCAACGGGGGAGATGTCGACACGCTCTGGGCAATGGCGTGCGCCATTGCCGGGGCATTTCTCGGGGTAGAGGCGATCCCGCAGGATTGGCGGGAAAGGCTGGAGAACCGAGAGTACATCGAGAAGCTTGCCACTCTGCTGTGGCAGCTCAAAACCGGACGCGCGGCCAGAGGGCCTCTAAAAGAGCCCCATCTGCCCACCTTCGGCGAAGAGGCTATCCGTTGAAAGACCAACATAGGGAGCCAGGGATTCCACTATAGGGCGCACCTGCTTCTGCACGTAATGCTCGTGGTCGAGCGGCGCCGTACGTCTGCTTTCCGGCTGGGGGCCGTCGGCGGTCCAGACGTAGCGGATAAGCCCGGTCCTCTCCTCGGGCGGCAGGAGCGCGGCGGCTCGGGCGTGGGGTGGAGAGGACTTCGAGTATGCCTCTATCGGTTTTCGAAGGGACTTGCGATAGGCGAGCTTCTCGTCCTTCCTTCCCGCGCGAAGCTCATGGAGAACCGCCTGCACGGCGTCATGCAACTCTGCGGCTTCAGCGTCGTGGAATACCCTGTCAAGCAGCTCGCGCTGGAGTTCCTGCGCCAAAGGAGTCCAGTCATGGCGCGCCGCCTCCATGCCTACCACGTCCAGCACTTCGGACTCCTTTGCCCCGTCGGCGCCGGGCGCAACACGCAGCCCGGCGTATCCCTTGGCGCGTCCGCGCGTTTCCGAGTCATCCTCTGAATCGTCCCGCACGGTCCTCATGGGCGGCAGGAAGAACCTCCGATAGATCGCCTCGAATTCCAGCTCCATCCGGGATTCGACGCCGTAGGCGGACTTCACGTACTCCGCAAGCCGTGAGTTGACGTTCCCTGCAATCTTCGCCCCGATCGCGGCGAGCGCCGACGCGGAGGTGTGCGACTGCGCCCCCGAGAGAACGAACAGCGAATCGGTATCGCCGTAGATCACTTCGTATCCGCTCGCCATGACCTGGTCCCGGGCCCAGTACAGGATGTGCTGGCCCAGGGTCGTGATTGCTCCGGCAAGGTCGGAAGCCGCATACCGGCAGCCCGGCGTTCCCATCACTCCATAGAACGAGTTCATGACGATTTTGTACGCGTAGACCGCCCGACGATCGCCGCGCCGACGCGCAGCCTCGCGGCTTTCGAAAAAACGATCGAGAATGCCCGGAAGTATGCCCGGCTCGCGGCCGAACAAGGCGCCATTGGGGGCGGCGATGGGCCCCGGAATGGGCCCCGGGATCTGCGCCATGCTGTCGGGGCCTCCCGGCGCAGCTGCCGTACGGAGTCGGGTGAGCGGGTCAATGTTGAAGGTCCTGATGATGGAGGGGTAGAGGCTCTTGAAATCAAAGGTGAGCACGTTCCAGGAGAGACCGGCCCGGGGCGTGATGATGCCGCCGCCGGGCGCGCGGTCCAGGACATCCTGGTCGATGCCGAGCGTCGGAGCGACGATGCCCCGCAGGTGGAGGTGCTCGGTGTAGAGGAACTCGAACGCCGCGACGCTTACCGAGGTCTGCTCGAGTGACGTTCCGATGAGCAGGGATTTGCGCACGGCCAGGTCGAGCAGCCCCTCCTTCAGAACAATCTCGAGGGCGAGCTTCGTATCCTCCAGGCAGTACGCGCAGAGGCTGTCCGGCTCTTCCCTGTACAGTCTCTCCACCGCCGCGGTCCTGCTCTCTCCCGGCAGCTCGTCGATCCTCTTGCCTCGACCGAGGACGCTCTGCGCCACGGTCTCCAGGCGATAGTCCTCCAGACCCATGCCGGCGGCGCGCGCGAGCCACATCGCATCCAGAACCTGCCGCCCGGGAACGATCGCCTTGCTCCGGCGCCAGCGGGTGATCCCGTCCGTGTCCTCGCGGTCGAGGAAGCTCGCCGCGGTTTCCGACCTTCCTATGTCAAAGGGCACTCCCCGGGCGGCGAAACGGCGCGCGAGGACCCGGAAGTCGAAGTCGATCACGTTCCAGCCCGTGATGATGTCGGGATCCAGTTCGACGATGCGCGCGCGCAGGGCGGCCAGCAAGGCGTCCTCCGTCGGAAAGCAGTGAGCGTCCGCAGGCCCGGCGCCATGAAGGAGCACTTCACCCGTGCGGGCGCCCGAGCGCGAATCCTGGAAGACCAGTCCAACGGCATACACGGCGCCTGCACGGGCGTCAGTCTCGATGTCCAGGGAGAGCACGGAGAGCCGCGGTTCCATCTCGGCGGGACCGAGGCTCGGATTCTCGTAAATCCTGTCGACCCTGCGCCCCTTCCGCCACTCGCCATCGATTGCAGCCGCCCCGTGGATGCGGAGATCCATGAGGCGCTGGACCGAGGGCTTGATGTCGGCCTCGTAGGTGCGGATTCCTTCACGGTGAAGCAAGTCCCTGACTCTCTGGCTCGCGGAGGTCGTCGATGCTTCCAGGCGGATTACGGCCGCGCCGTCCATGGTCCTCCGGTCCGAGGCGATGATATCGACCTTGGTTTGGCCCGGTTCGAAGATCGCCCGTGCCCGGGTTTCATCAGCCGCGCGCACGTAGAAGAAGGGGGTGACGCGGCGCTCCACGATTGCGAAGGTCTCACCGGTCTCCAGCCGGCCCACCATGTGAATTTCAGTTCTGCCGGCATGAGCCCGTTCGACGGAATGGAGGATAAACCCCTTCTCCACGGCTCGACTATACCATGGACCCGCGTGGTAGAGTGTATTCGTGTCCCGATGGGTGATCGTGAGGGGCGTGCGGATTCACTTCCTGGAGGCCGGCGACGAGCGGAGCGACTCTCCCGCGCTTCTCATGGTCCACGGGTGGGCCGGCGCCGCGGCCGACTGGGAGAGGCTGATGCGCGCGCTCCCCGCCCGCCTGCGGTCGATCGCCGTCGACCTACCGGGCTGCGGGCTTTCGGACAAGCCCGACGCACCCTATGACATTCCCTTTTTCATGGACTCGCTGCGCTCATTCTGCGAAGCACTCGGCCTTTCCCGCATCGTGCTTGCGGGCCATTCGATGGGCGGGCAGATCGCGATTCATTTTGCGACACGGTATCCCGACGTGGTGGAGAAGCTGATCCTCATCGCCCCCTACGGACTGAAGGGTGAGGAGGGAGGCATGAGAGGCCTGGCCCGCCTCGGTCCAGTGGTGAACCTCGCGTTCCTGCTGAACTCGCGGCGGTTCATCGAGCGGGCGATCAGGGCAAACGTCCTCCACGACCCGTCGCCTGAGCTGTTGAAAAGCGCCGTCGAGACCACCGCCGTGAGCATTCTCGGAAAGCAGGGCGCGCGCGCCATTTCCCGGGTCACCCGGCGGGTGATCGGCCGGGAATATGTCGATGCCCTTCTGCCGGGAATCTCGCAGGAGACGCTGCTGATCTGGGGCGAGCACGACAGGCTGCTCCTGCCGGGCTGGGCAGAGGCGTTTGCCGCGGGCCTTCGCCGCGCGTCTCTGCAGCGGATCCCGGGCGCCGGTCACATGCCGATGCTCGAGGCACCCGAAACCGTCGCCGCGCTGATCGAGGATTTCGTGAAACTCTAAATCCCGGAGCGGACGTACTCGAGGATCGCGGCTATATTCAATTCGTCCGCGCGATCCGTGTCCACCGTGAGGAACGGATGCGCTACCGGCTGAAACCGGGCCTTCACCTCGAAGTACACCGCTTCGCCACGGTCACCAGCAGGGTGGCTGCCGTCATCGCCTGCAATTCTGGAGAGGGCGGTGTCCTGCCGGCAGACGCATTCTATGATTCTCTCGGGGACCCCGCGGCTCACGGCAATCCGGACGAGCTGGTCGACGCGCGCGGCGGATGAGAGCGCCATGCCGTCGATCACGACATGCCATCCACGATCGAGGAGGAAGCCCGTCATGCTGCAGACGAGGTCATCGATCAGAACTTTCTCTTCGGAGGTGTACGAAGGGTGGGGGAGCACGGCGGCGCGCAGGATGTCTCTGCTCACAACGAGAAAGCCGCTCTGCTTTGCGATGAGCTCGCGCACGAGGTGGGATTTGCCCGTACCGGGGAGCCCGCGAAAGATGACGAGCATCGCGAGTGCTAATTCTGGTCGGATTTCACGGCATCGCGCCCGCGGCTCCCGGCCGCTCCAGGCTCATCACGAGGCCCCCGCCTTTGAACAGGGACACGCTGCCCGTGGACTGGGAGACGACAACGGCGAGACTCGCCGTCGACTCGGTGAGGGCCGCCGCGGCCGCGTGCCGGGCTCCCAGCCCCGATGGCAGGTCGGGCGCGTCCTTTTCTGGCCGGAGGAACGTGCCCGCGGACATGATCACTCCGTCTCCGCGTATGATGAAGGCGCCGTCGATGGTGGAGAACTCCTTCACGGTTTCCTCGAGGCTCGGGTCGAGGATGCTCTTCTCCTCTTCACTGTAACCACGGAATGGATTGATCACCATCTGCCGGCAATAGCGCACGACCCGCTCGTAATCTCCGAGCACGAACGTGGTGCCCACGGGCTTTCCCTCGCGTCCCTCCCGGGCGATGTCGGTGGCAAGCTGCATGACCTTCTCCAGCACCTGCGGCTCCACATCTCCCAGCGGGGTCTCCGTGCTCTTCGCGAAGACTGTCGGGAACTCACGGCCCACGTCGATGACCAGCAGGGTGTCGAGGAACCCCGACGAGGGCACGCCGGAGAGGCTCACGACGGTGTCTCCGCGTGACAACAAGCCCTGGGAAACGGCGAACAGAAGGGCGAGCTCCACCTGGTCGAACCGGTCCAGAGTCGGAAAGGGCACCTGCAGGACATGCGTGATCCGCTCGTTCTCCACCGTGTCATCCGACTTCGAGGAGGTGACGAGCATCAACTCGGCCGGCGAGGGGATGTCCTGGATGAACCGGAGACTCCCCACCGCGTCGCCATGCAGCATCACGGCCTTCGCCTTGACTTCTTCCGCCACGGACAGAGCGTGGGCGAACAGAAGCCTCGACAGCCTCACCTTGGCCGAGGCGGCGGGCATCGTGCCCTGCTCCCCGTAGCCTCGGGTGACGAGGAGCCGCCACGCCTCCGCCGCCGATCGTGCCGTCAGTACCAGGTGCATGAGGGCGCGGTCTCGAAGGGTGCGCGCGATCTCGGCGAGCAGCAGCACGTGCTGGTCGGGATCCGAATCGCCGCTCACGATGAGGAAGATAAGGTGCACCGGGTCTCCGTCACCCGAGTCCCACGACACTCCTCCCCGGCTCCTGCCGACCGCGATCTCGATTCCCTCCAGGGCGGGCAGACGCGCATGCGGGATGGCGACTCCCGGGGCGATCCACGAGCTCACAATCTTCTCCCGGTTTCGAACCGCGTCGATCACGACATCCTTGTCGAGGCCATTGCTTCCGGGCGCGAGCACCGCCGCCAGCTCATGGATCGCCCCCTCCCTGGTGCGGCTGCGCAGGGTGACGATCCGCGTCGGCAAGAGGTAGCGGGCGAGCAGCGGCATGTCGGACGTCTCTCTGAAAAGTATAGTCGCAGCGCGGCGGCTTTGCCAGGAATGCCGGGCGATGGTCGGCTTGGCTCACGGCGCGCCGGTCGATATTATTATGGAAGAAGGAGAAACACACGAATGCCGCTCGATCCCGCCGGGACGTTCCAGGAGGATGCCGGCGTCCAGCAGAAGCCGCGCCTGCAGGAGCCGAAGCTTTTCCGGGTCATCCTCCATAACGACCACTACACGACAATGGATTTCGTCGTCAAGGTGATCGTCACCGTGTTCCACAAGCCGGCGGCTGAAGCGACCAAGATCATGCTGGACGTGCACAAGAAGGGT
The DNA here is from genome assembly GCA_049515615.1 of Spirochaetia bacterium. Taxonomy (GTDB): domain Bacteria; phylum Spirochaetota; class Spirochaetia; order SZUA-6; family Fen-1364; genus Fen-1364. Next base: position 8,555 of record JBEKTX010000086.1, read on the forward strand.
CACGGGGTGGTCGGTGTGTACACATGGGACATCGCCTCGACGAAGGTCTCCCGGGTGCACGAACTGGCGCGGCAGAGCGAGTTTCCCCTGCGCGCGAGCTGCGAAGAGGCCTGAATGGACATCTCCCGGGACCTGAACGAGATCATCGTGGCCGCCTACCGAGAGGCGGAAACGCGCGGGCACGAGTACCTCACACCCGAGCACGTGCTCTTCGCGTCCCTGTTCTTCGACCGGGGCCGGGAGATCATCCTCGCCTGCGGCGGCAGCCTGGAGAGCCTCTCGAAGGACCTCGAGGGCTTCTTCGACGCTCACGTGCCGATCCTGGAAGGCTCGAAGCCCGCGCAGTCCGCGGGTTTCCAGTCCGTCATGGAGAATGCCGTCATACACACAGCCTCCGCGGAAAAGGAGTCGGTGGAGATTGACGACATCTTTGCCGCGATCTTCGAGGAGAAGGAATCATTCGCCGCGCATTTTCTTTCGCGGCAGGGCATCGACCGCCTGGCCGTGCTGTCCTTCATCTCCCACGGTGTCACCACATACCAGGAGGAAGAGCCGGAGAGCAGCCCCGCCGAGAGTGGAGAGTCCGACGGGGAGCCGCGGAGCCGAAACAAGCCGGGGCGGCCCCTCCAGGCCTACGCGGTGGACCTGACGGAGAAGGCGCGCGCGGGGCTGATTGATCCGCTCATCGGGCGGGAAGAGCTTCTCCAGCGCACCATCCAGGTGCTCTGTCGAAGGCTGAAGAACAATCCCCTGCACGTCGGGGAGCCCGGGGTGGGAAAGACGGCGATCACCGAAGGGCTTGCCCAGATGGTGGTGGACGGAAAGGTGCCGAAAGTGCTCCGCGATTCGCGCATCTACGCCCTGGACATGGGCGCCCTGCTCGCCGGCACGAAGTTTCGCGGCGATTTCGAAGAGCGCCTCAAGAAAGTGATTCGAGAGCTCGAGAAGCAGGACAAGGCAATCCTGTTCATCGATGAGATCCACACGGTCGTGGGCGCCGGCTCGGTTTCGGGCGGCTCGATGGACGCGTCCAACATTCTCAAGCCTGTGCTTGCTTCCGGCAGGGTCCGCTGCATCGGCTCCACGACCTACGAGGATTACCGCAAGTTTTTCGACAAGGACCGTGCGCTGTCCCGAAGGTTCCAGAAGATCGAGGTGCCCGAGCCCACGGTGGACCAGACCCACGCCATCCTCCTGGGCCTGCGGGAGAAGTACGAAAGCTACCACGAGGTGCGATTCACCGATGAGGCGATGCGGGCCGCCGCGGAGCTCGCCGCAAAATACATCAACGACCGCCACCTGCCGGACAAGGCCATCGACGTGTTGGACGAGGCCGGGGCGTGGGTGCGCGTGTACGGTCCGGAAACGGACCCCGTCGGGGGCCGGCGAACGGTGGACAAAGCGGTCGTAGAGCGTGTCGTGGCACGTATAGCCCGGATCCCCGAGGCGAGCGTCTCTTCCGATGAGCGCGAACGCCTGCGTGATCTCGAATCGGGCCTGAAGAGACAGGTATTCGGGCAGGACCACGCAGTGGAGCTCGTCGTGCGGGCAATTCGAAAGTCCCGTGCCGGCTTCGGGGAGAGGGACAAGCCGGTGGCGTCCCTTCTCTTTGCCGGCCCGACAGGGGTCGGGAAGACCGAGCTGGCCCGGCAGCTCGCCCAGATCCTCGGCGTGAACCTCCTGCGATTCGACATGAGCGAGTACCAGGAGAAGCATACGGTTTCCCGGCTCATCGGCGCCCCGCCGGGGTACGTGGGCTATGACGACGGCGGTCTGCTCACCGACGCGGTGCGCAAATCACCGCACGCCGTCCTGCTCCTGGACGAAATAGAGAAGGCGCACCAGGACATCTACAACATGCTCCTGCAGATCATGGACTACGCCACGCTGACAGACAACAACGGCAAGAGGGCGGACTTCCGCAACGTCATCCTCATCATGACGTCGAACGCGGGGGCACGGGAGCTGGGCAAACCCCTTGTAGGATTCGGGGAGCGGTCCGTGCACGACGAAGCCGTCTTCGACGCGGTGGAAAGGATTTTCTCTCCCGAGTTCAGAAACCGCCTGGACTCGGTGGTGAAGTTCAACGCCCTGGACCATGCGGTGGTCCTCCAGGTGGTGGGAAAGGCAGTGCAGGAGTTCCAGGAAGAGCTTGCCGCGAAAAAGGTCGAGCTCGAGGTCACCCCGCGCTGCATGGAATGGCTCGCGCAGAAGGGCTACTCGAAGGAGTTCGGCGCCCGCGAAATCGCCCGCCTGGTCTCGTCGAAGCTGAAGGACTTCTTCGTGGACGAGATTCTCTTCGGCAGGCTTTCGAAGGGCGGCAGCGCCCGGGCCGACGTCGAAAACGGCGAGGTCCTCCTCACCGTTCTTCCGTGAGGTTCGAGGCGCCGGAGAACCGCGCGTCCTTCGCTGTTGCCTCGTGGAGCTTCGATAGGTAGTCGGCCCGGGGGATCTCGACCGCCCCCATGGAACGCAGGTGCGGCGTGAGGAACTGCACGTCGAACAGCTCGAACCCCTCCGCCCGCAGCTTTGCTTCCGTTGCCACGAGCGCGACCTTCGATGCGTTTTCCTCTTCAGAGAACATGGACTCACCCGCAAAGAATCCGCCGATCGAGACGCCGTAGAGCCCCCCGACAAGACGTCCTCCATGCCACACTTCGATCGAGTGCGCATGCCCGAGGGTGTGCAGCCGGGTATATGCCGTGATGAAAGCCGGGCTGATCCACGTCTTCTCCCGGCCGCGGCGGGGCGCTGCGCACCCCTCCATGACCGTGCGGAACGAGCGGTCGAAGCTGGTGGAGAAACCGCCGGCGCGCAGCACCTTTTGCAGGCTGCGCGAGACGTGCAGACCGCCCAGGGGGATGATGGCGCGCGGATCGGGAGACCACCAGGTGAGCGGATGAGTGGTCCAGGGGAAGATCCCGTTCCCGTAGGCCAGCAGGAGCGTGCCCGGCTTCAGGTCGCCTCCCACGGCGACGAACCCGTCCTCATCGGCCATGCCCGGGTGGGGAAACCTGAACCGTGTGGAGAGCTCGCTAGAGCCCCGCTGAGGCTCGCTAGAGCCCCGCTTTTCGAAGGGCATCCTCGGGGCTCATGCCGTCATGGATCACGGCTTTGAAGGCCTTGATAGTGGCTGTCACGTTCGAGAATCCCCAGATGTTGCGGCCGATGGTTGCACCGGCGGCGCCGCTTTTCACGACGTCCGCCATCATGGCAAGGGACCCTTTCAGGTCAGGTGATTTCGGTCCGCCGGCAGCGACCACGCGCACGGGAGCGGCCTCCACAATCTGAGCGTACGCCCGCACATCGCCGCAGTATGGTACCTTGATCACATCCACGCCGAGCTCCGACGCGCACCGCGTTGCCCAGGCGATGTCCTCAGGAGCGAAGGAGACCTGGACCGTGCCATCCTTGAAAGTGCGCGGGTAGATGTGGCAGATCACCGGCATTTCGTACCGCTCCGCCTCGCGCACGGCCTTGGCGACGGTCTGCATGTGCTCCCACTCCGTCGCGCCCCGGACAAGGCAGGCAATCGCATAAGCGTCCGCGCCCAGCCTGACCGCGTCTTCCGGGGTCGCGCCCAGCGCCCGGGCGGAATCGTCAAACCGAAGCATCGATCCCTGGATGATGAGGGGGACCTCGCCGGCATAAGGCGCCCATGAGCTCTTTGCATACCCGATCTGCATGGTCACCGCGTCGGGCCGCCCCTTCACTACCGCCTTCAACGTTGCCGCCATGTCTCGCAGACCCTCCGGGAGACCGTTCTGGTACATCATGAAGTGGTCCACGGCGACCGAGCAGAGGCGTCCGGAGTTGTGCGCGAATATCCTGTTGAGACGAACAAGCCTTCCGGTGTTCATAGGTGGCACATGATAGTCAGAAGGCCGCGGAGGAACAAGTCCGCGCATCCCTCGTCCCCAGCGAACCGTGTCGCGCCAACCCGCGGTAACGTACATTACCGCGTTTTCGCGCGCGTTGTCCCGCGAACTTGCGCTCGCGGATCACTTGCCTCTGTGTTTCCCTCCTGCTACGGTGTCGCCCATGCGCCGGCCCGGCACTGTGTTCGCCAATGACTCCCTGCTCCTGCTGACCGCCGTGATCTGGGGGATGGCATTCGTCGCCCAGAAAATGGGCATGGATCATGTGGGGCCGTTCACCTTCAACGCGGTGCGCTTTGCCCTGGGTGCGCTCGTCCTCCTGCCTTTCGCGCTGACAAAGGGACCCTGGTCGGCTCCTCCTGCGGGGCCAGACGTGAAAGGCAGGAGCGGCGCCGGAATCCGCCCTTCGGTCGGTGCACTTCCCGCCGGGCTGATTGCCGGGGCGGTCCTGGTATTCGGGGCATCGCTTCAGCAGATCGGGCTGGTGTCCACCACGGCCGGCAAGGCGGGATTCATCACCGGTCTCTACGTCGTGCTCGTTCCACTGTCCGGCCTCCTGTGGGGCCAGCGGGCAGGCTGGAGCGCGTGGACGGGGGCGGTCCTGTGCGTGGCCGGCCTGTTCCTCCTCAGCGTCACCGCCGCCTTCACCGTGGAGCGCGGAGATATCCTCGTGCTCGTC
>JBEKTX010000087.1:0-13039 GCA_049515615.1 Spirochaetia bacterium
ACGTGGTGCGCTGATCGTGTTTCCCCGGCGCGTGGGTATCAGGAACATCGTGCAGACCGGCACGCGGCTGAACGCCGAACTGTCGATGAACCTCATCAGCACGGTCTTCTTCGAGGGAACGGCTCTGCACGATGGAGCGATGATCGTGGAAGGGGATCGAATTGTCGCGGCCGGATGTTTTCTGCCCCTCTCCGACAGGAAGGACGTGGAAAGCGCATTCGGCGCGCGTCACCGCGCGGCCCTCGGGATGGCGGAAGAGACCGACGCCCTGGTCGTGGTTGTCTCCGAGGAGAACGGGGCGGTTTCCCTGGCTCACGACGGGGACATCCGTTACAACATCTCCCTCCAGGAGGTGGAGGCAGGGCTGAAGTCGCTCCTCCGCCCGGGGCAGATCGGCGAGGGCGGCGCTGCGGCGACCGGGGAACTTCCACGATGATCGCGCATAATCCGCAGAATCCGCGGAATACCGCACTGCCGAAGGCGGATTCTGCATCGCCGAAGGCGGATTCTGCATCGCCGAAGGCGGATTCTGCGGCGCAGAATCCGTGGAACGCCGCGGCGCGCAGGTTCATGCGCATCCTCCTGACGGACCTTCCTGTGAAAGTGATCTGCCTCGCGGCGGCAGTGATCCTGCTGCTTTTTCACAGGGTCACCACCCTCACGGAGCGGTTCTTCAGCGTCCCGCTGGAGGTAAGCACGCCGGCGGGGCTCGCGGTGGCTTCCGCCTTTCCCAAGACCGTGCGCATCACCCTCCGAGGCGCGGGAGATGCGATCTTCCCCATTCTGGAAGAGGACGTGGACGCGAGCGTGAGCCTCGACAACCATCATACCCCGGGGGTGTACCGCGCCGAGGTGAAGGTGGACCGGAGGGGCACCGCGCAAGATGTGGAGCCACTGGATATCCGGGTGGAGCCAAAGTCCGTTACCTTTACGCTGGAACCCCTGACCGAAAAGCGGGTCGACATCAGCGCTGACCTGAAGGGGACGCCCGCGTACGGCTACGAGCTCGTGCAATCGGGAATCAGCCCGCCGAACGTGGTCATCCGGGGCGCGAAGAGCCGGGTGCAGAGCGTGGAGTCGCTTTCCACGGAGGAGATCGACCTCACGGGAAGGACCGGCAGCTTCGCTGTAAAATTGAAGATCCTCCTTCCGAACACGCTGCTGAAGATAGCAGGGGAGGCGTCCGTGGACTTCCACGCAACCATCCGGGAGGCGACCATCCAGCACGGCTTCGAAGGGGTCGTTGTCGCGCCGTTCGACCTTCCACATTCGTTTGCTCTCAAGACCGTGCCGGCGCCCGGGAGCGTGAAGTTACAGGGCACACAACTTGCGGTTGACTCCGTGAAGCCCGAGCAGCTGCGCCTGCTCCTGGATCTTGGGGGTGTGCGGCGGGTCGGCACATTCACGCTCCAGACCCGGCCTGCCGCGGTGCCGGGGGTCATGGTCCTGGACTGGTCGCCGAGGGACGTCACGGTGGATATCGTGGCCTCCGGAAAGTAGGAGGGGAAAAAGGTGATCATTGGCGTGGGAATCGACGTCGTGCACGTGGAGCGGATCCGCAGGTGGAGTCATATCGAGGGACTGTATGACCGGTTTTTCCATCCCGAGGAGCTGGCTGCCGCCGTCCCGAGGGGAGAGGTGGGCATCCTCTCCCTGGCTGCGCGTTTTGCGGCCAAGGAAGCCTTTGGAAAGGCCATCGGCTCGGGCCTGCGCCATTTTGCCCTGCGGGAGATCGCCGTGCTCAACGACTCGAATGGGAAGCCCTTCATGATGCTCACGGGAGCGGCGGAGGCGGCGTTCAAGGACTGCGGCGGGCACCGGCTCGTCTGCTCCCTTTCCCACGAGCGTGACAACGCGCTCGCAATGGTGATAATAGAAGGGTAGCTGCCATGGCCGAAGGACAGAAACTCACCTTTTTCGAAAAGAAACAGACCGCGTGTCCCGTCTGCAACGGGAAGTTCTTCCGGGAGGATCTTCTCTCCGGCGGAGGCCGGCTGATCGCCGGCAATCTCACAAAGGAGCTGCGCCGGCAGTACGATGCGTCCAAGAAGTACGGCGAGGTCAGGCCGCTCCTGTATCCCGTCACCGTGTGCCCGGTATGCTATTTCGCCTCTTTCCCGCAGGATTTCACGGTGCTGTCGGAAGGGCATGTGAAGAACGCGGAAGTCAACTCCGACGAACGGCGGGAGAGCATTTCCGCGATTTTTCCGCAGCTCGATTTCACCGCTCCGAGGACCCTCCGCGAGGGAATTGCCAGCTATTACTTCGCTGCCATGTGCTACGATTTTTTCGACAAGCGGGCCAATCCCACGTTCAAAGCAGGGCTTGCATCGCTGCGTGCCGCATGGCTGCTGGATGACCTGAACGTCCAGGAACCGGGAGAGAACTGGGATCACCTGGCCCTCGTTTTTTATCGCAAGGCGCACTTTTATTACCGGCTCGCCCTGGACCGGGAAAGCGCGGGGCAGGAGCCATTCGACGCGGCTCTTGCCTTCGGCCCTGACCTGGACAAGAACTACGGCTACTACGGCGTGATCTATCTCGCCGCTTACCTCGACTTCAAGTATGGCACCACCGCGGATCCCCAGCGGCGGGTCGCCGGCCTCCAGTACGCCCGGCGCATGATGGCCAAGATCTTCGGGGTTGGCAAATCCTCCAAGAACCGGCCTGCGGCAATCCTGGATAACGCCAAGGAAGTCTACGAACAGATGGGCGAAGAGATCCAGCGGCTTCAGCCGGGCGGCGCCGGGGAGTCCGCCGACGCTTCGTAGGCGGACGCGGTCGCGAACGCGCAATGGCGGAACGGAATATCAGGCTCACACTCGCCTATGACGGCACCGATTTCCTGGGGTGGCAGCTTCAGAAACAGGGAAGGACCGTCCAGGGCGTAATGCAGGAGGGCCTCTTGCGCATGCATGGGCATCCCGTGCACGTTCTGGCCGCGGGCAGGACCGATTCGGGGGTTCACGCAACAGGGCAGGTGGCGAACTTCCACACGGACATCGATTCCATCCGTGGAAGCAGGTTCCGCGATGCCGTCAATGCATATCTCCCGCGGGACGTGCGGGTCCTCTCCAGCGATGCCGTCGATGCCTCGTTTCACGCGCGCAGGTCCGCCCGGCTTCGCGTCTACCGCTACTACACGGTGTGCGGTGCCGTGCTCCTGCCGCAATTGAGAAACTTCCGCCACTGGCTCCGCCGAAACCCCGACCTGCGGCGGCTCAATGAGATGGCGGCGGTCCTGGTCGGGGAGCATGATTTCACGTGCTTCTCGGCGGAGGGCGATGCAAATTTCTCCAAGCTGCGGCGCGTGGATGTCTCCGCCTTTCACCGGGAGGGAGAGACGCTGGTCTACACGATTGCCGCCTCATCGTTTCTCTGGAAAATGGTGCGCACGATCATCGGGACCCTGTTCATGCTGGAGGAGCAGGGTCTGGGCGCCCGGGAGCTGCTTCTCATCATGGCTGCCGGTTCGAGGTCGAACGCGGGGGGGACGGCTCCCGCGAGAGGGCTGTTCCTTGAAAGGGTGGTATATGACGCCGGATGCACGGTTGCGGAAGAGCTTCTGGAAGACGTTGAACCTCCTGGAGGACTGGCTGGCGACAGGCTTTTCCCGGACGCACCCGGAGCTGGAGATTGACGAGGCGGCGCCTGGCCGGGGGCCGGAGCCTCTCCAGGAGTCGGAGCCTCTCCAGAAGTCGGAACCTGTCCAGGAGCCGCAGGCTCCCGAGCCCGGCGAGCCGATTGTTCGCCTGGCGGGCGGCGCATCAGCGGCCGAAGATCGTTCAGCCATGCTCGCGGCCATCGCTGCGGAGGTCGCCCCATGCGTGAAGTGCGGGCTGTCGGCAAACCGGACCGTGACTGTGCCCGGGGAAGGGGCGCTGGATCCCCCCGTGCTTTTCGTGGGCGAGGGCCCCGGTGCCGAGGAAGACCGTACGGGCCGGCCGTTCGTCGGCGCAGCCGGCCAATATCTGGACACGTGGCTGAATCCGATTGGTCTCTCACGGTCGCAGTGTTTCATCGCAAACTGCGTGAAGTGCCGCCCACCCCAAAACAGGGAGCCGCACCCCGATGAAATCGGCGCGTGTCTTCCGTACCTGGAACGCCAGATAGCGGCGATCAGGCCAAAGGTCATCTGCTGCCTCGGGCGGATCGCCGCCCAGACGCTGCTGGGCACGACGTCCAGCCTCGGCGCGCTTCGCGGGAAAGTGCACCAGCGGCGCGGCATCCCGGTGGTCGTGACCTACCACCCCAGCGCGGTGCTCAGGGACAAGGCCGCCCTGCGAAAGCCGGTCTGGGAGGATCTGCAGCTCCTCCAGCGTCTGCTCGCGCAATGAGCAGATACGCCGAGATCGTATTCAATCTCCCCGTTCGAAAGAGCTTCACCTATGCGCTCCCCGCAGGCAGCACCGCCGCCGTGGGCTTCCGTGTCTCGGCGCCTTTCGGCGCGCGAAAGCTGACCGGCCTCGTCGTGGCGGAGCGCGACTCTCCGCCGGAGGGTGTGGCCTCGATCAAAGAGGTGGGGAGGGTCATCGACTTCCGCCCCGTTTTCGACGAGCGCGTGCTCTCCCTTGCGCGCTGGATGGCGCGGATGTACATGTGCTCGCTGGGGGAATCTCTCTCGGCGATGATCCCCGGGGGCCGGCGCGAATCGGAGACCGAGGAGCTCCCGTTGGACGATGAGACTCGGGACTATGCGCTCGCCGAACAGCAGAGCACGGCCATCCGCAGCATCGTCGAACGGGGATCGGGCTCGTTCTACCTTTTCGGCGTCACAGGCTCAGGAAAGACGGACGTCTTCATGAAAGTGGCGCAGGAGGTGGTCACCCGCGGCAGGGGAGTCATCTACCTGGTGCCGGAAATCTCTCTCACGCACCAGGTTGTCAGGATTTTCCGGGCACACTTCAAGGATCGGCTCGCCATTCTGCACTCATCGCTCACGCCTTCCCAGAGACTGACCGAATGGGTGCGCGTTCTGGAGGGGAAGGTGGACCTCGTCATAGGGGCGCGAAGCGCGATCTTTGCGCCCTTTCCCAACCTGGGCATGATCGCGATCGACGAGGAGCACGAGGGCTCGTACAAATCCGGCACGACCCCCCGCTACCACGCACGGCAGGTGGCCATGTACCGCGCCTCCCAGGAGAGCGCCGTGCTGCTGATGGGGAGCGCCACTCCGTCCCTGTAGGCCTGGCACCACATGCGGGAGGGGACCATCACGGCATTGCGGCTCCCTGAGCGGCTGAGCGGCGGTGCGATGCCGTCCGTCGAAGTGATCGACATGCGGCACCAGCGGGGCCCGCTGTCCGGACCGCTCATCGACGAGATCGGGAAGACGCATGCGGAAGGCCGCCAGTCGATCCTCTTCCTGAACCGCCGGGGATATTCCTACCTCTTCCACTGCCGCTCGTGCGGGTACGAAATGACCTGCTCGCACTGCTCGGTTGCCCTCACATACCACAAGGAGCGCGAGCGGATGATCTGCCACTACTGCGGCCGCTCCGCCGTGCCGATCGCAGTGTGCCCGCGGTGCGGCTCCCTGGACGTCGGCTACTCGGGGTACGGCACGGAAGGCATCGAGGAGGAGCTGCAGCGTCATTTCCCCCGGATGGTCGTGCGGCGAATCGACACGGACGCGGTCAAGAAGAAGAAAGTCCTGCGCCAGGCGCTCGCCGATTTCCGGGATGGACACATCCATGTGCTGGTCGGCACGCAGATGGTGGCAAAGGGCTTGAACTTCCCCGGCGTCAAGCTGGTAGGGATCGTCAATGCCGACACGGGATTCCAGCTTCCGGATTTCAGGGCAGCGGAGAGAACATTCAGCCTGCTCGTGCAGGTGTCGGGCAGGGCGGGGAGGTCCATCCCGGATGGGCGGGTGCTCATTCAGACCTGGAGGCCCGGTGCCGCGGCGATCCGGATGGCCCGGGAGGGCCGGCTGGAGGAGTTCTATTCGAGCGAGCTGGATGTAAGGCGCCAGCTCGGCTTCCCGCCATTCTCGAGGCTCGTGCGGCTGGTGGTCCGCGGCAGGAGCCGCCAGAAGGTGATGGAGGCCTGCGCCGCGCTCACGCGTGCGATCACGGAACGGCTCGCGGGCGCCGGGGAAGTGCTGGGGCCCGTCGAGGCTCCGCTGGCAAGGATTGCCGGCAACTACCGCTACCACTGCATCGTGCGCACGACGAGGTTCCTGGAGGCTCACGCGCGGGTAAGCGCGGTTCTGGAGGAGCATCGGCCGCCGGCAGGGGTCTACATCGAGGTGGACGTGGACCCGCAGGCCCTGCTGTAGGAGGCGCTGCAGGCGCAAGACTTGGCGCACAATCGTGATTTCGCTACTATTACATTCAGACAGGAAAGGGCGATGCTGGATATCATCAAGTGGCCGGATCAGCAGCTCAAGAAGCACTCCGTCGTCGTCCCCGACATCAACGGGGACATCCAGACTCTTGTGTCCGAGATGTTCGAGGCCATGGACAGGGGCAAGGGAGTGGGCCTCGCCGGCGTGCAGGTTGGCAAGCTTTTGCGTCTTTTCATCACCCGGGTCCCCGGCGATTCCCCCCGGGTGTTCATCAACCCCGACATCCTCGAGACTTCAATCGAGATGGAGCCCTTTGAGGAGGGCTGCCTCAGCGTCCCCGGAATCTTCACCGACGTGATCCGCCCGTCCTCCGTCCGCGTTCAGGCGTGGAATCTGAAGGCGCGTCCCTTCACCTTGACGGTGGACGGGTACATCGGGCGCGTCATCCAGCACGAGTACGACCATCTCAACGGCATTGTATTCCTTGACCGGATTGATAACAAAAAAAGGCAGCGCCTCCTTGTCGAATACGGGGAAAAAGTAGAGGCCTGATGCGCATCCTCTTCGCGGGCACGCCGGCGCTGGCGGTGCCGTCCCTCATGAAGGCAGCTCATGCTCATGAGGTCGTCGGCGTGCTCACCGGCCCGGACAAACCGGCCGGCCGGGGCCGCTCACGGGTGCGCTCTCCCGTGAAAGAGGCTGCGGCGCGGCTCGGCCTTCAAGTGCTGGCGCCCGAGAAGCTCGATGAGGCTTTCCTGGACCAGGTGAAGTCGCTTGCACCGGATGTCCTGGTCGTGGCCGCTTACGGCAAGATATTCCGCCAGCCTCTCCTTGCCCTCTTCCCTCAGGGTGGGATCAATGTGCACCCGTCTCTCCTGCCCAGATTCAGGGGGCCCTCACCAATCGCGGCGGCCATCCTTGCGGGTGACCTCGAGACAGGCGTCACCATCCAGAAAGTCGCCCGCAAATTCGACACAGGTGACATCCTCGCTCAGGAGCGCGTTCAATTGAAGGGCGATGAGACCACGGCCTCTCTCTCGGAGGTTCTTGCCGTCCTCGGCGCGGAGCTTCTTGCAGGCATCCTCGCCGACCTTGCGGGCGGGACGCAGCCGGCGGCGCGCGCCCAGGAGGAAACAGCAGCCACCTATTGCCGGACCATCCAGAAGGAAGACGGCGTCGTTCAGTGGGAGAAACCCGCCGAGGAAATCGAAAGGATGGTGCGCGCTTACGATCCCTGGCCCCGGGCGTCGACGCGCCTCGCCGGAGAAACGCTCCTGCTCTTGAAATCCCACGTGTATCCGGATACCCTCGCCCCAGAAATATCAAGCGGATTACGCCGCCAGGAGCGGTTCACGGTGCCCGGTGACGTGCTCGCCGCCGAAAGGGACCATGGGCTGCTCATCCGTTGCGGCCGCGGCGTTCTTGCCGTTGAACGCCTCCAACTGCAGTTCAAGAAACCGCTGGATTGGCGGTCTTTTCTTAACGGTCATCCCGCGATCGTCGGAACCCGCTTGGGGGCGTAAGCAGGGGACATATGAGAGACTTCTTCTGGAATGTGCAGGGCTGGCTGGAAGCCGCGTTCGAGTGGACTCGTGATCTCGCGAGGAGGATCCTGCCGCACGAGGAGGACTCACCGGATCTGCGAAGCCTGAAGCTCTCCGTGTTCCTGTTCGTGGGGATCATCGGGCTGATGCTGATCATTGGCGGCATCACCTTTGGCATAGCCGTGAGAGGCCAGCCGGAAACACTGGTGCCCAACCTGCAGGGCAAAGATGTCCTGGACGCGCTCATGGACCTGCAGGGAAAGGAGCTGTACGCCGACGTCCAGGTTCAGTACTCGGACACGGAAAAAGACATCGTCCTGTCGCAGCGCCCCGCGCCGGGTACGCTGGTGAAGGCCGGCAAGCGCGTCATCCTCCGCATCAGCAAGGGCCCGATCATCGACAAGGTGGAGAACTATATCGGCATGAGCCTGGAAGACGTGAAGGTCCACCTGCAGACGATGTTTGCCTCCCACAGCCCGAACATCATCATCAAGACCCCGATAATCTACCAGTACAGGCCCGGCGTGCCGTCGGGAAAAGTGCTTGCGCAGAGCCCCGCCCCGAACACGAAGATCACGGGCGTGGCCTCGTTGGAGCTTGTGGTGAGCCAGGAGCAGGGCGCGGTGTCAATGGTCACCGTGGGGGACTACGTCGGGAAGAGCTTCGAGGAAGCAATCCAGGAGCTCACGCGTGACAACATTCCCTTCGCGTTTGACGTAAAGGCTTCGGCAAAGGGGACCAACCCGGGGGCGGTGATTTCCCAGAATCCCCCGAAGGGGTCACAGGCGGACTACGGCCAGGTGATCCAACTCACGATGAGCGCGCCGGCGAATGTGGGCAAGGACAACGTATTCGGCCTGTTCAAGTTCTCCCTTCCCCCGGAGGCCATCGCCGTGAACATCCGGCTGGTCCTCGTCTCGGACTCGATGCCGAAGGAAATTCTTTCCATGAAGCACCCCGGCGGTCCGCTCGCCGTCCCTTACATCGTGCCCGAAGGCAGCGATCTCGTGCTTTACGTGCTGGACCAGGAAGTGGCACGCGAGAAAGCGACTGCCATACATTTTTGACCAGTCCCAACCCGCTTTCGGGCGCCCTGATTCTTGACAGATCCTCGGCGCACTGCTACATTCTGGCTCGTTCAAGCGAGCGTCGTAAAATGGCATTACCCCAGCTTCCCAAGCTGGAGTCGGGAGTTCGATTCTCCTCGCTCGCTCTAAAAAGAGCCCGCATGAAGCGGGCTTTTTTGTTGTCCAGAGCCTGGATTCACTGCGGCGGATTTCCGCACTATCACCAGCATTTTCATGATAGAATGGGCGCATCGACGGGCATGGGGACGGCACGTCCGCCCGATGCCTGGATCGAGGTGCTCATGAAAACGAAGTTTGTCCTGCTTCCCTTCCTGGCCCTGATGCTTTGCCTGCTTGCAATCTCCTGTGATGACGATTCGGCGGAACGATACGCCTGCATTTCCATTCCCGGCTACGGGACAAGGGATTACCTGGCCCTGCTCGACGCGAAGGATCCCGATCAGGTCTACAACGCCATCTGCAACCTTGCGTCCAACGCGAACACCGTGGGACGCACCTTGACAGAAGGTGCTCCAACCGATGGTTCCGGGAATCATGAAGAAAAGCTGAAGGACTACGAGACGGCGAAATCCGTCTATGCCGGCATCCGGAAGACACTGCAGGCAGCAAGCCTCAAGGTCAGGCTGGCCTCGGTGCATTTCATCAAGCTGATGGGAGGCGGCTATGACAAGAAAGACGAGCTCGTTCGGCTGCTCCTCGCCGTCAAGAGCGGAGACAACTTCCTTGACTTCGAGCTCGTTTCGGCGCTGAACTCCCTCTGTTCGCTCGACGCCGTGGCAGGGGAGAAATACATCCGTTCATTCCTCGCCAGCCCCTCCTGGCTCGTTTCGCGGGCGGCGTATGGCCTTGTGGACGCGAACCGGAACACCGTCCTGAGAAGGGAACTGATCGGGAAATACAAGGCCGAGAAGGATGAAAAGGAGAAGCTCCTGCTGTTGACCTCCCTTCGTTCAAGCTACGACAAGGAGTTTGCAGCGTTCATTGTGGAGGAGCTCACCACAACCGGAAACGGAAAAATTCGCCAGACTCTATTAAGCATCCTGGTGAATCCGGCAGAGATCGCCTCCAGCATCGCTCTGATCGACGAACTGTATTCGAATTTCAGCGCGGCCGTGACCGCCGGCCTGGCAAAGAGCGTCTACGAGGACTTCGGCGGCGATTTCAGCCGAGCCCTCGCCACGCTTCTGCTCAGAAAGAACTATGACTTCAGGGCAGACCTGGATGGAAGAGAGGTGGCGCTGTTCAAGGCGCTCTACGAGGGCATGGTCGAGCTCGACAACAAGACGACGATGGACGACTCGGACAAGAGAAAGAAGCAAAACCTCGTGGCGATCGAGAATAGCGTGCTGGAGAATCCGGCGCTTGCCGCGAGCTGGAACGAATACAAGGCCATGCAGCGCAAGGCGTGGAAGGTTGAATACGAGAGGCTGGCGAACGAATTCATCGACAATACCAGCAAGCTCCTCGAAAAGAGCCGGGTGGAGGAAAGAGAGAATATCATCAGCCGGATGGAGGAAGACCTGGAGCTGCGGGAGTAGGCGTCCCCCCGTGCGATCGCGGAACAACAGGACGCCGAGCGCGGACGGAATGCAGACTTCGAAGGAGAGCCTCGAGCAAGGAGGGAAAAGTGGGATTCTACAATACGGATAATTGGCCGGCAAAGTCGGAGTACTATCGATGGCCGTGGTCGAGCAACGACAATCCTGTGCAGTGGCTGGAAATCACCGATCTGTGCAATATCCACTGCAAGGGCTGTTATCGCTCGCACATGGAAGGCCACCGGCCGCTCGCTGTCTTGAAGGAAGAGGTCGATTTCTGCATCAAGAACCGGAACATTGACATGGTCTGCATTGCCGGAGGCGAGCCGCTCATCTACCCCGATATCGTCAAGCTCGTCGAATACATTTCCGGCCGCGGGCTGAAAGCCAACATCATCACCAACACCCAGGCAATGACCGAAAAGCTTGTTCGTGAGCTCCGGGACGCGGGGATCTATGGTTTCACCTGTCACGTCGACATGGTTCAAGAAAGACCCAACGAGCCCAAGGCATCTTCGGAGCTCGAGCTCATGCCACGGCGGCAGCAGATTGCCGACCTTCTCTACACGGTGGGAAAGGGAAAGCTTCACCTTGTCTTCAACTCGACCATCTATCACGAGAACTTCACGCATATCCCGGACATCATCTCGTGGGCGCACAAGAACGTGGAGAAGGTTTCCGGGTTGGATTTCATCACCTACCGCGGTATTCCCCTGGGCAGGAACGTGACGTGGGACGTTGAGGAAGAACGGGGAGCCATCGACCTCAGCGAGAGCTTCGGCTACACGGACGACTACCAGCAGATCGATATCACCGCCGTGGACGTCTATAACCTGATCAAGGATCGCTTCGGGAGCGTCTTCGAGCCGTGCGCATACCTCGGGGGCACGGGGGACGTCAGGCAATACAAGTGGTGGGGTCAGGTCTTCATCTTGGAGCGGAACGGAAAGCTTCATGGATCGCTCGGCCCCCGGTGCATGGAACTGCTGCAGATCGGCCATCATTGGTTTTCGGGCAGATACTTCATGTACCTCAGGGGCCGCCGGGCTCCCCGGATCGCCATTCTCCTCACCGCCCTTATCGGGGAGAAGAAGATGCGAAGCGCTCGACGGAGCATCCTCAAGGGGCTCCTCAACCCGCTCACCTGGTTCCGGCAGATCAGCTTCCAGAGCATCGGGATCAATCAGCCCCCCGACATGATGGAGAATGGAATGTCGTGCATGTGCGAGGGCTGCCCTGACGCCTGCGTGTGGAACGGCAATCTGGTCAGTTCGTGCCGTCTGGACGAGTACAGGCGCTACGGCAAGCTCATGACCGCGATCGCGCACTATGGGGATCGCGAGCGTCGCGAGGAAGCCCCGGCGGCGAACAAAGCATGAAGTCCCTGAACCCGATTCGGTTCATCAGTGCCCTCAAGGGCCTGTTGGACGGGAAGGTCGAGATTCCGGAGTCGCTGGCCGACAACCCGCTGCTCAAAGTCCTTTTCAATCGGCGGTCTGTGCGCAGCTTCCAAAAGCGGGATATTCCGGACGATGTGTTTCGCGTGATCCTGGAAGCAGGGCGCCTGGCGCCGTGCGCCGTCAACCTCCAGTCCTGGTCCTTCGGCGTTTTCGACCAGGCATCCTGGAGGAGGACCTTTGACAAGCCCGTGCCATTCAAGGGGAACAGGGCAGTCATCATCTTGGGGGACCTTCACCGGGTGCGGCTGGCCCTCGACGAGTTTCCGTTCAAACCGCTCGTCGAGTACACCCTCGGAGTGACGAACGCCAGCATCGCCGCCTATGCGATGAATGTCGCCGCGGAGGCGTGCGGCGTCGCCTCGGTCATGCTTTCGGAAACAGGGAAGAGCGGGTTCTGCGACGCCCACTATCTCAAGGAAAAGCTCCGTCTGCCTGATGGAGTGTTTCCCATCTTGACGATCGTATTCGGCTACCCCGCGGCACAGCCAAAGGGGATGCCGCCCAAGCTGCCGCTTTCGGAAATCATGTTTGCCGGCCGATACAAGGAACCAGACGCCGAGGCCACGAAACGGTGGCTGGATCAGATGATGGCAGGCTATCGCGCCCTGTATGTGACGAAGTCCTTTCGCGGGCAGCTGAAGCACTACCTTTCGAAAACCGACCAGGCAGAAGCGGGATTGCGCGCGCTTATCTTCTACAAGAAGGAGGAATTGCTCGCCTCGAGCACTCCTCCAAGGCGCAAGACGCCGTTCCGCCGCGCGGTCGGAAAGCGAGAATGAGAATCCTGTTGATCCATCCGCCCAAGAGCCCAATGGCACTGGCTCCGGTGAACCTGGAGCCCCTGGCCCTGGAAGTGCTGGCTGCCACGGTGCCGGAACATGCCGTGCGGATCCTCGACCTGCGTCTCGAAGGCCACGACGCGCTGCGCCGAGCCCTCCTTTCCTTCATGCCCCGGCTGGTGGGCGTAACGGTCAACAACACGATATTTGTCAGGTCTGCCATTGCAGTCTTGCGCGAGATCGAACAGGTCCTGCCTTCTTCGCAGGTCGTCGTGGGCGGGCACCACGTCACTCTGGCCCCAGAAGATTTCTGCACCCCTGAGGTGGATGCGCTGTTCAGC
>JBEKTX010000088.1:0-13002 GCA_049515615.1 Spirochaetia bacterium
CATTCGTTGCAAAGGTCAGTTCGATCCCGTCTGCGTTCTTTGCCCATGGCTGAGATCCGCGGCTCACCGCGGCGTTATTAATGAGCACATCAAGCCGGGCGTGCCGTTCGAGGATCTGTCGTGCAAACTCCTCGATCGACTTTCGACTCGCGAGATCCACCTGAACCACATCGATAGGGAGCGCTTCAGAGGCCCGGCCGAGCTCGCTTGCCATTTGTTCACCTGCGGCGGTGTCTCTGCAGCCCAACACAAGGTTCGCTCCGAGCGCTGCAAGCCCGATTGCGATCTCCTTTCCGATTCCGGAAGTGGGGCCAGTTATCACTACCGTCTTTCCTTCAATAGGTCTCATGGCTTCATTGCCTCCCAACTGCAATTGCTTGTAGCCCTATCGCAACATGGTGGTCAAGAAGGATGAGACGAAGCTGTTGATACGTCACGCGAACCACGTGTGGGCGCCGTCCGAGGGCTGCGTCACCAGTCATATCGATCGGCCGAGTGATCACGGGACTGGACAGCCTCTCGCATTTTGGCAAGAACGTGAAAGTGAAGTTCAACGCCGTCTGAGTCGCTCTGCGCTTTTAGGGAGCGTCGAGACGCCGAATCCCTGAGGGCAAGCCTTCTTCCCTCAGGAATGGAGACCCTATGCGTCAATATGAAGCCAGCCGTCACTCCGCAGGTGGACCTTTTCGATGCGCCGAATAAGGATGTTCACGATGGCCACGGTGCGGGAAGCCCTACGTCCGTACCCTGGCTTCACGGTGCTGCTCGCAGCGCCGTATCAAGCTTGCCCCGCTAGTCGGAATGCCTTAAACTTAAAAAAGATCGCGCATCACAAGGAGGAACCCATGGCAGGACAACTGTACACCACGGGCAAGCTTGCCGAGGCGCTCGGAATTTCCGCTGGCAAGGTGAAGAAACTTCTCGACGAGCTCAAGGTCAAGGAAGACGCGGCGAAGGGTGCTTGCAAGTACTATGGCGAGGCGGCCCTGAAGAAGTTAAAGGCGGTCGCCAAGTAGGGGCGGACTCTGGCGACGCCCTGTCAGAGTTGAGCTGCCCCCAATGTGAGTTTGGATCGAACTCTACAAGTGGCGCACAGCGCAGCAACTGTAACTCTGAGCACGAACACGCAGAGCAATAACGCGACGTTGAGAGAAACGGTGAGACACGCAGGAACGAAGATGCCCGCCATCTTCAGGGTCTAGTGCTCGCAAAGGCATGGAGGTTCAAGTCCTCTTCCGGGCAGAACAAAAAGGAAACCACTAGAAAACTGGCGTTTCCATGTGGCTCTCACTTTGACATCGGCATCGGCTCCTAGACTCCCCGGCCTCCCAACTTTCTTCGCTGCGGCACGACCTGCCGCCACATCACCCTGCCTCCCTTCACCTGCAGAAATCGGGTCATGAACTGGACTCACATTAACAACACGTGAGACGAGCTATAACGGGCTATCTGCCGTAATACACAAACGGAGCCCAATAGAAAGGATGCCGGTATTCCGGCTTCTTGATGAAAGTCCTTTTCATTTCCATCATGGCCGCGGAATACGACATTCCCTTGGCGTTCACCAGAGAATAGAAGCCGGTCATGAAGTCGGCGGTGGACTTGTCCGCGACCTGCCACAAGGAAACGGAGACCGCGTCGGCTCCGGCGATCAGGAAAGATTGCGCTAGGCCGGCCACACCCTCGCCCTGGTAGACGCGCCCCAGCCCGGTCTCGCAGGCGGAAAGGTTCACGAAGTCCGCGGAGAGGTGGAGCCGCGCCACCTCGGAGACCGTCAGATATCCGTCCATCGAGGAGCCGTCTCCCGGGGCTTGCGACAGGACCAGCGCGGAGAGCTCCGGTGCCTCGGGCACGACAACCCCGTGGCCGGCGATGTGGATCACCTTGTATGCCCGCAGCTCGCCTGAGTCTGATCGGCTATCGATGTATCGCTCGTTGACCGCTTTGCCCGTCACGATTTCGGCGTTTTTGTACGTTGCGGCAAGGTTCTTGACCTCAGCCATCGTCCCCGGCAGCGGCGGCCATGCCCGGATGCCGAGGGCCGCGTACGTTTCCCGCAGATCCTTGCCTGCTTCCATCAGACGCCGCGCAAGGCTGGACACCGCGAGGATCTGGTCGTCCGATGCAGCACGATCCACATCGGGTCCCTTGAACGCGTAATCAGCGCCGCCCAGCGCCAGCATCGGCTTCCGATTGGCCGGGTGCGTCCGGGACCGCAGGTATTCAAGGACCCGCAGAGATTGCACGTAGCGGACGTCGCAGCGCTCGACGAGATAACGCCCATCAGGTCCTCTCAGGGTCTCGAACGGGAGAAAAGCCAGCACGCCGTTGGGTATGATCACCAGGTTCTTGACCCCCGCCAGCTCCTTGTCCCAGGGGGCCAGGAGAAACGCGTAGAGTTTCTGGGACATCTTCTGAAGCTCGCTCAGATCGCTCTGCGGGTTTGAAAGCAACGAGCGATAGACGGTGACGATATCCTCGAAATCGACATAATCGCGTGTCCTGGCTGTTGTCTTGGCCGATTGCGCAATTTCCTTCCGCACGATCGTCAAACCGCGCGTCGACGTGATCGCCCGGTCTACCTGTTGCGGGTTCAAATCCTGAAATTGTTCCACAAACGTGTTCAGGTCCAGCATTGCCCCGCGGACCGTCGTGCCGGTAGCGACGATCCCCATCATTACGGTGGCTTCATTCCTTCCCTGGACCGGTACAAGAATGAGGACGGCGGTATCGGCGGGCAAGGACTTGACGGCCGTGGTCAGTGCATCCGACTTGAGAGGAGCTGATGTGTCGCCAAGGGATTCGCTGAAATAGAGCCCTGTGGCAGCTTCCAGGGACTCGAGGGCCGGCCGGTATTGTCCGGCCATGATGAGGGTCATGACGAGGTAGTGGTAGGAAAAGATGGCCTTCGAAAGGAAGCTGCGACGCGCCTCTCCCTTCAGGTTGGATCGAATCGCGTCAAATGCTGCGACGGATTCGCCGAATCCGGCAATGGCCTGGTCATACCGACCCGCGACCATGTTGGCATACGCCTTATTATGCTGAATATCTGCCGTTAACAACGTGTCCCCTTGATCTCGGGCGGACACAAGCGCCTGGTCGTAAAGATTGACCACCATATCAACGACTTTTAGCACGGTATTCTGCACCTCGGCCATGGAGAATATGGTGGCCGCGGCGCTGTTCAAGGTGTCGGCAATGAGCTTTTTGTCGTTCGCATTTTTCGCGGATTCCATGTAGAGCTGGAGGCAGCGGGCGGCATCGTCGTATTTTCCCACGGAGCGATAAGCCTGGCTGAGATTGTTGTAGAGGATTGTCTCAGCGCGCGAGTCCTTGTCCTGTTCAGCCAGGGCCAGGGCTTTCTGATAGGACTCGATTGCACGATCATGCCATCCCATGTCCTGGTATTGCTTTCCCTGACCAAGCAGGGCCGTTCCCATCAGATTGGTGTGGCCGTACCTTGTGCACAGCTCGACCGCGCGATTGGCGGCCTCCAGGGCGTGCTCCGCGTCACCGATGTGAGCGTAAACGCTGCCCAGGCTTGACTGGAGGAGCGCATACCGCTGGTCGGAAACCTCATAAAGCGTCTCCGCGGCCTTCAGTTGCTCCAAGGCGTCCTGGAATCGACCCCAATCCATCAAGGCATCGGCGAAGAATTGACGGGCCGTACCTTCACCGGCAGGGTCCCCGGCGGCATGATACCGTTTGAGACAGCTTGAAAACCGGCTTTCGGCGTCAGCGGTCCGCAGGAGCGCAGTATCTGTCTTGGCGATTTCGTACTCGGCCTCGGCGGCTGGTGCTGCGTCCTTGCTATTATCCAGTGCCGTCAGGGCCCCTGACAGTTCTTTCTCCGCATCGGCGAATTCTCCCTCCTCCTCCAGCATTCGGCCCAGCGACAATTGCTGCCGAGCGGCATCCGCGGGGGCGTCCGCGTAGAGGGCAACCAGGGCACGGTAAGAGTCGGCCGCCGCTTTCCAATCCTCGAGTCCTTCCTGACAGGCCCCGAGTCCTTCAAGGGTTCCCAGATACTCGGTCCTGCGTTCCGGCCTGTTCTCGTAAAACGCAACGGCCTTTTTCCACAGCGGGAGCGCCGTGTCATACCGGTTTTCCGCCTGCCAGGACAAGGCCATGCCCATGAGGAACAGGCCGGCCTGGGAACCACCGCCGTGCCGGTTGATGATTTCAAGCCCCGCTTCCGCGTAGCCTCTGGCTTGCTTGAGTGCTTCGATTTGCGCCGCCTTGTCCTCCGGCGCGAGCTTGTTGAAATTGCGAATGAGGGAGTGCATATCCATGGACCCAATGGAGAAGAAGAAAGCGACAAGGTAGGTCCGGACGGCGGGGATGTCCAATCCATTTTTCGCGAGGATTGGCGCGGCGGCAGCGGCCATGGCCGCTCCCTTCAGCCTGTCGCCGCCCATGGCGGCAGCCATGGCCCGACCGACGGCCGCGCGCGCCGATCCTCCCGGGTCCTTTTCATCCTTGTAAAGTTTTTCCGCGGTCTTCAAACAGGCATTCGCCTTGTCAATCTGGCCTGCCAGGACATAGAACTCTGCCAGATCGACGTTCGCCGCGGCGGTTTCCAGGGGCATGTCCGAAGAATCGATCCGCTTCAAGGTGTAGAGGGCGAAAGCAGCCGCTTGCCTTAAATCCCCTGCGTCGATCGCGGCTATGGAGGCGTAGTCATATGCGTACGCCATGGAATCATGTTCGCCCAGCATCTCGTACAGGGCGGCGGCCTCCTTCAAGTGCGTGACCGCCTCATCGAAGCGGCCGAGCCAGAAACAGCACTGCCCGGCGTGGAAATGTCCCATCGCCTCGCTTTCTCCTCCGGAAAGCTTGAGGCGCTCCATGACGGTGAGTCCCTGCGTGATCGATTTCAGGCCTTCCGCGTGCTTGTTCTCGAGATTCAGGCACGCGCCCGCGAAAAAGTACAAGTTCGCAAGGATTTCCGTATCGCCGAATGGTTGCCAGAGCTCAATGATCGCCGAGTAACCGGTGAAGGCAGCGTCGTACTTACCGTCCTTCCACGCAGTATCCGCCACATTTATGCCTTCCCACCCGATGTCAAAGAGTTGAGCCAAAGCATCGAAATCAGGATGTCGCGGGAGCATTGCCGCCCTCGCCGAAGCCGCGGCCGCGGTACACAAGGACGGGGACGCGAATAGCTTTGACTCCGGTTCCATCTCCTGCCGAAGCTGCTTGATAACCTCGTACACGGGGGGATCGAGCAGAGCCATCGCGGCGTGCCACTTTTCCCCCGACTTCGAGTCGCCTGATGCGAAGGAATACATGGCAAGCCGGGCGGGGAATTGCCAGTCGGTTTTCGCCAGGGCATATCCGGCCAGCGTTTTCTCCACGGCCTTTTTCGGATCCCCGGACATGAAAAGATGCCAACCATAGTCCAGGTACGTGGCCTCGCGTTTCGGATCGATGGCCACGGCCCGCTCGTAAAGAGCGAAAGCGGCCTTGAAGTCGCCGGCCTCGGCCTTCTCCCAGGCTTGAGAGGCGAGGTCGTACGCGGTTTCGGCGAAAAGCGATGGAGGGAGCGAAGTCAAAACGAGGACAAGGGCGCAAAGGATTTTTTTCATGCCCCTATAATGACGCATCGAGCTCGGAAACGCCAGCAGAGCTCAACGTTTCAAAGAGACCCGGGGTTCGTTCCTCGCCCCCTGCGAGGGAGGCCTTCTTTGCGGGGCCAAGAGGATGAAAGTGAGTCCCACCAGGAGGGCAAAGCCCACGTAGGCGGCGAGGAAAACCCAGGCGGGCAAATCGTAGAAAATCACGCTTCGCACCAGGCGCGCGATGAATGAGATCTGCGCGTTACTACCCTGGCCCGCCATCATGCGCAGCCGGTATTCCCATATCGTCAGTGGGCATTGGGCCCCCACCAGAGCTTCCAGGGCCACCAACGCGACGGAAGCCAAGTGAATGATTCGGAAGCTCAGAATGCGAACCCAGCGCCAGCGAAACAGGCCGCCAAGAAGAATGACAATCTCGCCTCCCACAGTGAACATGACGTAGCAGAAATGGACCCCGACAATGAAGTCAGCGAGAAAGGCGAAACCAGCCACTTTGCCTCCGGGCAAGCATCCGCATGGTATCACGGCGCTGGACGAGAACACAGCGCACGGCCGTGAGGTGGCTCCGCTTACTGAGACTGCCCTCGGGTCAAACGGAAGAGCATGCTGACAGTGATCCCCCACGCCACGACATGCAGAATCATGAGTAAAATGGCGTTCGGCCAGTTTGCACCCGGCACCAAAGCGTAGATTGGTTCTGCCGCGTCAGGAACAAAAGAAAGCACCAGGACGACCACAGAAATAACGAAGTAGATCCTGTAGGGGCGTTTCGAGAAACGTGCGACCAGAGCGAACACGAGAACTGCGCATATTACAAGAAAAGCTGTGAAGACTATCGGCGGGAGCCAGGCGAGGTGCGGGAAGGCTGGCGACGGGCGCACAAGCGCGACTCCGATAACGCGAACAATGAGCACGCCCACAACGGCCGTGATCACCGTCAAAGGTCCAATCCACAACAGACGTTGCAGCTCCACTCTTGAGGTGACGTCAGGCATTTTTCCTCCTCTGTCCCCGCTGCAGCCGGGAGACACCGTGCCTCCAGGTTACTAAATAGTATATAGTACTATATATTATTAAGCAATCGATCTTTGTGTTCGAATCTTCAAGGATCGCGCGGGAGGTGAAGAATATGAGCGGTGAAGTGGCGCATTTCGCGGAGCCGGCATCCCCGGAGGTTCTCGATCAGGTCGCCGTGCGGCTCAATGAGCACAACATGGAAGCGATCGTCGTTGTTGACGCATCCCGGGCGCGCGAGGTCGTCCTGGACAGGATACCGGCTGGTGCCGAAGTACACGCTGGAAAATCGAAGACCCTCCTGGACATCGGGGTCACATCAGAGCTCGCCGCGGAAGGCAAGTACAATTACCTGAGAAACGTCTACTTGAAAATGGACCGGCAGACACAGATGCGGGAGATCCGCAAGCTTATTGCAGCCCCCGACTTCATGCTGGGAAGCGTCAGCGCGCTGACGCAGGACGGCATCCTGGTTGCCGCTTCCGCGACAGCGAGCCAGCTCGGTCCCTACGCGGCGGGGGGCGGAAAGGTCATCCTGGTCGTCGGCAGCCAAAAGATCGTTCCTGACCTGGGCTCCGCCTTTGCCAGGATTCGCGAATACGTTCTTCCCTGGGAAAACTCCCAGGTACGCGCGGCAATGGGAATCGACAGCTTCGTCGGGAAGATTCTGATTATCGAGCGCGAGTGGGTAGCCGGGCGCATCACAGTCGTGCTGGTTCGCCAGCCAATAGGGATATGAGTCCGGCGGGGGGACCGGCTCGTTGAGGCGGACGTTGTTGGCGAACGCGCTCATCGGTGTTCATGGAAGGGTCAATTGCTGACAGCCGGCGCCTGTTGCAGCCAATGTGTATCTTGTACCTGCTTGAGCATGAACGCAGCCAGATCCGCGCGTGAAATTCTGGTCCCGACCTGTTTTCTGCCCAGATAGCCGGCTCTCATTCTCCCCGACCCGGAGTGATTGTTCAGCAGAGACACGCGCACGATGGTCCAATCGGTGCCGGATTCGCGTACGATGCGCGCGACGTTGACGATTTCATCGTATGCGGGGCGCATCATGGTTTTAACGATCCTCATCAGGACCTTGAATTTGAAATCAGGCAAGTCATTTGGGTCAGCAGCGCTTGGGGTGGATGAGATGATCAAGCGGCGCGCGTTGGTTTTCCGCATCGCCGCTATGATGTTCTGCATCCCTCG
This sequence comes from Spirochaetia bacterium, assembly GCA_049515615.1. Lineage (GTDB taxonomy): Bacteria > Spirochaetota > Spirochaetia > SZUA-6 > Fen-1364 > Fen-1364. The sequence continues at coordinate 7,788 of JBEKTX010000088.1, forward strand.
AGCAAGCGGCTTGTCCTTGATGTCTTCCCGCGGGCGAGGGCCCAGCGCGCTGATTACCGCGTCCGCACCGCTGACTGCGCGCTCAATTGCCCCCGTGTCGGTCAGTTCGCCTTGCACGATGGTAAGGCGTTGATTGTTCGCGCCGATTTTTGATGTGTCGCGGGCAAAGGCAACCACGTCGTTTCCAGCGGCAAGCGCGCGCTCAATGAGTTGTCTGCCCGTAGCACCGGTTGCGCCAAAGACAGCAAGTTTCATGTTGACTCTCGCCTCCCGGAGAGCGGCTGCATTCGTTTTTCAAGCTGGCCGGTTCTGTGCCCAGCGCGGACAGAATTCTGCATAACCAGGGCTCGAAGAGGGCTGCATATCCAGCTTACTCCCTGATCTGCAGCACGATTTTGCCCTTCATGTGGCCGGCTTCGCGAGCGAGGAACGCATCTCTTACGCCGTCCAGGGGGAAAACACGGTCGATGTGAACTTTCACCGTTCCTTCAGCAACGAGCTGGGAAAGGCGATCAAGGCGCGCTGTCGTGACTTCAGTCATCATTCCGAGAGCAGTCACCCCGTACTTCGCGGCCGACTCCGAATCCGGCTGCGCTGCCGTCGAAACGATGGTACCGCCCTTCTTCAGCACGGCGAACGAGCTCTTGTACGCAGCCCCGCCGACTGTGTCGAACACGGCGTCGCAATCCCGAAGGTTCCCTGGGAGAACTGTTTTCTCAAAGTCGATGACCTGGTCAGCGCCCAGGGCCTTCACATAGTCCATCACCGACCCGCGGCAGGTTGCAACAACCCGGGCACCCAAGCGCTTCGCCATCTGGACGGCAAACGTGCCGATCCCGCCCGAGCCGCCCTGGATCAGGATCGTGCTTCCTTTGGACAACTTCAACGCCTCGAGTCCCTGCAGCGCGCTCACGCCGGCAAGCGGCAGCGCCGCGGCCTCCGCAAGACTCAGCTTCGCCGGGGCTTTGGCCAGCAATCCGGCCGGCACCGAGGCATATTCCGCGAAGGCACCACTGCCGCCGGCCATCACTGACGCCGTGCCGAAGACCCTGTCCCCCGTCTTGAGCGGGCTGCTTGCCGAATCCGCCTCGACGACGACACCGGCAATATCAATTCCCAGCGTCGCGGGAAAGTGAAGAGGTATCATCTGGTGCATGTAGCCCATCCGGATGGATGAGTCTGCCGGGTTGAGGCTCGCGGCATGGACCTCGACGAGCACTTTTGCGGTGCCGGCGGGCGGTCGCGGGACGTCTTGCTTGATCGCGACGACGCTCGCCTCCCCGTACTGCGTGATCTGTGCTGCTTTCATGAGCTTCTCCTTGAGATAGAATGAGAACCGTTCATGATAAGGAATATAAACAACTTAAATACTTTAATCAACATTTCTCATCCCTTTTGTGCTATCTTTCATTCTCATGGGAAGAAAGCGGTTCCCGGAAGACCATTGCCAGGCGGAAGCCCTGAAGCTGCTCGGAGACTATGTCACGTTACGCGTTATCGACTTTCTTCGCGCACGCGAGCTCCGCTTTACCGAGCTTCAGAGGTCGCTTGGTGATGTGAACTCGGTCACTCTCTCCAACCGGCTCAAGCGTCTGGAAGGCGCGGGCGTGATCGAGCGGAAGGAAGCGACCATCGACAGGCAATCCGTTGCCTACAGGCTCACGGGATTGGGCGAGGGATTGCTGCCGGTTCTGCGGGAGATCCAGAACTTTACGAAGCGCAATCTCATGCGGGGAACCAGTCTGGGCTTGTCTGCTACCAAAGCGGTCGGGCAAAAACTTCCTCGGGCGAAATCCTTCCCGAACCGCTGAATTGTCTCACGCGAGCTCATCGATATAGATCAACGGCAAAGTGGTCATCGTTTCGGGCGCATCGCCCGCAGCTCCTCGCTCCGACTTTCAGTTCTCCAGAATAGTGATTTCGACCCTGCGGTTTTTCCGCATCCCTGCCTCGTTGGAGTTGTCCCCGATGGGTGAGCTTGCGCCCATGCCGCGCGCCGTCAGCCTCTCCACCGTGACCGCGCCGATGGACAGGAGAAAGTTCGCCGCCGCATTCGCCCTCTGCTCGGAGAGGGTCTGGTAGTCTTTCTCGGTGTATCCCGGCGCTCGCGCGGTGAAGCCGGCAATGGAGATGTCGCGGTCCGAGTACTTCTTTAGTATCTCGGCGATGCGGCGCAGCTTGTCCTGCTCGCCAGGGAGAAGCTGGTCGGAGTTCGGGGGGAAGTTCACGTTCTCCAGCGTAATGGTGACACCCTGGTCCGTCTGCTTCACGCTCACGTCGGGAATTGCCTGCGCCTCGAGCTGCTTCTGGATGTCGCCTGCCACCCGGGCACGATCGAGCGGGGAAGAGTTGACCAGGTCGCCACTGGCGTCTCCTTTGAATTCGACGTCATCGCCAGTGTTCATGGCGAAAAGAATGTCGAATGACTCCTCGATGGAGGCGGGCTTATGCTCGGCGAGGTTCCACCAATACCTCTGGTGCGAATACCCGCTGACTTTCGTCGGGGACATCCGGGTCGTGTCGCGGGGCGGGGTCACAGGGTAGGAGATCTCGTATTGAATCGTAAAAAGGGCGCAGGCGACCCCGTTTCGCATCACATTGTTGACATACGTGTAGTTCACCGTGACGGGGAATTGGAACGGGTTCTGGATGCCGAAGTTCTCTCGGAAATCGTGCGATTCCATTCCGGGAGCGCTCCACGTCCCACCGAGGGGAACATCACCTTCTGGGAAGAGCGGGATATCGCGCACGACGGGAAGGAAATAGGAAGGATCGATCGTGTAGGCGCCCCGGGCGTCCTTCCAGAACTCGGAAGAGTAGTGCTCGGTCCACTCATAGGCATTCTGCGATCCATATGCTCTCTCGGATGTCTGGAAGTCGACGACGTGATACCCCGCATCTCCTTTCGTGTCCGTGACCGCCACGGCGATCTTGTTGAGGATGTCGACGTCGTGGCTGAACCGGCCGTTGATGTACACCGATTCGTGCACCTGGGAAAGGATGCGGTACTTTTCCCCTTTCGCGTAAGCGAAGCGAAACACGTCCGCGGGCAGGGACATCGCAGCGATTGCAATCGCCGCAAAGACAAGAATCAGCCGTTTCGCCATGGCATGCCTCTCAAAGAGACGGTCACAGAGCAGCATTTTCAGTCGTCGTGAGGCAGCGAGCCTCGAGCCGCGCGCAGGTACGCAAAAGGCGTCTGGAGCAGGAAGTTGGAGACCCGCGAGGTATAGATGTCCGCGTAGCGTTCCACCTGGCGCGCGAAGAGGCTCTTGTCGTTGCCCCCGCGCATGAGCGGGCCCCATGTAGGGTTTCCCATCACGCCCGAGGCCTTGGCCAGTGGGGAGATCCTCGTGTCAAGCTCAAGGCTTTCATCGGTGAGCCTTCGGATCGAAGCCTCCAACTCTTCGGGCGGCGCTTCGGGCTCCGGGCCATACGCATTCTGCGCGCGCTGTCGCGCCAGACGCAGCTGGGCGAGCCGGCTGTCCAGCGCGGTCTTGCGGATCATCAGCTCGCGAAGCTGGAGATCGGTGTCGCGCGCTTTCTCCATCGCCAGGATCTCGGATTCCATCTCTCTCAGGATAAGCCCCGTGCGCCAGCGCAGCATCTCCTTGCTGACGTGCACATCGCCAAAGAGGTGATCACCGAGGTAGAGGATCTCAGCCCCTGAAAGTCCGAGGCTCGATTCTACCAGCTGGGCGTCGCAGCCGACATAGACCCGCTGCGGCTCCAGGGCGCCGCGGTGGGGTCGCAGGAGACCCTGATTCTCGTCGGTCATCAGGTACGAGGCGTGGCGGCCGGAGAAAAATTCCGGCTTGCGCGACTCGACAATCACCAGATCGAAGAGCTCCCGCCAGTTCATGGGACCCGGGAGGGAGCGGTCGAACGCATAGCTCATCATGGAGCGGGTGTACGCCCAGTCGGAATTGGTGATCAGGAGCAGGCGCTTGCCCGCCATCTTCTGGTCCAGGAGGGTGAGCGGGAGGTCGGGGTCCAGCTCCACGAACCTGTCGGGATCCGCCATGATCTGCGTCTTGAGCTCACTCAGGTTGTGAGCCTCGTCCAGCGCCACGCGGAGGACGCGGTGCAGATCGCGGTACCCCAGGGTCTCGGGCAACTGACCCGCGTCCAGCAGGTCGACCAGCTGCGCGAAAAGGTTCGCCTCGGAGAGCGAGAAGAGCGTATTCATGAACTCCCAGCGAGGGTCGGACAGATCCACGAACGTGCTGGAGTACGCGGCGCGCTGCTCATCGAAGGACAGCGGACGGGTCCCATGGTGGGCCCGGATCACATATCCGAACCGCGTGGCCTTGACGAGGTTCCCCAACTCCAGGTCGAACGCAAGCCCCTGGATCACGCTGACGGGGTCGAACTCAAGGCCGCCTACCGGCCATCCTCGACGCACCAGCGGCCCGAGCGCGCGCTCGAATGCCGCCCGTTCCCATTCGGCGGTGCGGTAGTGCACGAGTGTGTAGTCCATGTCGTAGCCGACGGCCTTGATGGCTCGCAGGTTGAGGGTACGGTTGCACCACACGCGACGCTCAGGCGGAACCGTTGTGGAATCAACCATGCCTTACAGTATCACGAGGCAGCGCCCTGAGGCCACGGAGGGTCCTCCCTCGCGGCTTCTCTTGAAGGACTCCTCAGCGCAACTGCCGAGCAACCGCTCCCCGGTCTTCCCTGCCGCGCACGAGAGAAAAACCCGCGGCAAGCACGCAGAGCACCAGCGAGACGAGAAACGCGCTTCGGATGCCCACCACGAACGCCTGCATCGCCTGCGAACCTAGGGTGACGTTCGTTCCGACGAAAAGCTGCATCATCGCATCCCGCGGAAGGCTCCCCGCAGCAACCGCCAGCGAGAGAGCGAAGCTGGTCACCATGCCCGTCTGCCGCAGCGTGGCAAGGGTTGCGGATGCGATGCCCAGGCGGTGCCTCGGCGCCCCGTTCATCGCGGCACTGGTATTCGGGGACCAGAAAAGTCCTCCGCCAAGCCCGACGAGCACAAGGCCGACAACGATGGAGCCATAGCTGGTGGCTGGTGACAGCGTGACCACGAACCACACCAGCGCCGCTGCCTGAAGCAGGAGGCCCGCGGTGGCGGGGATCCGCGCCCCAATGCGGTCGGCCAGCATGCCGCTCAGCGGCCCGGTCACCGCGCTCATGATGGAAAGCGGGATGAGGAAGAGCGCCGCGGTGAGCGGGCTGTAGCCGCGCA
>JBEKTX010000089.1:0-13448 GCA_049515615.1 Spirochaetia bacterium
CCGCCAACTAACTAATGGACCGCAGGCTCATCCCCAGACGGTGCAATTGCACCTTTCACCTCATGGCTTCACCCACAAGGCCTCATGCGGTATTACCCCGTGTTTCCACGGGCTATCCCCCACCCAGAGGTAGATCACCTACGTGTTACTCACCCGTTCGCCACTCTCAGGCCAGTATTGCTACCAGCCTTGCCGTTCGACTTGCATGCTTAAAACGCGCCGCCAGCGTTCGTTCTGAGCCAGGATCAAACTCTCCATGATATAAGGCCTGCCCTTGCGGGCAGGTTTTATACTTCGTTTCACGCACCTCCTCGGCCTCGCTGACTTTGCGACCGATTGCAGTGCGTTTCGTCCCAGACGCGGTCTCCCGCGCCCTCGACGGACCCGCTCACCTCATTCTCCCCTTCCCTTCACTGTCAAAGATCACAGCCACCGCGGCCACCGTACCCGGTGGCATTCGCCGCCACGGTACTCCGTGGCATTCGTACTCGGTGGCACCGCGCGTGCACGTCGGCCACGGTATCCCGTGGCATTTGTACTCCGTGCATTAGCGCGGGCGCGCAACGGCCCAGAGGCCGAAACACGCACGTTGCCCCAGAGACGGCACTCCCCCCCTCGCATTCAACCGGCGATCGATCGTGTCAACTGCTTTTCCCGAAATTCTTCATAAAAAACACCGCATAATCGACCAGCGACCAGACCGCCACCGCTGCGGCAAGCACAAAGACTGCCAGCGCAGCTTCATGAATACCGCCCCGGCTTTCCGGGATCCATCCGAGCCGGCCGAGAGCGAAGTCAACAATTCCCCCGATCCCCGCCATCGCATACACCCACGCCTTCACCTTGCCGCTCAACCGCGCCGACATGAGAACCTGCCGCGCAGAAACAATCACCCTGATATATGCCACTGAAACATCACGGTAGATCAGGATGAGAAGGATCCAGAGGGGAAGGATTCCCGAGCCGGCAAAAGCGACAAAATACGTGAGCCTGCTCAAGGAATCGGCGAAAGGGTCGAGAACTTTACCCAATTCCGACTCCTGGTTGAGACTCCGCGCCGCATGGCCGTCCAGCAGGTCGGAGACCTCAATGAGGGCAAAGACGAGACAGACTCCAATCAGCAGGTATGGAGATCCAAATGCTGCAAGTTCATACAGCAGGAAAAAGATCGGCGCCAGGACGAACCTTCCTGCCGTGAGAACCATGGGGAGAGTCATGACCGCATCATAGTGCAGGCAGAGAGTTCGTCAACCGGAGCTGCGCTCCTTGACAGGTGCACACGTGGACCATAGATTCGCCATCATGCCTGAATGGAAATCACTGACGAGGAGCATCGTCCTGCACGGTGCGTGCTTTTTCCTCGCGCAGGCAGGCGTGATCGTCGCCATGACCCTCGCGTACGGAATGAGCTGGCCCCGCCCGGCCTTTTTCCTCGCCATCTCGCTTGTCTTTCACTCATTCCTGACCGCGATTCTCCTTCTTCGAAAGGGCGATTTCCGAATCGAGGCAACGGGAAGGCTCCTCCCCCGAGTGAATCTCTCGAATACGCTGACGTACGTCAGGCTGAGCTCCCTGCCGACGATTCTTTTTCTCGTGATCCAGGCCGCGGGTTACCCCACTACCCTGACGGTAATCCTGCCGTTCATCTGTGCTGTGTTCGCCACCGATTTCCTGGACGGCATGACCGCCCGCAGGCGGGGAGAAGTCACGTTTGTCGGGCGGTACCTCGATTCGGCGAGCGATTACCTGACGATCATTGCGGTGACGATCGTTCTGAACTACCACGGGCTGCTGCCGCTGTGGTTTCTCCTCCTCGTGCTCGTCCGCCTCGTGCTCTTCGCCGCCGGCATGGCGGTGCTCGCGCTCCGTGAAGGCAAGGCGGACCCGCGCTCGACCTTCGTGGGCAAGGTCTCGATCTTCTCCCTGATGGTGCTCTATGCGATGGAGATCGCGCGGCTGTTCTCCATCCCGTGGATCGGGAACGAAAAAGTGGTCATGGTCGTGTCCTATGTCGTTGCAGCCATCGTGGTCGCCTCGATGGTCGACAAAGCGATCTACCTCGGAAAGAGATTCTCAGCCGCAGCAAAGACGCCGGGACGGGCGACTGCGCAGGGAGGTCTCCCGCGGGCCGACGGCTCCGGGTGACCTGCCTGGTTCAATCCGACTTCTGAACGACCTCCACACCTCCGTCGTTCTTCACCATGATCCCATACGTGGCGAACTCTTTCGCCTTTTTCACGATCAGCTCGATCTGGGCCGTCTTCACGCCGGGGATCCGTGTCTCGTACTCTTCGAACAGCTTCCAGAGGCGCTCCGAGATGCCGATGGGACGCGCAAACCGGAAGTCGGTGTCCTGCTGGCGCAGGTTCTCATCGAAGGAGGTCATCCCGTCGAACCTGTACCAGGTGTGCGCTCCGAGGAAAACGAGAAGGTCGCTGAAGATCACGACCTTGACGATCGGGGAGAAGAAGGTTCCCTTCATCGTCAGGAGGACGGGCTGGCTTCCGCGGGAAACAAGCTCGAGCCGCATCGAGGCGGAATCCACACTGATCGCGCGAATCGATGCAATCTCAGTCTCACCCGTGAATGCGTGAATGCTTTGGAGGAACAGCCCGAAGGCCACGGCGAGTGCGATCAGGAGCACCACGACCGGGACTCCCATGGCCTTTTTGAACCGCAGGGCGACGAAGGCGGCTGCCGCGGCAATTCCTCCCACCCAGGCGAGCCGTGGATCGAGGATGCGGCTCGGGCCTGGTACAAAGACCGCAAGGAGCCCGACAATGACGGCAACGGAAAGGTACGCGCAGGCGAGGATCCACTTCCTGGTGGCGGCGTGCTCGGGATTCGGCTTGTTCCGCGTCCGGCGGGTGGCCTGGCTCAAGGAGGCGCCCGCGAAAAGCCCGCCCATGGTCACCCAGGGAAGGGGGCTCTGGAAAAGGGAAGCAAAGGGTGCCAGTGGAATCATAAGTCCCTCCCCGGTCTGCGATCAGAAATAGTCGTAGGCGCTGCCCCCGATGAACTCCCTCAACAGTGAACGGGTCGGCACCACGCTCGCGTCGGGAACCGCCGGTACCTGGTCGAAGAGCGCCTGCACGCGCGTTGCTCTCTGGAAGGCCTCCTGCGTGTTCCCGGATCCGGCCCTGAACTCATCGATCAAAGGGGTCAGCGCCGCCTGCAGCCGCGCTTTCATGATCGGAAGCTCGTACGGCAGCGAGCTGTTCACCAGCGCATGGGCCCGGCGCAGCTCCGGCACGATGTAGCGCAGCTCCGCCCGGCGGACGAGGGGCCAGTGCATGATCGTCGACCGCGGGGAGTAGTTTCTGAACTGCATGTCGCGCACGACGCGCCGCAGCATGCGTACGTCGGCCCACCGGATGTAGCGCCCGTCCGCGGTCTTCTGCTGGGAGAGGGATTCCACGTACAGGCGGAATTTCCTCTCTTCCGGCAGGCTCGCCGTCATCTCGGGGAAAAGGCCATGCAGGGAGTCCAGGAGAAGAATCGCTCCGGCGGGGAGTGAGGCGGGCCCTGAATCGCCCGACCTCCTGCCCGTCCTGAAGTCGTAGCGCGGAATCACCACGCTGCGGCCCGCCATCAGGGCCGAAAGGTGCTCGTTGATCAAAGCGATGTCGAGGGCCTGGGGAGTCTCGAAATCGTGATCGTCGCTCCCGATCTTCGGATGGACCTCGATGTCGAAGTAGTAGTTGTCCAGCGTCAGGGGGACCGTTTCTATCCCCGCCGCGGAAAGCCTTTCACGAATCTTGATTGTGGTCGTGGATTTTCCGGACGAGGAGGGTCCCGCGATGATCACGGCGCGCAGCTCGTCGCGGCGGGACACGATTTTCTCCGCGGCCGTGTCGAGCTCTGCTTCAAAGAAGGAATCCGCCGCCTCGATGAGGGCAGGAAAGCCTCCGTCAGCGATGAGCCGGGAGAGCTGTTCCAGCGTGACGCAGTCGTGGTCGGTCGCCCAGGAGAGGGCTTCCCAAAGCTTGCGATACGGGATGTTCTCCGACGAGTAGGTGAGACTCTCACGGCCGACGCGCTTCAGGGCGTGCTCGTATCGATAGACGATATACGCTTTGGCCGTGCGCGCGTGGCCCCGTTCGATGAGCGCCTTTTCGACAAGGTCCTGAACCTCTTCCACCGTCGGCCAGGAGCCTTTGTTTTGCCTGCGGGCGAGCAGGGAAAGCACCTCGTCGGTCACGCGTTCGGCTTCCTCCAGGTCCCTGCCGCCGCATGCAACGGCGGCCCGATAGACCGCTGAAGATATTTTTTCCCTCCTGAAGGGAACCGCCCTGCCGTCCCGCTTGACGATCATCTCCGGCATCGACCGCTGCGCTCCCTCCCGCCTGCGCCCTGCGCTGCTTCCCTTCACTCCAGGGTCTTCGGCCTCACCTCGGCCTCGACCTGGGTCAGGTACTCGTTCAGCGGGATCATGTTTCTCTGCTCCCCGCTTCGGGTGCGCAGGGACACGGCCCTGCCGGCCTGCTCCTTCTCCCCCAGGATGAGCATGAACGGGATCTTCTGGTTCTGGGCATTTCGGATCTTCGCGTTCATCCGCTCGTCGCCCTTGTCCAGCTCCGCGCGCACTCCGCGCGCCTTCAGCGCCCGCACCACTTCCTCTCCGTAGGCGGCAAACGCAGGGGTCACGGGTATGGCGACCGCCTGCACGGGCGCGAGCCAGGGCGGAAATGCGCCGCCGAAGTGCTCGGTCAGCACCCCGAAGAACCGCTCCAGGGATCCGAGCAGGGCGCGATGCACCATGAACGGCCTCTTCTGGGTGTTGTCGGAGGCCACGTACGTGATGCCGAAACGCTCGGGTTCGTTCCAGTCGAACTGGATCGTGGTCATCTGCCACTCGCGTCCGAGTGCATCCTTGATCTTCAGGTCGATCTTTGGGCCATAGAAAGCCCCCCCGCCCTCGTCGAGGATGATGTCCAGATTCTCCGCCGTGGCGGCACGCCGCAGGCAGGCAATGGCCTTCTCCCAGGTCTCGTCATCGCCGATTCCATCGACAGGCTTCGTGGCAAGGTAGGCCTTGATGTCAGTGAACCCGAATGCCTTCCAGATCTTCAGGGAGAACCTGAGGACCTCCAGAATCTCATCGTCAATCTGCTCGGGCGTACAGATGATATGCGCGTCATCCTGCGTGAAGCCGCGGACGCGCAGGAGGCCATGGAGCACCCCGGACTTCTCGTAACGGTACACGGTCCCCAGCTCAGCCCATCGCAGCGGAAGGTCGCGGTAGGAGCGCTGCTGGTTCTTGTAGATCATGAGGTGAAAGGGGCAGTTCATCGGCTTCAGGAAGTAATCCACGTCGTCGATCGACAAGGGCGCGTACATGTACTGCTTGTAGAAACCGAGGTGACCGGAGGTTTCCCAGAGCCATCCCTTGCCGATATGCGGGGTGTAGAGAAGCTCGTACCCGTTTTTCAGGTGCTCGCTCCGCCAGAAGTCCTCGATCGCCAGCCGCACCCGGGCGCCCTTGGGATGCCAGTAGATGAGCCCTGCACCGGCTTCCTCATGGGTGGAGTACAGGTCGAGCTCCCTGCCCAGCCTGCGGTGATCACGCTTCTCGATCTCTTCCCGGCGCTTCAGGTGCGCATCAAGCTCGGCCTTCGATTCCCACGCGGTGCCGTAGATCCGCTGCAGCATCCTGTTCTTTTCATCCCCGCGCCAGTAGGCGCCCGCGACGGATGTGAGCTTGAATGCATCCGGTCGGAGCGCGCCGGTGTCCGTCACGTGGGGGCCCCGGCAGAGATCCGTGAACGTGTCCTGCGTGTAGGTGGAGATCTCCTCCGCCTCGGGCAGCTCCGCAATGAGCTCCAGCTTGTACGGCTGGCCCTTGAACAGCCGCTCGGCTTCGACGCGGCTCACGACGTCGCGGGTGAAACGATGATTGCCCGCCACGATCGCGCGCATCTTCTCTTCGATGACGGCGAGGTCCTCGGTTGCCACGGCCCGGGGCAGGTCGAAATCGTAGTAAAAGCCGTCGTCGATCGCGGGGCCGATCGCCAGCTTCGCCTGGGGGAAGATCTGAAGTACCGCCTCCGCCATGACGTGGGCGAATGAGTGCCGGATCTCCAGGAGCCCGGGCTTCTTCGTCTCGTCCATCTCATGCCTCCAAATGACAAAGCCCTTCGCGGCTGCTTCGTCCTGATTGTGGGCGCGGTCCCGCCGCGCATCCAAGGACGAAAAGCCGTTCAGGGCTTCCCGCGGTTCCACCTTGATTCGCGCGGCACATCTTCCAGGGCTCGCTCTCGGCCGTCGCAGCCGCTCCTGGCGGCATTCCCTGGCCTCGCTCGCCCTCGTCATCCCTGACTACGATGCCGCGCGCACTCTTTGTGCTCTCTCACGGGGAGCTTCCGGATGGCGCATACTCGACCGCGCAGGCCCCACGGCCCCTCGATCTTTCCGGCCTCCGCTCGGGAGTGGTTTTCGGCGCCGCCGCCTACTCGTCTCCGTCACAGCGTTTCCGGAAGTATCGAGAGAAAGCCTGGCCGTTGTCAAGTCTGCGGGGGTACATCGAGTACATCGGCAGCCTTGGTTTCATTGACAGCGCAAGCAACGGGGGACTACACTTTCGCTTTGATGAAGCGCAAAGAATCCGCCGAAATACGTCGGCGCAAAGAATCCGCCGAAATACGTCGGCGCAAAGAATCCGCCGAAATACGTCGGCGCATCGACATCTATACGATCGACATCGGCGGCGGACACATCGCCCCTGCGCAGGCACTCAAACAGCAATTCGACATCCTGGGGTACAAGGACCTCGACGTCCGCGTGGTGAATCTCGGGATCACGCTGCGCGCCACATTCCTGCGCTACCTGTACAAGTTTTACTGGGATAAGGCGCTTCGCTACCCGCCCCTGATCAACGCGTTCTACCGCGGGGCCGACAACCCTTTCCTGATAAAAATCGCGGACCGCATCCTCGGCATCACGACCCTGCCCAAGTTCGTGAGCTACCTGGAAAGGGAGAAGCCCGACCTTGTCGTTTCCACGTATTTCACCTTCACCCACTACCTGGAGATGCTGAAGAGGGTGGGCCGGCTGGAGGCCGTCACCGTCGTTCTCAACCCCGAGCCCTTCGATTCACATTACATCTGGTTCTCCCCGGTCTTCGACTGGAACATGGTGTTCTCAAAGAGGTCCCGTGACGGGATCGTGTCAAAGGGCATTGCGCGCCAGACGGTGAAAGTATTCCAGTTCCCCATCAAGCCCAGCTTCGCGCGGCGCACGCAGAGCCCTTCCGCTCTCCGCGGCCGCCTGGGGCTCGCGAAAAAGCCGTTCACCGTGCTCTTCTTCTTCGGCGCCGAGGGCGTCGGGCCGGTGAAGAAATTCCTCGCCGTTCTTATCGAGCGCGGGATCGCCCTGCAGGCGGTTGTCATCTGCGGAAAGAACGAAAAGCTGAGAGCGGACATCGAGAATCTTGCGCGTGGCAGGAGCGGCTCGGTGCAGATCCAGGTGCGGGGATACGTGACGAACATCGCCGACTACATCGCGGCCTCCGACGTGGTCGTGGGGAAATCAGGGCCCAACCAGGTGTTCGAAACGCTGCTGCAATGCCGTCCGATCGTGATTTCCAGCTTCCTTGCGAATGAAAAGGAAACGACCAACTGGGTGATCGGCAACAAGCTGGGATGGCTCACCCGATCGCCGGCTCACCTGGCCACGCTCCTCCAGCGGCTGGCGGCGCAGCCGGCGGTCCTGAAACGCTACCAGGCCAATATCAGGGCCATGAAGCTGCGTTCGGGCGCGCCGGAGATCTGCGAGTTCCTGGCGGGGCTGGCCCGGCAGAAGCGCCCGCCGAAGAAGCGGCCCATGGCCGACGCGCTGCGGAAGATCAGAGACCGCGTGGTTGCGGAAAGCGAGGCGATATCCCGCAGGATCGAGTCATCGGAAAACATGCAGTGGCTCAAACGGGCGAGCGCGGAGCGCCGTGCGAAGGTCACGCGCAAGCGGGCGGCATCAGTACGGACAAAGGCCGCGCGGGCCTCATCTACTTTCCGGCCCTGATCCGCTTCTCCAGGGATGCCGCCGTGATTCCCAGGTGCTCGGCGATTTTCTGGTAAGGCCCGGACTCGCCGAAACGGTCGATTCCCACCACCAGGGTCGAGTCATCCGCAAGCCCTTTCCAGCCGAACGAGACTCCCGCCTCGAACACGACCTTCCTTGCCGCAGGCGGCACGAGCGACCGCTGGAAATCCATGGACTGGGCATCGAAGAGCGCGCGTGAAAGCATGGAAACAACCCGGACCTTCCGATCCACGAGAGATCCGGCCGCCTGCAGGGCCACTGACACTTCGGAGCCAGTAGCCACGATCACCACGTCGGGTGTGCCTTCACAGTCTTTCGCGATGTACGCGCCACGACGGATGGAGGTGCGCCACTTCGGATCGGCCTTGGGATAGACGGCAATTCCCTGCCGGCTCAGCGCAAGCGCGGTAGGACCGTCATTTCGTTCGACCGCGATCCTCCAGGCCAGCTCTGTCTCCTCCGCATCCCCCGGCCGAAGGAGAAGGAGGTTCGGAATGGCGCGGAGCGCCGCAAGGTGTTCCACCGGCTCGTGCGTGGGGCCGTCCTCGCCCACGAACACGGAGTCATGGGTGAGCACGTAGATCACCGGCAGCTTCGCGATTGCCGCCACGCGGATGGCCGGACGCATGTAATCGGAGAACACCATGAAAGTGGCGCAAAATGGCCGCAGGCCTCCGTGGTAGGCAATCCCGTTGCAGATGGCTGCCATCCCGTGCTCGCGGATGCCGAAATGGAAGTTCCTGCCCCGGGGAGTTGCCTTCTCGAAATCGCCCATGTCCTTCAGGTTGGTGTTGTTCGAGGGGGCGAGGTCCGCCGAGCCGCCGATCAGGTTCGGCAGGAGCTTCGCGATTGCGTTCAGCACCTGGCCGCTGGCGGCCCGGGTGGCGAGGCTCTCACCCAGCTTGAACGCGGGCAGCGCCGAAGAGGAGAGGTCTGCCTTTGCGCGAAAGAAGGCGTCCCACTCACGCGCACGCTCGGGGTTCTCCTTCTTCCATGCGCTCAACTTCGCGTGCCATTCGTCGTAGCGCGCCTTCCATGACGGCTGCTTTTCCTTGAAATAAGCGGGCGCCTCCGGAAATACGAAGAATTGACAGCCGTCCGGCACGCCGATCGCCTTCTTCGCCCCTGCCGCTTCTTCGGGCCCCAGCGGTTCTCCATGAGCTTTGGCCGTTCCCGCCCGCGTGGGCGCGCCCTTTCCGATCACGGATTTCAGGAGGATGATTGTCGGACGGTCGGCCGCCCCTTTTGCCTCGTCCACGAGGCCCATGATGCCGGGCATGTCGTACATGTCCCCCGCCAGTGTCTGCCAGCCGTATCCCTCGAACCGCTTCAGTACGTTCTCGGAGAACGCAAGGTCGGTCGACCCTTCGATCGTGATCCTGTTCGAGTCATAGAAAACGATGAGCTTGCCCAGACCGAGGTGCCCGGCAAGCGAGCACGCCTCCGACGCCACCCCCTCCATCATGTCGCCGTCGCTCGCAAGGACGTAGGTGTAGTGATCGACGAGGGCACAAGCCGGGGTGTTGAACTTCGCGGCAAGCACGCGCTCCGCAATCGCCATTCCCACGCCGTTCGAAATCCCCTGCCCCAGCGGGCCCCCCGTGGCTTCGACTCCCGGAGTGAGGCCCCACTCGGGGTGCCCCGGGGTGCGGGATCCGAGCTGCCGGAAGCCCCTGATATCGTCGAGGCTCAGGTCGTATCCCGAAAGGTGGAGGAGCGAATACAGCAGCATGCAGCCGTGGCCCGCGGAGAGAACGAACCGATCGCGGTTCGCCCACTGGGGATCCAGCGGCCAGTGGCAGAGCAGCTCGCCATAGACGACGGCGCCCAGCTCGGCGCATCCCATGGGAAGCCCGGGATGACCGGATTTCGCTTTCTCCACCGCATCGATTGTGAGGGACCGAACACTGTTGGCCACAGCCTGGAGCGCTGATAGATTCATCCCGTCCTCCGATCCACGATCGCCCTTGCACCGTCGATTGTGACGAGGGCATAGTTGCCATTCTTGAAGGGACCCACGTTCACGCATTGGGCCCCGCCGAGCGATTCCTCACCTGCCGACTCATGGATGTGCCCGCAGATGCAGAGGTCCACCGACCCGCTCAGGAGGAAATCCCGCACCGAGGCGGATCCAAAATGCCGGCCGGCTGACCCGCGGTCAAGGTTGGTGCCTTGCGGAGGCGCGTGAGAGACAAGGACACGGAAGGAGGCGCCGGTGACCTCTGCAAACCCCGCGGTAAGACACCGCTCCGCTTCTCCGTCATCCAGCTCCCAGGGAGTCCCGAAAGGCGAGGGCGTCCCGCCGCCGAGCCCCATGAATCCCACGCTTTCGACCATCATCCCCCGCGAGTGCAGGTCGACGCCCAGCTCGCCGAGATAGCTCCGCACCGCCTCATGATCCATGTTCCCTGCCACGGCGATGAGCCGGACCCCGGAGGAAAGAATCGGCGCGAGAACCGCCTGCGCTTCCGCACGGCCGCCCAGGTGGGTGATATCGCCTGCGACGATCACCGCGTCCACCGACTCGAAGCGGGACAGCAATTCCTCGAGCCCCGCGGCCTTTCCGTGGAGATCGGCAAGACAGAGGAGAGTCATGACCGCCTAGTGGTGCCGCCTCCGGTGCTTCTTGTGTTTCCGGCTTCCCGTCTGGCCGGGAAACGCGACGTGTGTGGGCGTCACGTTGACGCGGGGACCTGCCGGTGCCGCCGCCATCGGCTGGGCCGCCGCTACAGGCTGGGCTGCCGTTATGGGCTGGGCCGCCGCAACCGCGGCCCCTCCGCCGGAAATCTCGGCGGCAAGCTGGCCCGCGCCGCTGGACGCGGATTCCGGGATGAGCCCGGCGGGCGCCTCTTCCCCTTCTGCCTCCGGCTCTTCGGCTGTCGGCTCTTCCTCGACCGAGGCCAGGAGCGGCTTCTCCGACGCGCCAATGCCATACTTCTTCAGCTCGCCCGTCTTGCGCTGCCCTTCCCGCGCCCTCGTCCACTCGATGACAATGAACGCGGAAATGAAGGTGGAGTAGGTGCCTTCCACGATTCCGACGATCATGTTCAGGGCGAAATTCCGGATCGTGCCGCTCGTCAGGATGAACAGGGCGATGACAGTGAGCAGGGTCGCCCCCGAGGTGATGAAAGTTCTGCTCAGCGTCTGCGTCACGCTCGTGTCGAGAATGGTCCGCAGGGATTCACCGCGCATGAGCGTGTTGTTCTCGCGCGCCCGGTCGAAGTTGACGATCGTGTCGTTGATCGAGTACCCGAGGATCGTGAGGATCGCGGCGATGGTGCCCGCGTCGATTTCGACCCGGAAGACCGCGTCGAAAGACAGCATCACCAGGGCGTCATGCAGGATCCCGAGAACGGCCGCCACCGCGTAGATCCAGGGGTGGAATCGGAAGGTCATGTACAGGAGGATCAGTACCACCGCGATGAGCACGAGCCAGACGGTCTGCGTGGCGAGGCTCTGAGCCATGCGCGCGCCGACGAACGTTGTGCTCTTGAGGATCACCTGCCCGGCTCCGTATTTCCCTTCCAGGATCTGCATCAGGGCCTTTTGCGTGTCCTGCTGGAACGTCGTTTCGCTGGCGCCCGCCGGGACCGGGATCTTCGTGATAAACTCCTGGTTCGCCTGGGAGCCGACTGCCTGCAGGGTGAACTCGCCGAGGGAGGTCAACAGCGACCGGATGTCTGAGATCGACGTCTCTGCTCCCCTGCCGGGCCCCGGCGCGCGATTGATCGTGTAGGGTGCGTTCGTAATGTCAGCGGGACGAGGAAGCGGTTCGAGCTCTGCAGGGGACGCTGCGGGATCTCCTTTGATGTCCACCGACACGCCGGCAACGTCCTTTGTTATTGCATCTGAGAGCTCACGAACGGTCGCGTAGGCCGAGTAGCGGAACGGGAAGGCATGCTTTGAACCGTCTTTTGAGCTGGTGACGGTGAAGATAATGTCCCCGGGGGACGTGAGGGCCTGCTCACCGGCGGGGATCGAGATCTCCGTCTTGTCAGGGCCCGCATATTGGACGGTGAAGCTCGCGGGGGCCACCTGGAACTGGAATTCGATGCCGGCCTTGAAGTCGACGCCGAGGTTCAGTCCCCTGTTGACGATGTAGCCCGTGATTCCTATCAGGATCAGGAGCGCCGAAAATCCGAAAAACCAGTATCGGGCGCGCGAAAAGCGAATGACTCTCTTCATGCCAGCCTTCTCCAGGTGAGCCGGATCCTCTTCGTCTTGAGCACGTCGAGCTCGAAGTCGAAGATGAGCCGGGAAACGAATACCGCCGCGAACAGCGTGGCGAGGTTGCCGATCAGCAGGGTGACGGCGAAGCCCTGGATGCTGCCCTTGCCGAGCTGGGTGAGGACGAGGGCCGCGATGATGGTCGTCACGTTCGAGTCGAGAATGGCCGAGAAAGCACGGGAGAATCCGTGGCTCACAACGGCCTGGGTGGTCTTCCCGATCCGCGTCTCCTCTTTCATCCGCTCGAAAATCAGCACGTTCGCGTCTACCGCCATCCCTATGGTGAGAACGAGGCCCGCGATGGCGGAGAGGGTGAGCGTGAATCCGAACACCGAGAGGATGGCGACGTTGATGTAGAGGTGCAGGAGCTGCGAGACGACGGCGTTCAATCCCGCGCGGCGGTAGTACAGGAGCATGAATGCCATGACCAGGCCGATGCCGATCACACTCGCCTTGATTCCCTGGCTGATCGCGTCCTGGCCGAGTGAAGCGCCGATTGCCTGCTGGCTGGTGATCTCCAGGGGCACGGGCAGGGACCCGGTACGGAGAGTGAGGGCAAGGTCAGTGGCTTCAGTCGCGGTGAACCCGCTGACCTGGACCGAGTCGCGGATCGGTTCCCGGATGGTTGCCTGCGCCTTGACCTTGTTGTCAAGGGAGACCGCAAGCCTCTTGCCCACGTTCGCGCTGGTCAGCTTGTAAAAGGTTTCTCCACCGGCGGAGGTGAGGACGAAGTTGACGGTGGGCTCTCCCGTGAGCGGGGCCCGGCCCACCTGCGCGCTGGTGATTTCCGTGCCGTTCAGGCCGATTTCCTGGTGAAGCACCGTGTACCCCTTCAGCTCGTCCAGGCCGTACGAATCCTTGTCGAACACGCCGCGCAGCTCGTCTCCCTTGGGGATGACCGCGAGAACACCGGTGTCCTTGATTTCTCCCGCGGCATCCAGGAGAACGCCGGGGTTGGCCGCGGTGTACTCCTTCACCTTGGCCACCGCGTCTTCATCCACGATGTGGAAGGTGAGCGATCCTTTTCCCATGATGAAGCGGCGCACGTTCTCGGGGTCCGAGGTGCCGGGGATCTCGATGATGATCCTGTCATCCCCCTGCGTCCGGATCGAAGGATCGGAGAGACCAAACTGGTAGATCTTGTTCCGCAGCACTTCCATGGTCTGCGCCATCTTGTCCGTCCG
>JBEKTX010000090.1:0-12935 GCA_049515615.1 Spirochaetia bacterium
AAATGTGATTTGGCCCCGCCATATTTCATAGCCCTGCGCAGTTGTTTGATCTTTATGCCCGGAAATCTTTTTAATATCATCAAATGAACATCCTGCCTGGCTCATCGCCTCGATGAAAACAGCGTCAGGGAGTCCTCCCGACTTTCCAATGCTTTTCGATGAGCTGCTCGAACTCTTTGACGAGCCGCCACAGCTCACAAAGCTTACGAGTGCAATAATAAGAAATGCAAATCCTAGCCATTTGAAAACTCTTACGTGCGCCATTTATTGCCTCCTTGGCAACGAGCGTGTACCCTCGCCTCCGACCTGTTTGAATTAATTGCATTTGTATGTTGGACAATCACTTGTAGAAACGAACGCACGTCTGTTCCCAATAATCTTGAAACGGTTGCTCATGCCTGCCCGTCCTTGAAATGGAACAGTTGTTCCAAAATTGGAACACCGCGGTGCCCCAAGACTATAAAGAGAGAAGAACTAAAGGGAGATCGACCGAGCGGCACGCCGGGCCCTGGGGCGATCGGTGCGCGCCCACCAGCTGCGCCACTCCCGCGCCACGGACCTGTACCAGAAGACCAAGAGGCTGAAGGCGGTCTCGGAGTACCTGGGGCACGCCAGCACGAACGTCACGGCGAAGTACTACGTGCGAGACGAGCTCACCGAGACGGAGCTCTTCGAGGGGGTAGAATGACACCGCAGACCCTCGCCGCGCGCGTCGCAAGAACCCAACAATCAGTTCAGGAACCATCTCAATAATAGCTTCCCGTCGCTGTCCAGATGTCACCATTTTGAGCGACGGCGGCGAAGTGGGTGCCATCGGCGCTGCAGGCGAGCGACATCCAAAGCCTTGCGCCGGCGTCCGACTGGTCGGTCCACGTGGCCCCGGAATCCATCGAGATCCAGATGTCGCCGCCGTAGGCAGATGCGGAGACGGCGGCGAGGCGGGTGCCATCGGCGCTGCAGACGAGCGAGCTCAAAGCCCCGCGACCGGCGGCCGACTTGGCGTCCGACTGTTTGGTCCACGTGGCCCCGGAGTCCGCTGAGATCCAGATGTCGGCACCGTATTCGCCGCCGACGGCGACGTCGGCGGCAGCAGCGAGGTGGGTGCCATCGGCGCTGCAGGTGATCGAACTCCAAGGCCTGCTGCCGGCGGCCTTCTGGTCGGTCCACGTGGCCCCGAAGTCCGCCGAGGTCCAGATGTCGCTGATGTCGCCCTCAGTGACGGCGACGAGGTGTGTAACATCGGCGCTGCAGGCGATCTTATGCCAACTCCCGCCGGCGGCCTTCTGGTCGGTCCACGTAGCCCCGGAGTCCGTCGAGGTCCAGATGTCGCCATCACCAATCCGGGCGGCGGCGAGGTGGGTGCCATCGGCGCTGCAGACGATCAAACTCCCATACATTCCGCCGGCGGCCGACTTGGCGTCCGACTGTTTGGTCCACGTAGCCCCGGAGTCCGTCGAGGTCCAGATGTCGTCATCACCGACGGCGGCGAGCTGGGTGCCGTCGGCGCTGCAGGCGATATTACGCCAACTCCCGCCGCCGGCGTCCGAATGATCGGTCCACGTAGCCCCGGAGTCCGTCGAGGTCCAGATGTCGCCATCACCGACGGCGGCGAGGTGGGTACCATCGGCGCTGCAGACGATCGAACGCCAATTCCTTTTGCCGGCGTCCGAATGGTCGGTCCACGGTGACAGGATCAGGCTCTGAAAATCGGCCGCGCCAAGCGTCGCGTGCCACAGTTCTCCCGGCCCGCCCGCCGCGCTGGAGAGAGAGAAGTCCCCGCCAGAGGACGCCGGGACGCTTGTCTCATATCCCGCCACCTTCGTTCCGGAGAAGTCGTACTCGCATCCCTTGATGTAGTTGTCAACAAGCACAACGTTGTCATTGGCGCTTCCAGTCGTCGGGCGCACGGAAAAGGCCCAAATCCCCTTTGTAACGGGGCCCTTGTTATCCCTCACTTGGATTTCCTTGAGCCTGTAGATCCCCGGAGCCCGCGCAGAGATAACCGCGGTTGTCGACCACAGGGCGAATCCCTTGTCCTTGAAGAAAGACGCGTTCTTGCGGTCGATATAGTACCGGATGTCGGCCTTGTCGAGGCCGCGGACTTCGATGAGTCGCGCTTGTTTGGCTTCGTGGAACGCGGGCAACGACAAGGAGAGGCTGAAGTAGCCGTTATCCCCGTTGAACGCCCCGAGGGCGAGCTCTGCGGGGACAACCAATTCGGTGCTCACTATGAGATCGCTGAGGCGCTTCCAATTTGCGTTGCGTGCCGCGAATTCGTCTTTTGACTCGAACTCATTTTTTTTGTCGGGCGCTGTGATCTGTGCGAAGGTATCGAATGCAGACTTCTCGCGCTCCCAGGCGTCGAGCTTCAGTGATGTTGGGAGTTGCGCGGGGAAGGGAATACCAGCCTTCAAAAGGTACTCAAGGATCGATGATGCAGAATTGTTGAAGATGATCTTGCTTACAAAATCACCCGTGAAATACTTGACGCTGAAGAGCTCTGGGTTTTTCCCCCGCACCTTGTCGAGCTGGGCGAAGTTTTGGGCGAGAGCCAAGGTCTGAAGGAGGCGGGTCACCTCCTTGTTGTTCTTGGCCTTGAGCGCACTGAAAACCTGCTCGGCTTGGTCAGCGAATAGGGCAGGGCCCACCAGGGCGATAGCAAGGGCTGCAAGCAGAAGTTTGCGAGACATTTTATGCCTCCAGGATGTTGGTATAAAATGATTGTAGTTGTTGATAACGAAGGATTCGGTGGGATAAATACACATTTCTCTGGGACTTTCTCCCAACAGGAACTTGCCTTGTACGTCCGGCAATACAGATCTCGCTGACACCACTCCTTGTGGTCCTGCTCCCACTGGAATTTCAGCCGAACGACGTTAGTGGCCGACAGACCCCCAGCACCGAACCCAAGATCGACGCCAGTATGGGCAAGCAGCTGCCGAGCTCCCTCTCGGGCCCCAGACGGCAGGGCGCACCGCTTTCAATGCATCAGTTTGCTCTTTTGAGGTAGCGGTCAGAGAGCAGCATGGTCGACTGCTTTTCGGCGCGACGGTGAGGATATAGAATGGCCAGAGCCACAGAGGTGCAACGTGAAAAAGAGAATAATCGTAGTCGCTCTTGCGGTCCTGTTGGCGGCCTCGGCGTATGCACAGACGACGGACTTCTTTAAGCTGCCAATCCGGACGCT
Organism: Spirochaetia bacterium; assembly: GCA_049515615.1. Taxonomy (GTDB): domain Bacteria; phylum Spirochaetota; class Spirochaetia; order SZUA-6; family Fen-1364; genus Fen-1364. Next base: position 3,188 of record JBEKTX010000090.1, read on the forward strand.
CAGCATAATCCCACCTCAACTCATAAGTTTTCAGGGCGACGTGCATCAGGTAACCGTGACGAATTCCCAAGGCGCGGTTCTGAGCGGCGTGACTTTCATTTCAAGTAATCCAGCCGTTGTAAACATCAACTCGGCTGGCTCCCTGATCGCACTGACGCAAGGAACGGCGCAAATAACCGCTGCAATCGGCGCGACGTCCGCGAGCCTTCCGGTCACCGTGACTGCAATCCCAAGAACGATCTCCGACGTCTACACACACTTCCCTTTTGCGTATGTGAGCGGCCCCGTCGCCCTGTATTCGGACATAAGCCCGGCTTTTTCACAGCAAAATGGCGCCGGGCTGACCCTTGTTTGGAATTACTTCAGCAAGCTCTTTCGCAAGTCGTACGGGGGGCACGCCGTTGTGTATTATACGAGCGATCAGAATCTCTATGCGTTGGCCTACGGATTCTGTAACCCGAACGGCACGCCCCCAGGAACGCAAAACACATCATATGCCGCAGCTTGCAATGACCCCGCGAGCGGCATCCAGGCTCTCGTGATGATGCCAACGTTCCCGCTTGATACCGAGCGGTTGCAAGACGAGATCGGTCACCAGTTTCTCTATGCGACCTACCCGCAGTCATTCGCCTATCCATGGGTGTACGAGGGTTTGGGACTTTACTGGGAGGCGGGCACGTTCGACAGTTCGGGGAATCTCGTGGTGCAAAGTCCCGGAACGTATCTCGCGGTGTACGAGGCGGCGAAGGCTCGAGGTTCTACCGTCTCGCTCGACGCCCTCGTACACATGTCGGAGGCAACATTCTATAGCGGCCTTTATTCGCGGTCGAATCAACTGACCACGAGCGAGGTTCATTTCGCACAAGCCGACGCCTTCATGTACTACCTCTTCAAGAAATTTCCCAACGTGATGGCGGGCCTCATCAAGCAATGGAACTCGGGCACGATTGCAACGAATGACGGGACCATAACCTATATTACGACACAAACCGGCATGACCCTCGCGCAACTCGACGCGGCCTGCTCCGCATATGCGCTGAGACGGTAGGGATGTAGAATGGCAACGAGCTGCGGAGGCGCAGAGTGAATAAGCGAATGGCTGTTGCTGTAGTTCTTGCGGTCCTGTTGGCGGCCTCGGCGTATGCACAGACGACGGACTTCTTTGAGCTGGTAAAAACTGGAACACCTCAGAGTATCCAAGCCGCCATCGACAAGGGCGCAGACGTGAATGCTCGAGAGGAAAAAGACCAGCAGACTCCGCTGATGTTCGCAGCCGAAAATAATCCGAATCCTGATGTGATCACCACGCTCCTGAAGGCGGGTGCCGACATCAAGGCCCATGACAAGGAAGGCTCGACCGTGCTCATGGACGCCTGTCAGACCCAGAATAATCCCGCGGTTATCAGCACCCTCCTGAAGGCTGGGAGTGATGTCAACGCGAAGGACAATAACACCATGACAGCGTTGATGTGGGCCGCCCAGAACAACCTGAATCCCGAGATGATCACCACGCTTCTGAACGCCGGCGCGGACCTCAAGGCTCGGGGCGAGTTCGGCGTGACTGTGCTGATGTTCGCCGCTGCGGGCAACAAGAATCCCTTGGTGATCACCACACTTCTGAAAGCTGGCGCAGACGTGAACGCGCGGAACGAGGGCGGCCGGACCGCGCAGACATGGGCCCCCGGCGGCCAGACCGCGCTGATGTGCGCCGCCAATTCCAACCAGAACCCCGATGTGATTACCGCGCTTCTGAAGGCCGGCGCGGACCTCAAGGCTCAGGACCAAACCGCAAAGACCGCGCTGATGTACGCCGCTGAGAACAACCAGAACCCTGAGGTGATCGCCGCGCTCCTGAACGCCGGCGCAGATGTGCAAGCGAGGATCCCTTCAGGAGAAACGGCCTTCGATTTTGCCCAGAGAAACAACAAACTGAAAGGCACCAACGCCTATCGACAGCTTCAGAAAGCCTCACTACTGGCGGCGGGGACCTCTCCCCAGGATGTGCAGACGGCGGATTTCTGTGAGCTTGTAAAGGGCGGGACACCAGAGGAAGTACAAGCCGCTATCAAGAATGGTGCGGATCCGAAGGCTCAGGACAGGGACGGCGAGACCCCGCTGTTTTGCGCCGTCGAGCACAACCCGAACCCCAAGGTGATCGCCACGCTCCTGAAGGCTGGTGCGGATCTGAAGGCTCAGGACAAGGACGGCGAGAGCCTGTTGTCTTGCGCCGTAAAGGATAATCCGAACCCCGAGGTGGTCGCCACGCTCCTGAGGGCTGGCGCAGACCCCAAGGCTCAGGACAAGGACGGCATGACCGCGTTGATGATCGCCGCCGACGCCGACCAGAATCCCGAGGTGGTCGCCACGCTCCTGAAGGCTGGTGCAGACCCCCAGGCTCGGGACAAGGACGGCATGACCCCGCTTCTGCACGCCGCCAAGAAAAATCCGAATCCCAAGGTGATCACCACGCTCCTGAAGGCAGGCGCGAACGCGAAGATAAGAGACAACGCTGGCAACACGGCCTTTGACTATGCGGAGGCCAACGAAAAGCTGAAAGGAACCGACGCCTACCGCCAGCTTCAGAAGGCCGAGGAAGAGTTGGAGCACTTGTTTGAACTGGCAAAGAGCGGAACACCTCAGAGCATACAAGCCGCAATCGACAAAGGCGCAGACCTCAAGGCTCGGGACAAGGACGGCAGGACCGTGCTGATGATCGCCACCGAGGACAACCAGGACCCCGAGGTGATCACCACGCTGCTGAAGGCTGGCGCAGACCTCGAGGCTCGGAACACGGACGGCAGGACCGTGCTGATGATCGCCGCCGAGGACAACCAGAACCCCGTGCTGATCACCACGCTCCTGAAGGCTGGCGCCGACCCCAAGGCTCGGGACAAGGACGAATTGACCGCGTTGATGATCGCCGCAGACGCCGACCAGAATCCCGGGGTGATCACCAGGCTCCTGAAGGCTGGCGCCGACCCCAAGGCCCAGGACAAGGACGGCTGGACTGTGCTGATGAGCGCCGCTCACGGCAACCAGAATCCCGAGGTGATCACCACGCTCTTGAAGGCCGGGGCGGATGTGAAGGCTCAGGACAAGGACGGCCATACCGCGCTGATGAGCGCTGTCGGGAATAACCAGAACCCCGACGTAGTCGCCGCGCTCCTGAAGGCCGGCGCGGACATCGCGGCTCGCGACAAGAACGGCATGACCGCGCTCATGTTCGCCGCCGAGGAAAACCAGAAACCCGAGGTAATCACCACGCTCCTGAAAGCAGGCGCGGACATCGAGGCTCGCGACAAGGACGGCATGACCGCGCTCATGTTCGCCTCCCTGAAAAACCCGGATATCGAGGTGGCCACCGCGCTCTTGGACGCGGGCGCGGTTGTGAATGCCCGGAACAACAAGGGTTTGACCGCGCTGGATGAAACTCTCGAAAATCCGAATCACCTCATGATGTACAGGCTCAGAGCTTATGGCGCCAAAGGGAAAGCGTACGACGAATATGAAAAGTCGCAGAGGAATCCTCAAAGTCCGCCGCGGGATGTTGATATTGTGTTCATCTTGAGGTTGGTGGTGCTTATTCTCGCGTTCGTCCTTGCAACTTGGCGTTTGGTGAACAGACAAATTCAAAAAAGACGAATAATCGAGGATGTATCGACCCCATTGGATTCCGCAGACGTCGATAATGCTCAGGACAAAGACGGCGCAACCCCGATCATAGATGCCACCAAGCACAACCAGGATCCCGAGGCGATCGCCACTCTCGTGAAGGCCGGCGCAGACCTCGAGGCTTTGGACAAGGATGGCTGGACCCCGTTGAGGTGGGCATCCGCTTACAACCAGAATCCCGAGGTGATCATCACGCTCCTGAAGGCTGGCGCAGACCTCGAGGCTCAGGACGAGGGCGGCATGACCGCGCTGATGTACGCCGCCTGGGAAAACCCAAAACCCGAGGTGGTCACCGCGCTCCTGCACGCTGGGGCAAATGCGAAAGCAAGGAGCAGTTCGGGAAAGACAGCCCTCGATTACGCGCTGGATAATGACAAGCTGAAGGACACCGACGCCCTTCGACTGCTTCAGAAGGCCCAGGAAGGATCACAATTGGCAGAGCCCTCCAAAGCTCCACAGACGAAGGACTTCTTTGACCTGGTGAAGACCGGACCGCCCCAGGATGTCCAAGCCGCTATCGACAAAGGCGCGGACCTCAAGGGCCGGGAAGAAGACCGCGGCAGGACCCCGCTGATGGCCGCCGCCGCGTGGAACCCGAACCCCGAAGTGATCACCACGCTGTTGAAAGCGGGCGCAGACATCAAGGCTCGGGACGAGAATGGCGCGACCGTGCTGATGGCCGCTACGTACAACACGAACCCCGAGGCGATCACCATGACGCTCCTGAAGGCCGGCGCGGACATCAATGCACAGAACAAAGTGGGCATGACCCCGCTCATAATGTTCGCCGCTCGGTACAACACGAAACCCGAAGTGATCACCACACTCCTGAACGCCGGCGCGGATGCGAAGGTGAAGGACAGTGATGGGAAGACAGCCTTCGATTACGCGCAGCTCCGCCCGGACCTGAAGGACACCGACGTGCTTCGACAGCTTCAGAAAGCGTCGCAGTAAGTTGTCATGAGGAGGAATTATGAAGCATCGTATTGCCGTCCTTGTTTTCGCACTGTTCGCCGTTGTGCCGCTTGTTTCGCAGGCAGCATTCACGTTCGCGCGCTTCCAGGAAATCGTTTCTCCGGTGAAGCCGGACGGATACACTGTCCTTCCGTCCTACACAAAGGACATGCGGGTCAAGTATATCCTTGGATTTGAAAAAGGGGAGAACCGGCTCCTTTTCCAGTGGGTCCCGAGTATTTCAGGATATCTAATAGCAACGGCGAAAGAGACCTTTACCTGGAAGGATCGAAAGGTGCTTTGGGTCGGGGAGGATCCGAAAGAGGCCCACCTGGTCGTGCTCTTGAAGAATAAACGTGGTTCATTCTCCATTGCCTGGAAAACCGCCGACGGAAGTGTCGGCAAGGCGGAGGCTCTCGCCCTGCTCGACGGCATCGACCTTTCGAAACTGGAGAGCTGAATCGATCCCTTCGGTGACCGCCTGTACCGTAAAAGCTGCCCCATCCAGGTGGAATCCTACTCCGGCTACAGAAGCGAGGAGACCCCCCGCAGCTTCATATGGAACAATCGTCGCTACGAAATCGTGGAAATCATCGACAGGTGGTATCAGGCCAGCAGGGACCCCGCCGTTCCCCCCTCTGACTATTTCAAGGTCCGCACCGCTGATTCGCTCTCGTATATCATCAGTCTGGATCGCCATTCCTCGACATGGTATCTCTTGGAAACAGGATCCGCATGAGAGAAATCAGGAGTCCGCGCGATCACGGAACAGGAGCCGATCGGCATGTCCTGGGAGCCCATACTTCCTGAGGATGACTACAGGTACTACAGGGAAAACATCACCCTGCTGGAAGACCGGGTGGTTCAGAGCTTCCCTGAGTGTTACGGGAATCCCGCAATCCTGAGTGCAATAAGGAACGTGCCCCGGCACTTTTTCGTAAACCAGGGCTACAAAGCCCTGGCGTACACCGACAACGCGCTGCCGACCTGCGGGGACCTGACGACCTCGGCCCCTTCGGTGATCGCTCGGATGATCTTCCAGACCGGCGTATCGAAGGGCGATAAGCTCTTGGAAATCGGGACAGGGACCGGGTACCAGGCGGCCGTTCTTGCCGAGATGGGGGTGAAGGTTTTCACGATAGAAATCGACGGCTCAGCGGTGCAAACCGCTGACGGAGTGCTTGTCAGGCTCGGCTACAAGATGGACAAACGGCTGAAACATGGCCGTGGCAGGGGGGATGCCTTGCGGCGCTATCGGGCCATCAGGGGGCAATTCCCCCAGCGGGAGCCGATCACCCTCTTCTGGGGCAACGGCCAGAGGGGGCTTGCGGAGAAATCGCCCTTCAAGGCAATCATCGTGGCTGCATCGGTTTCCCATCTCAGGCACGTCTGGCATCTTGCCGACCAGCTATCGTCAGCGAGAGGGACAATGGTGGTGCCGATCGGGGACAGGAACGAGCAGTCCCTCGCCATCGTCGAACGCACGGGAGACAGGATCCGCCTTTCCACACTCGAAGGGGTCTCGTTCGTCTTTCTCCGAATGATTTTGAAAAGGCAGGATTCGTAGATCCGATACCCGCATTCATCGCATTGACCGCGGAATCTTGTGTCCATTACTATGGTTTCATTCATCATGGGTTGGCTCATTGTTGTCTACGTCTCCGCAGCCGTTTTCGGCGTAGGCGTCACTCTCGTGGATCTCCTCGGATTCCTCGGCCACGGCGGTTCCCATGGCACGAGCGGTCATGACGCCAGCGGACATCTCTCTGACAGCGGACATGACGGGTCCTCACATGGCGGACATGACGGGTCCGCGCACGCGGATCATGACGGGTCCGCACATGGCGGACATGACGGGTCCGCGCACGCGGATCATGCAGGGCCCGTGGATCACAGCCTGCCTGCTCATTCCTCCGGCCATGCCTCCCATCCGCAGGAAGGATCGCAGCACGGCTCGCTCATATCGCAAGACCCCCGGCGCGCAGGGCTGAACCTCGGGTTGCGGACACTTGCGGCCGCCCGCACCCTGGTTTACTTCTCCTTCGGCTTCGGCCCTATAGGCTGGATCGCCTCCTCGTTCGGTTCCTCCCCCCTCACCAGTCTTCTCTGGAGCGTGCCCACCGGCGCGCTCTTTGCCGTAACGGGGCTTGCCTTGCGCCGCTTTCAGGGCACAGTCCTGGATTCCCAGGTCCACGAAGAAGAATTGCTCATGGAGCGGGCAGAGGTCATCGTGCCCATTGCCAGGGGGCAGATGGGAAAGGTTCGAGTCACCCTTGGAGGGAGGTACGTGGAGCGCTACGCCCGTGCCCAGGATGCGGGGGAATCCTTTCCTGTGGGCGCATCCGTTTGCATCGTGAGCATGACAGAGGAATGCGTCATCGTGTCTGACGTCTAGTTGACGAGGAGGGCAACGATGGGTGGATACCTTTTTGAGCACGGGGTTCTCTACGGCTGCGCCGGCGTGGTTTTCTTCTTCCTGTTCCTCATTCTCTTGAAAGCGTTCATCAAGGTCACGCTCCCGAACAAGATTTTCGTCATCACCGGCCGCAAGCGGGTGCGCAACGGCACGAAGTTCGGTTTCAGCGTGGAGCGCGGCAGGACATGGGCTATCCCGGCCCTCCAGCGGGTCGGGTTCCTCGATCTGGGCGTGCTCCCGATCAATGTGCGCGTGGAGGGGGTGAACTCCGCCAACGGGATCACCGTCGGCGCCGATGCGACCGCGTGCGTCTGCATCGACGACGACAGCGACCCTATGCTCTATTCCGCCGTGGGCCGGCTCCAGGGAAAGAGCCGTGAGGCGATCAAGGAGCAGATCCAGCAGACCCTCGTCGGCAATTTCCGGGGCGCGCTCAACAAGGCGACGCCGCTGCAGGCCATCGGGATGGAGGATGTGCCGGACGCGAATTCCGAAGGGAAGAAGGTGCCCACGACTCTGCCGCGCAGGGATCTTCTGGAGAGCGAGCGGGCACAGTTCAGGAACGAGCTGCTCAAGGACTCCAACAGCGATCTTGCCACCTTCGGCATGAAGGTCGTCTCCGTCTCTCTCCAGAAAATCTGGGACACTTCGAACTACATTGGCAACCTCGCGCAGAAGACGCTCGCCCAGAAGCGCAACCAGGTGGAGATCGAGGAGGCTCGCCTTCGTTCCATCGCGGAGCAGGCGGAGTCAGATGCCACGCGCAGGATCGGCGTGGCGAAGAGCATGGCGGACGAGAGGATCATTGCCGCCAAGCAGAAGCTCGAAGTGTACAGGCAGGAGGCGGAGGCGCAGGTGCAGAAAGCCTCCCTTGAGGCCGACAACTCTGTTCTTGAAGCCGCCAACCGCGGACAGCGAGACATCCAGGAGTGCCTTGTGGAGCTGAAGAAGCTTGAAAACTTGTCGAACGTCATCCTCGAGGAAGAGGCGAAGAAACAGGCCGCGCAGATCCTGGCCGCGGGGGACGGCGAGGCCGTCACGACCGTGGAGCAGGCGCGCAATGCGATCCTCGCGCAAAAGGCCGAGCTCATCCGTTCCTCGGGGGATGCGGCGAAGGCCGTGCTCTTCATCAAGCAGAAGCTTCCTGATCTCTTCGAGGCCTACCACCGCTCGGCCGCCAAGATCGAGATCGACTCCCTGGTGGCCATGGACAACACCCAGGGCATCAACGGCGCCGTGAACAGGGGGCCGCAGGCGTTCGCGGACTTCCTCAAACGCTTCGAGGACGCGCTGGGCATCAGCGTCAAGAGTCTCATGGGGCAGGACAAGGAGGTGTCGAAATGATCTTCTTCGTCATCGCGTTCGCCGCCCTGTTCGCATTCACCGCTCTCATCCAGCTCGTCTCCAAGGTCAAGATTGTCGGCGGGAACGAGCTGGGCATTATTTCCGGCGTCCTCAACGGGAAGGGGTTCTCCACCATCAGCGGCGGCAGAATCTTCATCATGCCCATCATCCACCGCTTCTCGAAAATCGATCTCACCCCTCATACCATTGAAGTCATGGTGGACTCAGCGATTGCAGCAGGAGTCGTCCCGTTGAACGTGAAGGCGACCGTGAGCTTCGCCATCGCCTCCAACGAGACCGGACGCAATCGCGCCGTGACGCGCATCATGGGGCTGGCCAACGCCCCGGACGTGCTTCAGACCACGGCGAGCTCCATCATCGAGGGCCATTTGCGTGATGCAATCGCCTCCATGACCCCGGAGCAGGTCATGCAGGACAAGGACACCCTTGTCGCCCGCATGATCAACGTCTGCAAGACGGACCTGGAGAACATCGGTCTGGAGATCACCACGATGAACATTGCCGACGTGGACGACCATCGGCTTGCCGGCGTGGTGGAGCCCGATCTCTATATCGCCCTGCTGAAGCGCATCCAGACCGCAAACGCCCTCACCCAGGCACGGCAGGCGAAAGCGACCGCTGACGCCTCCTCCGCGGAGGCGCAGGAGGGACGCAGGGCGGACGTGGAAGTGAGGACGCTGGAGAATACCTACGAGAACCTTGTCGCGCAGACGCGCGTGAAGGTGGCGGCAGAGAACCAGAAGAAAGCCGTGGGGATCGAACAGGCACGGCAATCTTCGCTGGCGCAGGTGGCGGGATTGAAGGCGAAAATCGAGGCGGAGCGGCAGCGCATCGAGATGCTGCGCAAGAAGTTCGAGGCGGAGGTCATCACTCCCGCCATTGCGGCGAAGGAGAAGAAGGTGCTGCAGGCGCAGGCCGAGTCAGCGACGCTTCTCGGCAGAAGCCAGGCAGAGATCGAGCAGATCCGCAAGACCATGGAGATCGTCCAGCAGAACTCGACGCAAGGCGCCCAAGCCTACATCATCGACAATTTCGAAAAGCTCATTGGTCCATTCGCCGAGACATTGGAACTGTTCCCTGTCGGCTGGTTGTCGATTATCACGGGCGCCGAAGGCCGACACGAGCCCATTTCAGCCGTGAATCCCCACGCCATCGAAGTCGAGAAGAACAGACTCATCGAAGGCGCACTTGGAGGCGCCGTGGCCCAGCTGGAAGAGCAGAAAAAGGAGAAACCGACGCGCCAGGAGGAGCCGGCACCGGCTCTGAAGGAGCCGGCACCGGCTGCGCAGGAGGCGTCAAAGCCGGTGGCGAAGCAGGCGCATGCACAGACAGCGGACTTCG
>JBEKTX010000091.1:0-12877 GCA_049515615.1 Spirochaetia bacterium
GTCGGCAAATATGCCGCCGCGATCGGCGGCAACCGCACCTCCGCGGAGTTGTCCGGCATCAACGCGGTGAAGTGGGTGTGGCTGCTGTACATCGTCGTGGGGTTCTTCGCAGCGCTTGCCGGCATCGCCCGGGCCAGCTACATGTCCCTGGGGAATCCCCTTTCGGGGGACGGCATGGAGCTGGACTGCATCATTGCCGTGCTGCTGGGGGGGACGGCCTTTTCCGGCGGCTCGGGGTCGGTTGCGAAAACAATCGTCGGCGCGCTCATCATAATGTGCGTGACGACCGGCCTGATGACCGTCATACCCGCATTCTGGCAGACGGTGGCGAAGGGAAGCGTGCTCCTGTTGGCGGTCGTGCTCAACCACCTGCTGGTGCGGGAAAAGGTGAGCGCGTAATTCAATGATCCAGGAGAAGGAAGTCCAGTCGCTTCGGAGGCTTGCAAGCCGCTGGCGGGAGCATGCGGCAAGCCCCGTCATGGCCGACCGGCGCCGGCAGTGGAAGGCAGTCAAGGACCTTAAGGCTGAGAAGCCGATGATCCTCGTGGAAACCTGCATGCTGCCGGACTACATCGGCGCCGATGAGCTCGTCTGCGTCGATCCGTTCATCCGGAACATCGAGAAATCCCTCTACGAAATCGCGCGGCACGCGGACGAGATCGGGGACGACATTGTCGTCGATCCCTGGTTCAGGATCCCCTGGGTGCTGGAGATCTCCGACTACGGCGTGCCCATCGAAGCGCATCACGCCACCACCTCCAACGGGAGCGACCTGGGCTACTCGTTCAATTTCGGCGTGCAGTCCGAGAAGGATGCGCGGAAGCTCCACCTCCGCACCCGCGGCGTGAACCGGCGGGAGAGCCTGCATCAGAAGGAGCTGCTGGAGGATATCTTCGGAGACATCCTCCCCGTGCGCCTGGGCGGATACGATCACTTCGATACGGACCCCGGCTACCGTCCCTGGCTGGGCAACCTCTACGGCGGCCTGACAATGGACCTGTTCAAGCTGATCGGAAACGACAACCTGCTGACGTGGGTGTACGACAATCCGAAGCTGATCCATTCCATCATGACTGTGCTCAGGGAGGACCGGAAGGCCCATTTCAAGTTCATGGAGAGAGAAGGGCTCCTGTACCAGAACACCGACACGTGGATGCCCTGCCCGGGCAGCTACGGCTTCGTGTCGGACCTGCCCCAGCCGGACGACCAGGGCACGGATGTGCGGCTGAAGGACTGCTGGTGTTGGACCGAGTCGCAGGAAAGCGCGCCAATCTCACCGGCCATGTTCGAAGAGTTCTTCCTTCCCTCCATTGCCGAGGTCACCCGGCCCTTCGGACTGACATACTACGGGTGCTGCGAGGCGGTGCACGACCGGTTCGAGCGCATCGCCCGGGCAATCCCGAATCTGCGCGCAGTTTCTGTCTCGGGATGGAGCAATCTTGCCCGGATGGGCGAGCTGCTGGACGGGAAGTACGTGTACTCGCGCAAACCGACCCCCGCGTACATCAGCGGCGCGTACCCGGACTGGGAGCTTCTGAAAAAAGACGTGCGGGACACCCTGGACGCCGCGAAAAACTGCAGTCTCGAGTTCTGCTTCCGCGATATCTACACCATCGACGGCGATCGGCCCCGGCTTGCGCGATGGGTAAGGATGACGCGGACGATGATGGGGGAGTGACGGCCGAGGGCCGGTTTTGACGGATGCCATGACGCATGGTACTGTGGGCGGCATGAAAACGGGCAGATACCTGATGGGCATCGACAACGGGGGCACGGTCACCAAGGCCGCCGTGTATGACACCGCAGGCAGGGAAATCGCCGTTGCCAGCGTGAAAACCGAGATGCTCTTCCCCCATCCCGGGCACACGGAAAAGAATGTCGATGACCTCTGGGCGGCAAACGTGCGCGTGATCTCCGAGGTCTTGAAGAAGGCGCGCATCGCGCCTACCGAGGTCAAGGCGCTTGCCGTTACCGGTCATGGAAACGGCATGTATCTCATTGGAGCCGACGGAAAACCCGCCCATGACGGGATCAATTCCGCGGACAGCAGGGCCGCGGATTACGTGGCCCGCTGGTACGAGGACGGCACTTTCGAGAGGATTCTTCCCCATACCTGCCAATCCATCTGGGCAGCCCAGCCCGCTGCTCTCCTTGCATGGTTCAGGGATCACGATCCCAGGGCCCTGGACCGGACACGATGGATCTTCATGTGCAAGGACTACATCCGCTACCGCCTGACCGGGGACGCCTTCGCCGAGGTCACCGACTATTCGGGGCTGAACCTCATGAATGTGCGGGATCTCACCTATGACCCCATGGTCCTGGATGCATTCGGGATCGCCGGGATCCGGGACAAGCTCCCGCCCATCCGCCAATCCGGGGAAATCTGCGGCACGGTCACGGAGAAGGCGGCGGCGGAAACGGGGCTTGCAGCGGGGACTCCGGTGGCGGGCGGGCTCTTCGACATCACCTCGTGCGCGATCGGCTCGGGCATCACGAGCCCGGACAAGCTCTGCCTCATTGCCGGCTCCTGGAGCATCAACGAATACATCAGCCCCGCGCCGGTGCAGGACCATGACCTGTTCATGACCTCGACGTACTGCATTCCCGGTTACTGGCTCATCACCGAGGCCAGCGCCACTTCGGCGAGCAACCTGGAATGGGTAGTGTCCGAGCTGATGGGCACTGAACGCACGGAAGCCCAGGCCAAGGGCGGGTCGGTGTTCGATACGGTCAACCGGATGGTCAACGGCATCGCCCCGGCGGATTCTGATGTCCTGTTTCTTCCATTCCTCTATGGAAGCAACGCCGGCCCGAGGGCCTCTGCCGGGTTCCTCGGACTTCACGGCTGGCACGGGAAAGCGAACATGCTGCGCGCCGTGTACGAAGGTGTGGTGTTCTCTCACAGGACACACGTCGACCGCCTGCTCGGCCACCGGGCCGGCGCGAAGGCGGCGCGGATCGCCGGCGGGGCCGCAAAGTCGGATGTCTGGGTGCAGATGTTCGCCGACGTTCTCCAGCTCCCCATCGAGCTTACGGCCTGCGAAGAGCTGGGTGCCATGGGCGCCGCCATCTGCGGAGGAGTCGCCGTCGGCCTGTTCGGCTCGTTCGAGGAGGCGGTGGAGCGCATGGTGCGCGTGTCCCGCACCGTGGAACCGCTGGAGGAAAACCGGGAAGTCTACGTCGAGAAATACGGGCGCTACCGGGCCTCCATCGAAGCGCTCCGCGCCGCGTGGTGACCCGTGGATGATCTTCAGCTCATCGTGAGCGTCGCGCGCATGTACTACCAGCAGGGGATGAAACAGGAGGAGATTGCGCGGCGGGTGAAAGTCTCCCGCGCCTCGATCTCCCTGATCCTCGCCGAGGCGCGCCGGAGCGGGATCGTGGAAATCACGATCCGCAACCCGCGTGAGGACAACGCGGAGCTTTCCCGCGCGCTGTGCGCCCAGTTCGGCCTCGCGCGCTGCGTGGTGGTGCCGACATCGATCCGGGAGACCGACATCCTCATCGACCTGACCGCTTCCCGCGCGACGGAAGTCTTCGACGAAGAGGCGAAGAGCGGGGACACGGTGGGCATCGCCTGGGGCAGGACATGCCACGCCTTCATGTCGCGCTACACGGCGCGCGGCTTCCTGCAGGGCATGCAGGTCATCCCCCTGATCGGTGGAAGCAACAGGAACCTGGAGCGCTACCAGTTGAACGAGATGGTCCGCCTCTACGCGGAGAAGCTGCAGGCCACGCCGTTCTTCATCCACGCGCCGGCGCTGGCCGCCTCCCGCGAGGATTTCGAGCTCTACATGGGAAGCTCGTCGATGAAGGCGGTCATGGAGATGTGGCGGAAGATCGACATCGCGGTGGTGTCGGTGGGGGCGCCGCCGGTCTCACGCGAGTTCGACGGCTCCCGCGTCCTCGCCCCGCGAAAGAAGTCCAGCGCCCCGGACGCCCTCCCCATCGGTGACATCTGCGCGCGCTATTTCGACGTGAAAGGACGTTTCGTTGAGGACGAGCTGTCCAGCCGGATCATCGGGATACCCGTGGAAAGCCTGCGAAGGATCCCCAGGATCATCTGCGTGGCGGGCGGCTTGGAAAAGGCCTATTCGCTCCTCGGGGCGCTGAAGACCGGTCTCATCACGGTCCTCGTCACGGACGAGAAAACGGCGGCCGCCGTCCTGGAGGCACGCCGCGAGGAGGAGTCGGGCATGATCGGACGCAGCATCGCGAGCCTGTTCGACCAGGCCTAGTGCACATCGCCGAGGCGATAGAAGGGTTGCCGCTGCAGGTGACAGCCGAGCCGATGCGGTGATGTTACGGTTGTGCCATTTCAAGTGCGGGCTTGGAGGAGGAGGAGGACATGGGGCAGGCAGGGGGGAAGAAGGGGCGGTACCTCGCCGGCATCGACCTGGGCTCCACCAGCCTGAAGAGCGTCGTGTACGACCTATCGGGCAATGTCGTCGCCAGCGGCTCGAGGCCGACGGAAAGGTTCCACCCCGACGCGGAGCATCCTGAGTGGACGGTGTGGGACCCGGCGCAGATCTGGGGCGGAGCCGCGGCCGCTGTCCGTGACGCAGTGTCCCAGCTGGACAACCCTGGCGAAATCGCGGCCGTGGCGGTGACCGGCATGGGTATGGACGGCGTTCCGATGGACGAAAGCGGGAAGTGGCTCTATCCGTTCATCAGCTGGCTCTGCCCGAGGACCGAGCCGCAGAGAGCGTGGTGGGAAAAGACGATCGGGGTCGAGAAGACCTTCTCGATCGGCGGGAACAACCTGTGGGCTTTCAGTACGGCGCTGCGACTGCTGTGGATGGCGGAGCACGAGCCCGAGATCCTGGCGCGAACAGACAAGTGGCTGTTGATCGAGGATTTCCTCAACTTCATGCTCTGCGGGCGGCACGCCACGGACTACAGCATGGCCTCCTGCACGCTCCTCTTCGACCAGAAATCGCGGACGTGGTCAGGCGAGATGCTGGGCGCTTCCGGAATCGACGGTCGGCTGCTCTGCGATCCGAAGCCCAGCGGGACCGTCCTCGGCGAGGTGACACGAGCGGCAGCGGAGGCGACGGGGCTCCCCGAAGGCACGCCCGTGGTGCTCGGGGGCCACGACTACCTCTGTGGCGCGCTTCCCGTTGGTGCGCTCTCGCCCGGTGTCTTCCTGGACGTGAGCGGGACCTGGGAGGTCGTTCAGGCCACGATGGCCGAGCCAGTCCTCACACCGGCGCTTCAGCGCATCGGGGCCACGGTCGAATGTCATGTCGCCCGTGACCGGTACTCCGTCATGGGAGGCGCGATCTCCGCCGAGATGCTGGAGTGGTTTCGACGAGAGTTCGGCTCCGAGGCGCGCGCCAGGGCAGCAGCGCGCGGATGCGTTGACTGGGAGACTCTGATGGAAGAGGCCGCCGCTTCACCCATCGGCAGCCGCGGTGTTCTCTTCCTCCCCCACATGGGCGGCTCGGGGTGCCCAGTCGTCGACTCTCGCTCGCGAGGCGGGTTCGCGGGCCTCAGCACCTACGCCACCCGGGGGGACATGCTGCGCGCGCTCCTGGAAGGCCTGGATTTCCAGCTCCTGGACATCATCCAGGAGATGAAGCGGAACGTCGGATTCGAGATGACCCGCCTGGTCGCGGCCGGCGGCGCGGTGCGAAACGATTTCTGGCTCCAGAACAAGGCCGACGTGATCGGCCAGCAGATCGAAGTGCCCGACGTCGAGGATGCCAGCCCGCTCGGCGCGGCGATGCTCGCCGGCATCGGAGTCGGGATCTACCGGGATGAGGCCGACGCCTTCGATCGGGTGCGAAAGCCCGTTCGCACATTCGAGCCGAACGCTGCCGCCGCGGCGGCCTATGCCCGGCGATTCCCGTTGTACAAGTCGCTGTATCCCGCGCTGAAGGCGGTGAGCCACGCGGTGACGGAAGAAGGCGGCTCTTCTTTATAAGGCGGGTCCCGGAGCGCGCCCGTTCAGATTCGCGCGCGCGGGACCCGCATTCGCGTCGGAGTCCGGTTATTTTGCCTGGGGCAGCAGTGCGCCCAGGAAGGGCGTCCCGAACCATCCCACCCGGCATCGCGCTTTCCTCCCCCAAACACGCTGAAGAGCTCCAGAGTGTGTGCGGTGCGCACGCCATCCGCATCGGCTCCCACGAGCAGGACAGGCATCTTCAGCGCTGCCTTTCCATTAGGCAAAGGTACGGCTCCGCCGCTGCGACGCAAAGCGGTGTTACCGCGCGAGATCCCGCGCTGCCTCGATGATCTTGTCCATGGTGGGCACGACGCTGGCTTCCAGCTGGGGATTGTACGGGATGGGCACGTCGAGCCCCGCGACCCGCCGGATCGGCGCATCGAGGTGGAAGAACGCCTCGCTGTCGGCGATCACCGCGGCGATCTCGGCGCCGTAGCCGGCGGTCTGGCAGGCCTCGTGGACGATCAGCGCCCGCCCGGTCTTCTTGACCGACTGGATGATGCATACCTTGTCCAGGGGAACGAGGGTGCGGATGTCGATGACTTCCACGTCGACGCCGTCCGCGGACAGGTTCACAGCCGCCTCGAGGCATCGCTGCACCATTCGTCCATATGTGACAATAGTGATGTCCCGGCCGGTTCGTTTCACGTCGGCCATGCCCAGTGGAATGTCGTACGTTTCGGCAGGGTCAGGAACGGCCCCTTTCAGCCGGTAGAGCAGTTTCTGCTCGATGAACACAACAGGGTTTGGGTCTTTAATGGAGGATTTCAGCAGACCTTTCGCGTCGTAGGGAGTGGAGGGGATGACGACCTTCAGCCCCGGCACGTGGCAGACCCAGGCCTCGAGGCTCTGCGAATGCTGCTCGGCGGCCCCCGTCCCCGAGCCCCCGGCAGTGCGCAGCACCATAGGGACGGAGACCTGGCCGCCGAACTGGTAGCGCGCTTTTGCCGCCTGGTTGGCGAGCTGCTCCAGTGCGATGGTGAGGAAGTCGCTGAACATGATCTCGACGACCGGGCGCATGCCGGTCATTGCCGCCCCGGCGGCGGCGCCGGTGATCGCGTGCTCCGAGAGCGGGGTGTCGCGGACCCGCTCCTCGCCGAACTCCTGGACCATTCCCTTCGTCACTCCGAACGCGCCGCCGTAGATGCCGATGTCCTCCCCGAGGAGAAACACCCGGGCATCGGCCCGCATTTCCTCGCACAGCGCTTCGCGGATGGCATCGGCATAGGTGATTTCTCTCATGCGAACACATCCCGTGCCGCTTCTTCGATCCGTGGACTGGGGCTTGACTCCGCGAATCGCACCGCTTCCTCCACGTCGGACACGGCCTGGGCCTCCAGGACATTGGTCCGCTGAGTGCGGGCAATTGACATTTGCTATATGATATGGTTCGATCACCAGTAAAATGAAGAATGCGCCAGCAAGCGGCGGCGTATCGGCGCAACAAGGAGACCAGCCGTGTACGAAAGCGAAAGACAGCAGATCATCGACGTGGGGATCGCCCTCGACCGCTACCGGCTCATCAGCCTGTCCGGCGGCAATGTCAGCATGAGGATCGGCGGCCACATACTTGTCACCCCCTCGGGCATGTCCTACGAGACGCTCGTGCCCTCGGATGTCGTGGTCATGGATCCCAAGGCCAAGGTCATCGAAGGCGGGCGCCGCCCGTCCGTCGACACCGTGGCGCTGCTGCACATCTACAACAACATGCCGGGGGTGAACGCGGTCATCCACACCCACCAGCCGTATGCGACAGCGGTCGGGCTCATCCTGGATGAGCTGCCCGCATTCTGCACGACACTGGTGAACGCGACCCTGGGAGCGGTCACCGTGGCCCCGTACAGCTCGGCAGCCAGCCTGGACATGGGCGTGAGGACCGTGCAGTACATCGGGGACAAGAGAGCCGTGATCCTGAGAAACCACGGGGTGGTGACACTCGGGCCCACGCTCAAGGACGCCCTGTATGCCGCGGTGTACCTCGAGGATGCATCCCGCTCCTGGTGCGCTGCCCGCGCAATGGGCACGCCCCGGGTTCTCACTCCGGAGCAGGTCGTGGAGGCCGTGGAGTCGTTCCGGCACTACGGGCAGGGCAAGAAATAGCCGCCGTGAAGGACATCGAGGAAACCGGCATCACGCCCGCTGCAATGTTCAGGTGGGGCATCTACGAGAAGGCGCTTCCCGCGCAGCTCTCGTGGCCGGAAAGGCTCGCCGCCGCCGCGGATTCAGGATACCAGTTCGTCGAGATCTCCATCGATGAAAGCGATGACAGGCTGGCCCGGCTGCATTGGTCCCGGGATGCACGTCAGGAGCTTCACCGGGCGCTCGCGGCGGCTCCTGCCGGCATCGACACGATGTGCCTCAGTGCTCACCGGAAGCACGCGCTGGGAAGCGCGTCGAATCAGCAGCGCCGGCAGGCGCTTGAGATCATGCGCCGCGCGATCGACTTCGCGGCGGAGTTCGGGATCCGGATCGTCCAGGTAGCCGGGTACGACGTGCACTACGAGCCGTCCACGGACCAGACCCGCGCTCTGTACAAGGAGAGCATTCTTCAATCGGCCGAATGGGCGCGCCGGTCATGCGTGACACTCGCGCTGGAGAACGTGGATTGCCCCATGGTGGATTCCATCGAGAAAGGCATGGAGCTCATCCAGGCGGCTGACACCCCCTGGTTCCAGATGTATCCCGACATCGGCAATCTCAGCGCCATGGAGAAGGACGTGACGCACGAGCTCCTTGCCGGCGGGCGGCATATCGTGGGGGTGCACCTGAAGGACACGAGGATCCGGGAGTTCCGGCAGGTGCCCTTCGGTGAGGGGACGGTCGACTTCGACGGCGCATTTCGAACCCTGAAGCACATGGGCTACCGGGGCCCCTTCATGGTCGAGATGTGGAACGAGGCGGTGACAGACCCCGTGGCAACGGCGGCTGCCGCGCGTCAATGGCTTGCCGCGAAGCTCGACGCGGTGTTCGACGGATAGACCGTTCTCTGGTTATCTTAAGGTATCTTCGTCGCCTCAAGGGAGCGCACAATGAAGCCAGTTGTCTGGGGAGTTCTCTCGGTATCCGTCCACTACGGTCTTAGCATCCACACCTATCTCGCCAAGTCTCCGCTCGTCCAGCTGCGCGGCATCGCTTCCCGTAACAAGCAGAGGGCGGAGGTTGCCGCTCGGGACCTGGGAATGCCCCGCGCATACGGTTCCTACGAAGAGATGCTTTCGGACGAGGAAATCGAGGCTGTCTACATTCCGCTGCCCAACCACCTGCACGCTGAATGGGTGAAAAAAGCGGCAGATGCCGGAAAGCATGTCCTGTGCGAGAAGCCCCTTGCCATGAACGCGCGGGAAGCAGAGCAGGCCATAGCGCACGCGAAGAGCAAGGGCGTCCTCGTGATGGAAGCCCTCATGTACCGCTTCCATCCTCAGTGGAAGAGGGCCCGGGAAATCGTCAAGGCCGGGGAGATCGGCGACGTGCAGGCAGTCTCGACCTTCTTCTCGTACATGTTGAAGGATCCGACGAATATCAGGAACATCCTCGCCGCGGGCGGAGGCGCCATTCCGGACATCGGGTGCTATGCCGTTTCCTGCGCCCGGTTCCTCATCGGACGGGAGCCGACGCGTGTCATCAGCCTGGTCCACAGGGACCCCGAGCTCGGTACTGACATACTCACCTCGGGAATCATGGATTTCGGGACCACACGGTCGATGTTCACAATCGGGACTCAGACTTTCCCGGTGCAGCGCGTCGACGTGGTGGGATCAGGGGGCGAGCTCTCGGTGCTCCTGCCGTTCAACGCGTATCCGGACACGCCCATGCAGGTGTCCGTGACCACCGGCATCGGAACGAGACAAGTGTACGCCCCAGCCACCGACCAGTACGTCGAGATGTTCGAAGCTTTCTCTCGCGCAATCCGGGAAGGAGGTTCTGCCCCCACGCCTCCGGAGGACGCGGTGGCGAACATGAAGGTGCTGGACGCACTGTTCAAGTCCGAAAAGTCCGGCGCCTGGGAGAAGGTCTGAGGAGCCGGCGACCTTGACCGGGCCTCTGCTCAGGTCTAGTATCGAGTCGTGAGTAATCGGCACCTTGATTGGTTGCGGCAGGCAGAGGCTGATCTTGCGAGTGCGGACACGTCACTGCGGGGCGGCCATTTCGAGTGGGCATGCTTCGCTGCCCAGCAGGGAGCCGAGAAATCGGTCAAAGCGCTCTACCTGAAGAGAGGAGCCGACGCGTGGGGCCATACCATCACGCCTCTCCTCGGCGGTCTCACGGGACCCGACACAGCGGCAGAAGACCTGATCACATGCGCCAAGATTCTGGACAAGCACTACATCCCGACGAGATACCCCAATGGTCTGGACTCGGGGGCGCCTGCGGATTTTTACACCCGTCAGGAGGCGGACACTGCCTGTGAATGCGCACGACGAATCCTCGATTTCTGCGCGCGTGCGATACGCGGATCCTGAGCCCATCCGGATGGCCGTACGTGAGTATGTGCGGGACCTCCGAGGCGGGCATCCAGAGATTCGCGCCATCCGCTGGTTCGGCTCATGGGTGCACGGCGATGCAGGCGTCGGCAGCGATGTCGACCTCTGCATCGTTGTCGATCGAAGCGACAAGCTGCGCCGGGACCGGACGATGGATTTTCTCCCGCGCCTCTTCCCCGTGGGTATCGATCTGTTCGTCTATACCGCGGCCGAGTTTGATGCTCTCCGCACGGAGCACCCCTCGATGAGAAAGGCGATCGACAGCGGCCTCGAGGTGTGAGCCGGACGAAGGTGCGGGACGCTCTGTTCGAGTCCGAGATGTCCGGAGCCTGGGAGAAGGTCGGAAGAGGCGCGTTCAGTTCCGCTGCGCACGCAGCGCCCGGGATTCGCGGGCCGAAGCGAGGAGGAGCTTCAATCGATTGAGCTGGTTCACCTCGCTCGCGCCCGGATCATAGTCGATCGCCGCCACCGAGACCCCGGGGTGCCGACGGCGGAGCTCGCGGATCATGCCCTTTCCCGTGACATGGTTCGGCAGGCAGGCGAAGGGCTGAATGCAGGCGATGGCATCCACTCCTTCGCGGATCAGCTCCACCATCTCCGCGGTGAGGAACCACCCTTCGCCGGTGACGTTGCCAAGCTGGACGATCCCATTCACTCCCCTGGCGAGCGTGGAGATTGTCGAAGGGGGATGGAACCGCGTGGAACGGTCAAGAGCCCTCTTCTGCGGCCAGCGGAAAGCTTCCATTATTGCAATCGCGGCTCGGGAGAGCAGGGCGCCGCGCATGCTGCCGGCGAGCCACCGCCGCCGGTACTGTCCCCCGTACGTGGCATACAGGAGGAAGTCCGCGAGGTCGGGCACCACGGCCTCCGCGCCCTCCGATTCGATCAGGTCGACGATCCCGTTGTTCGCAGTGGGGTGGAATTTCACCAGGATCTCACCCACCACGCCGACCCGCGGCTTACGCCTCCCGGCAACAGGCAGCGCGTCGAAGTCGCGGACCATGGCGCGGATCGTCCTCCCGTAGCGGATCATGCCGGCTCCGGCCAGGGAGTCCCTGCAGCGCGCGGTCCACTCTTCGCAGAGCCGCTGGGCGGAGCCGGCGACGGCTTCGTACGGCCTCACGCGATACAGCATCCTCATGAGCAGGTCGCCGTACACGAGCGACATGAACCCGCGCGCGATCAGCCGGAGCGACAAGTGGAATCCGGGATTTTTCTCCAGGCCGAGTGCATTCAGGGAGATGACCGGTACATACGCCATGCCCGAATCGGCGAGCGCCTTCCTGATGAAGGCGATGTAGTTCGTTGCCCGGCAGCCGCCGCCGGTCTGGGTGATCAGCAGCGCTGTGCGGCGCGGATCGTAGCGGCCCGAGCGCAGCGCCGCCATCATCTGCCCGACGACGAGCACGGAGGGGAAGCACGCATCATTGTTCACGAACGTGAGACCCTCGTTGACCGCGTTCCTGTCCACTTCCGGCAGGATCTTCAGCCTGTAGCCCGAGAGACGGAAGGCGTGCTCGATGATGCGGAAGTGGATGGGCGACATCTGGGGCGCGAGAATCGTGTACCCGCGGCGCATGTCCTCCGTGAAGACGGGCCGCGCCGGTTCCGGCGCGCTGGCAGGGGGGCGCGAACCGCTCCTCGCCCTGGCGTGTACGGCCGCCTTGAGGGAGCGCAGCCTGATGCGCACGGCCCCGAGGTTCGACTGCTCGTCGATCTTGATCACCGTGAAGATCCTGCCCCTCGCCTCCAGGATTTCCTGCACCTGGTCGGTCGTCACCGCGTCCAGCCCGCAGCCGAATGAGTTCAACTGGACAAGCTCGAGGTCGTCGCGCTCCGCCACCGCGTGAGCCGCGGCGTAGAGGCGGGTATGGTACGTCCACTGGTCGACGACGCGCAGAGGTCTCTGGATCCGGCCGAGGTGGGCGACGGAGTCTTCCGTGAGCACCGGCATGCCTAGGGAGACGGCGAGCTCCGCAATGCCATGGTTGATCTCGGGATCCAGGTGGTACGGACGGCCGGCGAAAACCAGGCCATGCAGGCCCCGGTTCCTGATCTCGTCCAGCGCCTTCCGCCCCTGCGCGCGCACGTCGGCCCGGAAACGCGCCTGCTCGGCCTTCCCAGAGTCCACGGCGGCTGAAACCTGACGTGCGGTGACTCCACACCAGCAAAGCTCTTCCGCCAGACGTTTCTTCAGCCGCCGCGCATCGTGCAAAGGAAGGAAAGGATTGGCATATCGCACCGCGCCCTGCCGTATTCCATCGACGTTGTTCAGCACCACTTCGGGGTAGGAGGTGACGATGGGGCAGTTGAAGTGGTTGCGCGCCCCGGAGTCTTCGCGGGGGCTGTGCGGAATGCACGGGTAGAAGATGAAGGGAACCCCCTCCTTCATGAGCCGGGCCACGTGCCCGTGCACGAGCTTGCCCGGGTAGCACACGGATTCTGA
>JBEKTX010000092.1:0-12804 GCA_049515615.1 Spirochaetia bacterium
TTCCCCTCGGCTTCCCCTCGGGGTCAACGGGCTGCACGACGAGGATCTTCTGACCCTTGTAGTGGGGGTGCTTCTCGGTGGAAACGACATTTGCCACAACCCGCGCCAGCGTCATCAGCGGCCCCCGGTCCCGGCCGCGGGTCCCTCGACGCCGGTCGCGGTACCCGCGACGTTTATCGCGTCCACGACCCCGATGATCGCCGCATCCCCCGGGTTGAACCACCCGTTGGGATTGGCCTGCGCCGCCTCCTTGCCCGCCTCGAAGAACACGAGGTCTCCCTCTCCTGCCCGCACCGTGTCGAAGGCCACCAGGGCCGGGCCGGCATCCTTGCGCTTCTCATCCACCGGCTGCACCAGCAGCAGCTTCAACCCGTCGAAGCATTCCATCTTCTGCGTGCACACCACCCGCCCGATCACCCGTCCGAGTTTCATATGATCCTGAAGTAGTCCACCAGCGTGCAGCGCCTCTCACGGGTGAATGTGCGCGCCCGCGTAAGGCCTTCACCCGTGGGGCTGGCGATCGTGAAGGAGGTGAACCCCGCCCCGCCCTGCCCCAGCCCCGCGTAGCAGGGCCCATTCTTCACGAACAGGGAGCAGTTCATCACCTTCGCCATCCGGGAAAGCTTCTCGATGTCGTGAGAGTGGATCATCGCGGTGTGCCGGAACCCGTGTTCGACGGCAACCGCGAGGTCGATTGCCTCGTCGACGTTTCTCATCCGCATGAGAGGCAGCACCGGCATCAGCTGCTCCGACCACACCAGCGGGTGCTCCTGGCCCACCTCCATGAGCAGGAGCCGGGTCTGCGCCGGCACCTCGATGCCGGCAGCCCGCGCGATGAAAGCCGCTTCCTTTCCCACCAGGTCCTTGTTCGGCGCGCTTTCCATTCGGGGACCCTTTGGCGAAGGGATGACCAGTCGGGTTACCGCCTCGATCTGGGGACCTGAGAGCTCGAAGGCGCCATTGGCGCGCATCTCCTGCTTCAGCCGATCCGCGATGCCCTCCACCGCCAGCACTTCCTTCTCACAGATGCACACCACGTTGTTGTCGAAGCTGGCCCCTGCCACGATGTCGCGCCCTGCCTTCACGAGGTCCGCGGTCGCGTCCACCACGCACGGCGGGTTGCCGGGACCTGCGCAGATTGCCTTCTTCCCGCTTCCCATTGCCGCCTTCACGACCCCGGGCCCGCCCGTGACTACAAGGATCGACACCCCGGGGTGCTTCATCAGCGCGCCGGCACTCTCTATCGTGGGATCGGCCACCGCGCACAGCAGATTCTGCGGCCCGCCCTCGCCCTTGATCGCCTCATTGAGCAGAACCACCAGGCGGTTGGACACGTGCCTGGCGTTCGGATGCACGTTGAACACCACGGAGTTGCCCGCAGCGATCATGCCTATGGAATTGCAGGCGATCGTGGAAATCGGGTTGGTCACGGGCGTGATGGCCCCGATCACTCCGTACGGCGCGCGCTCGGTGAGCGTGAGGCCGTGCTCATCGGAGAATGCGCTGGGCTGGACGTCTTCCACTCCGGGTGTCTTCTCCGCCGCAAGTGAGTTCTTCGCCTGCTTGTCGCGGATGTTGCCCAGGCCGGTTTCCGCAACCGCATCCTGGGAAAGGGCTTCATTGCTGGAAAGCACCGCGCGCCGCATGGCCTCGATCATTCGCGTGCGGGTGTCAAGCGGGAGCCCCATCAGATGGCGCTGCGCCGCCGCAGCGGCCTTCACCGCGCTGTCCACGTCTGAGAAGACGCCGCTGCCCATGGGCGAAGTCGGGGCTGAGGCCTGCGTGCCTGCCCCGGCCGCGCCCAGGAGTGCGGCGATGTCGGCGCTCTTCAGCACCTGCTCGACGATCTGTCGTATCTCGTCCGCGGGCTGTGCCATACCCTATTCCCCGCTTCCCTGCTGAAATACGGTCGCGCCGGCCTGATCGATCACGTCCACGATGGCCACCACCAGCGTGTCCATCGGTCGATCATCGGTGCGGGAAGTCCAGCGGCAGGAGCTGCCCTGCGTGAGCAGAACCATCTGCCCGCGGTCGGCCCCGACCATGTCCAGGCCCACGAGATACTCCCCACGGCCCTTCCCCGCCTGGTCGCATTCCTCCACCAGCAGCCACTTCGCCCCTTCAATCTTGTCGCTGCGCTTCGTGGCCACGACGGTTCCCCGCACCCGCGCCAGGTTCATGCCTCCCGCGCTCCCGCCGGGGCTTCCCGGGACTTTTCGTAGGTCAGCACCCCGTCCTTCTCGATGACATCCACGATGGCGATGATCGTCGCATCAGAAGGCTTGCCCTTCGTGGTTTCCGTCATGCGCGCGCTGGAACCTGTGACGTAGAACACAATCTCCCCGGCGTTGGCTCCCACGCTGTCGATGCCCACCACGTAGTCGCCCTTGCCCTTCAGGCTCACCGCGTCCACCTTCTCCAGCAGCAGAAGCCGCAGCCCCTCCATCGAATCAGGCTTGTGCGTGGACACCACCGTGCCTTTCACTCGCGCCAGTACCATGAGCCTTCTCCTGTCCGGCCCGCTCTACTTCTTCGAGCCCGCGGGCATCCGTCCCAGGGGAAGGGCCGCGTCCACGCTCTCGTGCGGCCGCGGGATGACATGGGTGCTGACGATCTCTCCCACCTTTTCCGCCGCGCGCGCCCCGGCGTCCACCGCCGCCCGGCATGCGGCCACGTCGCCGCGCACGATCGCGGTCACGTACCCGCCGCCGATCTTCTCGTACCCCACCAGGTCCACCTTCGCCGCCTTCACCATTGCGTCCGCGGCTTCCACCATCGCGCTGAACCCGCGCGTCTCGATCATCCCCAGGGCATCGTTCGTCGTCTCTGCCATCTCATTCTCTCCTTTTCGTTGGCGCGCTCGGCTCTGGCTGCCCTGCGCGCCGCGCTATATACGCGCCGCGTTCGCCGCGATCTCTCTTCCGCCAAGGCCGCCCAGGCGCGCCTCCACGACCTTGCGCGCCTCGATGACCTCCGCCTCTTCCCCCGCAATGTAGATCCGACCGAATGCGCCGAAGCCCAGCACCTCTATGATGTTGATCTTCGCCGTCTTTTCCGCCTCGTTGGCAGCGTAGTACGCGTAGCCGGCCGGCTCCACTTCCAGCACGTACAGGGTGTCTCCCCGCAGCACCATGTTGCCGTGCCTGACCTTGTTGATCAGCTGCGCGTGGTGGTCGGAGATGTTCTTGATCAGCTGACTGGTCATCACCCGCGGCTTCAGCCGATCCGCCTCGCTCTTTTTCAGCTCCTTCAGCACCGCCTCCCCCGCCATGCGCGCATCTCCCTGGCTGTCGGAATGCACTTCCAGCAGGCCGTAGGCGCGCTCCACGATCTGAAGGCCCGGGGTCACGTTGGTTGCCTTCAGAGCGATGTCGGTCAGCCGGTTGATCTCGATGCCCGGGGCGATCTCGATCACGCAGCAGGCCTGGCCTCCGATAGGGTAGTACCCCTTGGACACCGTGGCAATGAAAGAGGCATTCTGAAGCTGCAGGGAGTCCAGGAAAACGTAGCTCCTCAAGTCCACCGCCATGGCTTACGCCTTCCTTTCCGTGCGGCCCAGCGGAAGCGCCTGGTCCACAGACGCGTGCGGCCGAGGGATGACATGGGTGCTCACGATCTCCCCCACCTTCTCCGCCGCCCGGCTGCCGGCGTCCACCGCCGCCCGGCATGCGGCCACATCACCGCGCACGATGGCCGTCACGTACCCGCCCCCGATCTTCTCAAAACCCACCAACTCCACCTTCGCCGCCTTCACCATCGCGTCGGCAGCCTCCACCATCGCGCTGAACCCCCGCGTCTCGATCATTCCCAGCGCGGCCCCCGCGCCGAGGGCTTCCCCCTGGTTCTCCGCCATCCCGTCCCTCCTCCTAATGCATCTCGCGGCCGCCGGTGACGTTGAACGCCTGCCCTGTGCAGTAGTCACCGTCAACGGTCAGGAATTTCACAAACGATACCACATCGTCTATTCTGCACAACCTCTGGAGGGGGATTTTCGCGGTGAACTGCTTCACCACCGCCTCTTCCTCCATCTTGAGATTCTCCACGTAGCCCTTGCTCACCGAGCCCCACACGCCGGTGTTCTCCACGATTCCGGGGCAAAGGCAGTTCACCTTGATGTTGTCCTTCGCGAACTCGAATGCCATGGCGTGGGTGATCGAGATGATCGCTCCCTTTGCCCCCGAGTAGGCGGCCATGATTGCCGAGCCGGTCTTCCCGGACTTGGAGGCGAAATTGATGATCCGCCCGTCCTTCAGCTTACGCATGGTCTGGAGGGCGGCCTGTGCGCACCAGACAGATCCATTGATGTTGATCCGGTTCATCTTGTCCAGCCGCTCCGGGGTGATCTCCACAAAGGGCTGCTGATCCACCGCTCCCGCGACGTTCGCCAGGGCAAAGATATCGCCGAGGTTTTCCGTGATGTCGTCGAAGCATGCATCCACGGCCTTCTTGTCGGTTATGTCCACCACGTAGCCCCTCACCGCGTGCCCGGCCTTGGCCAGGCGCTCCGCCTGCGAAACGACCTCGGGATTGAGATCGATCATCGCCACCTTTGCGCCCAGCCCCGTGTACATTTCCGCAACGCCGAGCCCGATGCTCTTGGCGGAGCCGGTCACTACGCAGGTTTTTCCTTTCAGATTGACGCCCATTTTCTTCTCTCCTCTATATAAGCATTCCGCCGGTGATGTCGATCACCGTGCCCATGATATTGAATGACTTTTCGGAAGCGAGGAACGCGACGGTGTAGCCGATCTCCACCGGCTGGGCGAACCTGCCGGAGGGGATCCGCGCTTCATACGCTTTCTTCAGCTCGGGGTCCGTCCACTTGTCCTCGTTGATCGGGGTGCGGACCATGCCTGGAGCGATGGCGTTCGCGCGAATGCCGTGCGGGAGCAGCTCACGGGCGAGGGTCTTGGTCATCATGTTGATCGCGGCCTTTGCCGAGGCGTAGTGCGCATGGCCCGCGGTGTTGTACGTTATGCCGGACTTCGAAGACAGGTTGATGATGCTGCCCTTGATCCCGGCAGCGACCATGTGCTGCGCGACGCGCTTGCAGAGAAGGAAAGGGCCATTGAGGTTGATGGCTATCACCTTCTCCCAGTTGCAGTCCGGCATGTCCAGGATGTTCTCGGTGGGCCAGATCCCCGCATTGTTGACGAGTATGTCGATCCTTCCATAGGCGGCGACGACATCCTTCACCATTGCATCGAGATCCTCGGCCTTCGAGATATCGGCGAAAAAGGGCCGACAGTCGGTGCCGTATTTCTTCGAAAGTCCCGCAGCGAATGATGTCACCTCGTCCTTTCCGACGATCCAGTTGACGGCGACGTTCACCCCTTCCTGTGCCAGGGCTTCGCAGATCCCCGCCCCGATCCCCGTCCCCCCGCCGGTCACAATGGCGGTTTTGCCTTTCAATCCAAGATCCATTCGCTCCCTCCATCCAGGCTGGATAGGCATCCAAACACTGTATATAGCGCTATATATAATACCTCTGCAGTTTTGTCAACAGGAAATTTGCGATTTTTTTCCAGAGGTTTTCCCGAGGCCTGTGCAGGCGGGAGCCGCCTGAAACAACGACTGGTGGTCAGCAGGATTCTCCGGTTCAAGTTCGGAGCCCACGGGTGTTCCATATTAGAACACTTGTTCCAGCGTACAAGCTCCTCACTGCTTGAACAGCGCTATATAGCAATTGAGCTGATAAATGTGCGAGCCGCTGAACACTGGAAGAAGCATCTCTAAGGAGTAAATATCTTATTTTGTTATTATATAAATATTAATAAGCGAATATTAATGTCATTTCCTCGCCTTGACCTTTCCAGGGCCCCCATTCGCCTAGTTGACAATTGCGGCCTTAATATATATAGCGGTCATGTTGGAAAGTATGCGGAAAAGACGCTTGCTCGAAATGAGCCCTCCTTGAAACAGAAAGGGCCACGCTCTATCGTGTCTGCCAACGGCAGCCGAATGTCCAGGGAACCGACCGATGCCAACCGCTACCTGTACGAGCAGATCTACAGCGAGCTGAAAGAAGAAATCCTCGGGGGGAAATATCGGAAGGGAGACTGGTTCCCGCCCGAGCGCGTCCTGAAAGACCGATTCAACACGACCCACCTCACCG
Organism: Spirochaetia bacterium; assembly: GCA_049515615.1. Taxonomy (GTDB): domain Bacteria; phylum Spirochaetota; class Spirochaetia; order SZUA-6; family Fen-1364; genus Fen-1364. Next base: position 6,116 of record JBEKTX010000092.1, read on the forward strand.
TGCGGAATGCGTTGGCAAAGCTCGTGCTCGAGGGCTACATCGAGAGGTACAGCGGCAAGGGCACTCTGGTCATCTATTCGCGCGAGCATGCGGCCCACGTCAACAAACCCCTGAGATTTCCTTACGTACACGTGATCTTCGCCGGCCTGGACGAAGCAAGTGCGCGCATACTCGAGTCACTAGAAGCCCAGTTCCGCAAGATCCCCCTGCCCGTCCACTTCTCATCTCATGATGGCAACCTGCTGCTCGAGCAGAGCCTGTACCGTGAAGCGGAACAGAAGGGCGCCGTGGTCATCCTGGAGCCGGCCGCCTCAACGGATTCAATCGTGCTTTCGGGAATGGCGCTCGTCAACACGATCCTCGTCCATACACCGCCTCTCCCGATTCCTTGCGCCCAGGTTGTGGTGGACCATGCATTGGGAGCGCGCAAGGCTGTGCGCTACCTGCTTGATCTCGGTCACCGCAGCATCGCCCTCTGCAATATGGGTCTGCCGTCGGTGGGAGTCGGCATCCGAGAGGGATTTGAAGAGGAGCTTGCCTCGCGGGGATTCTCCGGCCCGGAAAATCCAGTCGAAATCTGTGCGCCCGGAAGCGGGGGCGGCCGGTCAGCGGTCCAAAGGATTCTTGCGCGCAGCGAGGCGTGCCGCGCCTTTTTCTGCGCAACTGACGAGCTTGCGGCCGGCGCGATCCGAGGGCTCCTTGATGCGGGACTTTCCCCGGGCGCAGACTGCTCTGTCATCGGCTATGGGAATACCGGCTTCTCCGAGGCAATGGGGCTTGCCACCGTCGATCCCGGCTTCGATCGCTTGGCAGAATGTGTTGTGTCCTTGGCCCGTGAGGGAATGAATCGAGGAAGCATCGGCAACGAGGTGGTCCGAATCTCCCCCGAGCTTCGAATTCGAGACTCCGGAACGAGCGCAAGACCCTGAAGGAGAGGACTTTGGCGTACAACCTCATCATGCCGAAAACCGGCATGGCCATGGAAGAAGGACGGTCGTCCGCTGGCTGAAGAAGGTGGGAGAAACGATCACCAAAGGCGAAGCGATCGCCGTGATAGAGACGGACAAGGTCACCATGGACCTGGAAGCGGACTGCGAGGGCATCCTGCTTGCGATCGTGCACGGCGACGGCGATGTGGTAAAAGCAACTCATACGATCGCATGGGTCGGCTCGAAAGGCGAGGATGTCCCGGGCGACAAAGACAACGCGGAGGAGCCGGCACCGACGGCCGCACCAGCCCTCAAGGTGGCCGCGACCCCGGCCGCGCGCGCACATGCGGCAAAAGAAGGCCTCGACCTTTCCTCCATTGCGGGGTCAGGCCCCGGCGGGGCGATCCGAATGAGGGACATGACCCAGGCGAAGCCGATGACGACCGCGCCCGCCGCGGAGAATATGACAATTGCCGGGCAGGCGGTTCCCCTCACGGGCATGCGCCGCGCGATTGCGGAGAAGATGCTCCGCAGCCACCAGCAGGTCCCTTCCGTCACCCTGGTCACCCGGGCGGACATCACCGAGCTTGCCGCGCTCCGCGCGCGCATGAACGACGGCGGGGAGACGAAAGTCTCCTGGACAGATTTCGTCCTGCGGGCCGCCGCGGCGGCCCGCGACCTCGCTGATCGCGCGCGGGCAGGGTCGCTTTCCCACGATGAGTGCGCAGGCGGCACCTTTAACGGTCACCAACCTTGGCATCTACGGGATCACGGAACTTACTCCGCTCATCAACGTTCCTGAGAGCGCGATCCTCGGCGTGGGGTCGATCGAAGAGGCCTTCCGCACCGCGGCGGGCGGCGGGATCGAATCCCGGAAGGTCATGAGCCTCTGCCTGACGCACGACCACCGCCACATCGATGACGCTCCGGCCGCCGCGTTCCTCGGGAAGATCAGGTCGCTGCTGGAGAACTGCTACTCCCTGATCTGCTGAACCGGGCTGAGGGAACCAGCACGTCGGCGGCGGGCCATGCGTCGTCTCTCGTAACTGTCTCTCATGAAAATCAGCACCGACCGTGGAATGAGCGGTCGTATCAGAACATTCTCCGGCGCCCGGATTCCGTCCCGACGGATGTCCGCGACAATGTCACGAAATCCCTTCCTGAGCTTCGTGTTCAGAAGCGGCACGTCTTTCGCGATGGCGGACACAGGGCCGCAGCCGATGGACACCGCGAACCTCCACTCGAGCTCGAGCCTTCGGCAGAAGTTCTGCAGCACGCGTATGGCATCTTCGTTCGTTTCCGGCATCACGAACGCACAGTTCACGATCCCATATACCTTCGATCTCTTGTGTCCGCCGGCCGCGTGCGCGACATGTGCTGAGTAATCCTCGAGGAGCCTTGTGAGCCCGCCGGGAATGCTGTAGACGAAAAGCGGGAACGCAATAACGATCGCGTCAGCTTCCGCAAGGGATTCGAGGATGTCCCTCGGATAGCAACCGTTTGTCGTTGCCTTCACGGTAACGAAGTCTTTCCCGAATTCTCCATCGGGCAAAAGGCGGTCAACCTCGCCAAGGAAGCGCAGCGACGACGATGATTTCCCGCGCAGGCTTCCCAGTATCAGACAAACCCTTCTCAAGGGAGCCTCCGATTTCAAAGAAGTCCTCCGATCTCGCGGCAAATCCTTTCATTGTCGTCGATGGACCGTGTGACATGGACGGAAATGACTTCTTTCCTGTCCGGATGCACAACGTCGGCCTCCCCACGGTGCCGTGCGACCAGATCGATGAACGTGCTCCTCTCCTCGTCGACCAGGTCTTCGCCGAAGCCGATCAGGATCTGGGCGCGCTTCTTGTTCTTGAACATGAGCTCGCCCCGGTCCACCGCATTCTTGATGGTTGCATTGCATGTTCCGAACTGCGCCGGGGTCAGATAGATCACAAGGTCGCAGTCCAGCTTGTTCCGCGTCAAATCGCCTATGGCGTCTCTGCCCACGCACTCTCCCGTCTGCCGCGTCCAGCACTGGAGACAACCCGTGCAGGCCGACGTGTCATCCCGGTTCAGCTCGATCTCCTGGACCGTGTGCCCCCTCTCCGCCATCAACGCGCGCGCTTTCGTCCACAGATCCTCGGAGAGGGAGGATTTTGCGCCCTTGTCCGAAATGCAGCTAATTCTCAATTGCATCTCCTTTCTTCGCATCTCCCTGCTTTTCGTCCGCGACCAGGTATTCGCTGATCATATCGATCCACAGGCGCCGGGCCGCGTCGAAACCGGCTGCATCGAAATCCTCGCGATGGATGATCAGGTAAAACAGCGAGAGGAACAGGCCGTTCAGGCCCAGGGGATCGATCTTCCGCATCCATCCCCGCTCGACCCAGGAGCTGAAGAAGCCGACGAACTCCTCCATGTAGCTTGCCATGCCGGCCTTTCTTGTTTCATCGGGGAGCTTCCGCTTCAGGTACTCGTACTCTGATGGGTTCAGATGGCGCTGGAGGATCGGGGTTGACGTCAGAAGGTCAAACGCCGTCTTCAGTCCGCGCTTGAAGATTTCCCGGTGGGAAACCCCAGGCCCTGAAACCCCGGCGTAGATCTTCTCACGGTTTTCGCGCTGTACTGCATCGACAATGTCGGAGTACAGCATCTCCTTTGAAGGGTAGAACAGGTAGAAGGCCCCCTTGGAAATCCTTGCAGCCCTGACGATTTCCTCGACCGTGACCTTTTGAAGTCCATGCCTTTCGAACAGCTTCTTCCCTTCCGTCTGCAGGCTCTTTTTCACAAGTTCCTTTTCCCCCTCGTTCCAGGCCCTTGGCATGGTGCCTCCTAAAATCTTTGTGACTATTAAGAAGTTAATAGTCATATAGACTGTATAGCGTATTTTGTCAAGTGCCGTCAATTGGGGCCCGGCGGGCATGGATCCCGCCGGCCATAGGGACGGATCGCACAGCTCGAAGCCGTCACGGAGAAAGTGCAGCCGCTCTCGCAGTGCCTTGTTGACAACAAAATATGATTGGTGTTGACAATATGTTGACAATTCCGCAGGATGGGCCATGGACACGCGCGCGCGGATCCTGGATATCGTTCGAAAGAAAGGGAGCATTTCCGGCGCCCGCATAGCAGCCCTCCTCGGGATCTCCCGGCAGGCCGTCCATCGTCATCTGGCGGCGCTCCTCGATCAGCGCCGGCTGGTGCGCTCTGGAAGAACACGGGGCGCCCTCTACCGGCTTCCTGGGCGTGGAGACCCTGGGGACCCCGCTCTTCCGCAGCCCTTTCGCAGGACGTATCTGACTCGGGAATTGAAGGAAGACGCGGTATTCGGGGAGGCGGCGCTGTGGCTGAATCTCCGCGCCGCCGTTTCCTCTGCGGCGTACCGGATCGGCGCCTATGCCTTCACGGAAATGCTGAACAACGCCATTGAGCATTCAGGTGCGGCGACCTGCAAGGTCGAGATGGTGGTGCGCGCGCGGGACCTTCAGGTCACGATTCGAGACCAGGGCGTAGGCGCATTCGAATCTATCAGGAAGAGGTTTCGGCTCGCCGAAGAGGCGGATGCGGTTGGAGAGCTCTTGAAAGGCAAGGCAACTTCCATGCCCGAACGGCATTCGGGCGAAGGGATTTTTTTCACTTCGAAGGCCTGCGATCGATTCTCCCTGCGCTCGCACGTCATCGAGGTCGCGATCGATTCGGTGAATCACGATACCACCGTCGCTGTCCGCCCGCGCATCAGGGGGACGAAGGTCGAGATGTCCATCAGCAGATCTTCGCGCAGAAAGCTTGAGGAGGTTTTCGCCGAGTTCGCCCCCGAGGAATATGATTTTCGGTTCCAGAGAAATGTCGTGAGCGTGGCGCTGGCTGCACGCGACTACGTCTCGCGCTCGGAAGCGAGACGACTCGTGTCGAGATTGGAGCAATTCCGCGAGGTCACCCTCGACTTCGCGGGCGTGAAGTCCATAGGACAGAGTTTTGCCGATGAGGTCTTCCGCGTATTCGCCTCCGCGCATCCGACCGTCACCCTGAAACGCGTGAACGTCCCGCCCGCGATCGATGCCGTGATCAGGCACGTCATTGACAATACAAACGGGGAGATGTTGACAAATCATTGACAATAGCCGCGCCCTCAGCGCCTGCTCAGGAATCCCTTGATGGCCTTGAGCTGACCGCGGCCGTCGAGGCCCGCCTCCCGCATCACGGATTCTGCCTGCCCGCTTCCAAGGAAATGTCCCTTTCCGAAGGGGTGCATGGTCCAGAGCCGGCCCGTCTCACCGGTGATCCAGCGATACATGGTGGGCAGTGTGAATCCCGTAATCCCCATGGCCCGGGATGAAGTCTTTTCCGGAAATGTCTCCTGGCGCCGGACCGGACTCAGCATGTCGAACAGCTCGGCGCTTGCGACGTAGTACGCCTCCAGGTCTATTCCTTCTTTCCGCAGCAAAGGCAGGGTTTCCTGGATAAAAGCGAACGCGACCTCGCTGCCCTGCAGCACGACGCTGCCCGCTGGCTTCTTCCCGCGCGCCGTCAGGAGCCGATAGACGCCGGCTCCTGCAGCGGCCGCCGGCGCCAGCCCCAGCGCGGCGCGGTCCGGGACGGTTTCGTTCGGGCGGGTGACAAACACAGCGATCACGGCCGGCCGCCTCAGCAATGCCATTGAGAGCAAAGGCCAGATTTCCTGCGGGTCCCACGGGGTGAGTGTGACCATCGTACCCCGCGGAAAGTTCCCCTCCAGGAGCTGGAGCTGCTGCGGGTCCGCGTGCGTCGGGCCGTCTTCTCCGGTCTTCAGCCCCGCATGGGCGCAAACAAGGATGAGAGGGCCGCAAGGTTCGCGGCCGACGGCCTTCCGCGCCTGGAAGCCGATGGCGTGCAGCCGTGCGGCGATATGCCCGAGCGGCGCTAGGAAGGCGCCATAGGAGGAGCCGACACCGATGTTGCCGCCGTAACTGGATATGCCGCTCAGAATGCCGGCCATGGCATCCTCACAGATTCCGCCTACGGAGAGCAGGCGCGCGCCGGGATTCGTGAGGGCGTTGAAGAAGCCCGCCGCAAACCCCGCGCCGGCCATATTGCTGCTCGTCGAGCCCATGAGATCCGCGGAGGCGATGAGGAGAGCGCCGCCGCTTGCCGTGTTGAGATACCCCAGAGCGCGGCCCAACTCGCCCCGCAGGGTGGTCGCCGTGCCGGGTTTCAGGCGGAGCTCCGTGGGTGTGGAAGCGCGCTGCACTGAACAGGTATCCAGGATGACTTCAAGGTGTGGATGATCCACCCGCAAGGCGCGCGCGCGCTCATTCAACCGAACGCGGGCAGCGGCAAGCCTGTCAGCCATTCTCCGCGTGGGAGCATCGGGTCTCGAGAGCTCGCTCCTGATGACCGCGAGCGCCTCCCAGAAGCATTCGTCCATGACGCCCGGCCGCTTGCCGCCCGCGCAGCGCTGGTTCTCCGCCGAGCACCGGGGGAGAACGGCATGCGCCTCCCTGAGGAAAGGATCCAGGGCATCGAAGAAGCCATCAGCGCACAGCTTGTGCCCCGCACCGTGCGAGGCTCTCCCCTCGATCCCGTATCGCCAGCCCTTCACGGTGCGGTACACGATCGCGGTGGGTTGTCCGTTCGCGAGGGATTTCACCCGACGCTGGGCCGCGACGATCTGCGGGAAGGACATCCCATCTGGAACCTGGATCACGTTCCAGTCATGAAGCCAGGCGAGCTCCGCGGGATTCCATTGCACGTAGTCACCCGGCGCGTCCCCGTCCCGACACACCCTGTTTGAATCGATCG
>JBEKTX010000093.1:0-12758 GCA_049515615.1 Spirochaetia bacterium
ATGTTTTCATGCAAAAGGTTTGTGCGTTCCGGTCTGGTCATCGCGACCCTGACTGCATTCCTGGGCGTGCCTGCCAGCATTTTCGCTGAGACGGCTGCGGCAATGCCTGCCAACAAGGGTTTTGCGACCATCAAGGAGATCCTCGACAAGCGCTGTTCCGCCTGCCACGACTGGACCGGCTCCTATGAATCGGTCGTGGGCGGCGGCAGGATCATCGCTGGCTCGCCCGAGAAGAGCCTGCTCTACCAGAGGATCGCCAGTGACGAGATGCCGATGGAGGGTGACAAGCTCACCGCCGAGCAGAAGGCGTTCATCAGGGGCTGGATTGCCGCGGGAGCCCCGTCGACCGAGCTCCCGATCGCCGTGCCGGCAGCCGAGGGCGCGGCGGGTTCCCCGGCCGCGGCGCCGGCCGCATCAAAAGGCTTCCTGCTGTTCCCCAGCAAGGCTTCGTTCCACGCGGTCACTGGATTCACTTCCAGCGCTCTTTTCCTCGGCGCGGGCGTCATCGGGGTGGTCCACCTCGTCAACATGATGAATGAGGGTCACGCGTATCGAGACCAGATCGGGTGGAACGAGGACACCGGGAATCCCGCTGTCCGCACGAACGAGATCGAAACGGTCTGGGGCAACGATCAGGCTCTCCGATGGTGGCACGTGGGTCTGATCGTCGCCGGCGAAACCCTGTACCTGGGCGATGCGGTCACCGGCGTCTCCATGATGAGCCGGCAGCAACCGGGCAAGCTGACGAAACATGACATCCATCGCTACGCCTTCTTTGTGCATGCCGCCCTCATGGTCGCCCAGGTGGGGCTGGGCTTTGCCGAAACTTACGCGTTGTCCACGGGGCAGCACGACCTCGTGATAGGATTGGGAGCGACACATGCGGTGATCGGTCTTGCCATCCCCGTCGTCATGATCGGGGCAGGCCTGGAAAATCTTCTCTTGCCGGAGTGACAAATGAACTACCGACTGCTTGGGCGAACGGGTATGAAGGTCTCGGAGGTGAGCTTCGGGGCATGGGCCATCGGCGCCTCCTGGGGTCCGGTTGATGACAGGGTGTCCATGGCCGCGCTGAACAAGGCGGTGGACCTAGGGGTCAATTTCTTTGACACGGCCGACGTGTATGGAAACGGCCGCAGCGAAAAGCTGATCGGGCAGCTTCTGCGCGACCGATCCGAGACCATCTACGTCGCCACAAAGGCAGGCAGAAAACTCAATCCTCATGTGGCGGAAAAGTATACTCCCGTGGCGATCCGCAAATTCGTGGAGGACAGCCTCCGCAACCTCCGGGTCGAGGCACTGGACCTCCTGCAGCTTCACTGTCCTCCTCCCGCGATCTATTACACCCCCGAGTTGTTCGAAGCGCTGGACCTCATGGTGAAAGCGGGCAAGCTGAAGAACTACGGGGTGAGCGTGGAAAAGGTGGAAGAGGCCCTCAAGGCCATCGAATACCCCGGCGTAAAGACAGTCCAGATCATTTTCAACATGTTCCGGCAGAGGCCGGCGGAGCTGTTCTTCCGGGAGGCCAAGTCCCGCTGGATCGGGATTCTCGCCCGGGTGCCGCTGGCAAGCGGGCTGCTCACGGGCAAAATGACGCGCTCCACGAAGTTCAAGACCGACGACCATCGGCAGTTCAACCGCAAAGGCCAGGCCTTCGACCGCGGAGAGACTTTTTCGGGCGTTGACTACGTGAAAGGCCTCCAGGCCGTCGACGAGCTGAAGCAGATTCTCCCCAAAGGACTGACAATGACGCAGTTCGCGCTGAGGTGGATCCTCATGCACGATGCGGTGTCCTGCGTGATCCCCGGCGGCAAGACCCCGGCGCAGGTGGAGGACAACTGCGGAGCGGCGAGCGCACCGCGCCTCTCTCGCGGAGTCATGCGGCAGGTGAAGGAGATCTACGAGCGGCTGATCAGGGACGACGTTCATCATCGCTGGTAGGTTCAATTTGTTCGATGTCGGCGAATCCCGATTCCGCTTGATTTCCTGGGATCCGGATATACACTATTTGGCTGTGGAGACCCCATGAGAAGGATCCTTCTCCTTGCAACGGCCTGTGCGGCGGTGCTCGTGTTTTCCTCATGCGCTTCGTTCCAGCATTCGTGGGACACGGGAAACGTGGAGACGGTCGCCTGGCTCATCAACAACGGTCAGCCTGCGAAGCTTGCGGCGATGAGCGCAACGCCATTCCTGGTCGACGGCGAAGTCGTGGCACTGAAAGGCGATGTTGCAGGATTCTGGGAAGGCATCATCAAGGCCGGGTACAAAGTCGAAAGCCCTTCACTTGGAGAGGCGGCGCCCGTCACGGCTGACAGCTACAAGCAGTTCGCGGACACAATGGAAGTAAGATCCTTCTTTGCAGAGTACGTAAAGAAAGATACCCGGATCCTCGAATTGAGGACCGGATCCAACGGCAGGATCCTCCTGATCATCCGGGACAGCTTGTTCTCCAAGACCATCCACGGGTTCAAGGGACCCTTCTGAACATGAAGACGACACTTCTCTCAATCGGGCTTGCGCTTCTGCTGGCTGCCGCGGCGAATGCCATTCCTTCCGACGTGACATACACCGAAGGTGACGTCACCACCCGTCTCGGCACCGGCAAGCAGCAGGACACTTCGATCGGCGACGTGTTGAACACCGGCGATTCTCTAAAAACCGGCAAAGACGGCCAGGCGGAGCTCGATCAGAAGGGCGTGACTATCAAGGTGAGTCACGGGACCGTCTTCACCCTCATGGAGAAGTCGCAGACCGGGCAGACATCCTCCGTGATGTCGGTCGCGCTGGGGTCCATCAAGTTCAGGTACGACAAGCTGACAGGCCAGGAACCTCAGGTGCGAACAAACGGAGCAGTCGCCGGCGTGCGAGGAACGGAGTTCAGCGTATTTGCCGGAGCGGACGGCTCCACCCTCATCGCCGTCGATTCAGGCCAGGTCACGGTTCAGTCAGAAGGCAAGTCCGTCGATCTGGCATCTGCCGAGGGAGTCGAAGTTCCCCTCGGCCAGCCCCCCGGGGACAAGTTCGTCGTGCACAGCGACCAGATCGACTACAGCAAATGGAACGGCGACAAGCTTTCGGCGATGCTGGCCGATCCGATTGCCGCGCTGCAGAATATTCAGACAACGATGACAGGCTACATCAAGGATGCGAATGACTACTACTCGATGCTGAAAGACTACCGGGAGAAGCTTTCGACGGAGCAGAAGAATCTCACGGGAATCAGGACGGAGAAGGGTAAGGAGGAAGGAGACAAATATGCCAACGAAATTGTCTCGCCGCTGATGACCCAGACGATCAACCTCGGAATGAACGTCAGGTTCTCCGCGCTGGCGGCGCTTTCTCTGCGCCGGTTCATCGGGGGCCGATTGTATCTTATCATGAAGGAACAATACATCACGAAGATGGATGACCCGGCGTACAAGGAGTTCCTCACGGAATTCGATAACCTTCTCACCACCTTCGAACAGTCGATTGTCCCTTTCCTCGTGCAGGCGGACATCTGAATATCTCAATGGGGAGGTACCCATGAAAGCCAGACATATATTCGCAATTCTCGTGGGGGCGGTATTGATAGTGTGGAGCCTTGCGAGCTGCAACCCGCTGAACTCAGTGAGCATCTCCCAGCGAATCGCGGACTTCCAGGCTGATCTCAACACGAGCAGCCGGAGCAATGTGTATCAGGATTTCCACCCCACGATGACGACTGAGTACAACGCACTGAAGGATCCAAACTTGTCGGGATTCAATACAGAGTTCCCCGCAACCGGCCAGTACTCCCTCACTGACAGCAATGATTCAAATCCTGCTGCGGTAATCGTTACGGTCAATGCGGGCAGCCCAGGTACCGGGTCAGGTCTTACCGCGCCCTACTACCTGCAGCTGAACATGGCAACCTACAATGGCAACGACAATAGAATCGTAACGCTGAGCGATTCGTCATCAATTGGGGGGCCCTACAATCAGAAATTTTTCTAGTGCTTTGAGCAGCGCGGGCCGAAAGCCCGCGCTTTTCGTTTCCGAAGAGCGTCCCCCACACCCCCGTACATCGACCCTTGAACTCGAACCTGTCCCCGTCTAAGAGGCCACCCGGCCGACGGGGGGAAAAACGTATTCAGGAACGGTCAACCTTGCGCTCCAGGAATTTGTCCGCCGGGCGCGGGCGCAGCGCATCCTCGGTCTGGCAGGAACCGGGCTCTGGGAGGGAGAATTGGCGGTGATGCGCGCTGACGCGCCTCGCGCGCGCAGTGGGAAGCGATGATCTTCGTCGACACGTCGACCGGGATCGCCGTGTTCAGAATCTGCCGAGCTCGACGAAATCGTGACGTGCCTTCCCGTGGTCCAGGAAGTCCTCCAGGGATTTCGAGAGGAACGTGCCTTTCGGACGGCACAGGATGCAATGCTCGCCCTGCCCATCGTCGAATCGCCCATGGAGGAATCACTCTTCCTCGAGGCCGCGGAGCTCTACCGTTCCGCCCGCCGGCGGGGACTCACGATCCGTTCGTCAGTCGATTGTCTCATCGCAGCCTGCGCCCTGCGCCACAACCTCCCTGTGCTCCACAGCGACCGCGACTATAACCTGCTCTGTGAAATATCTACTTTGAAGACACGACAGGTCTTATAAGAGACTGGGGTTAGTGCAGAGCGGGTGGGCCGGGGTTTTCCTGATCCAAGTCCCACCATAGGACGTTGTAGTCAGTTTTTGACTCCGTTCGCTATGCCGGCCGCCCTCGACCGGGAAACCGAACTGAAGAATGGCTGAAGAAAAATTCTTCCCTTCCCACCTTCCGCCTCGAACCTGACGTAGTCCCCGTCAACAGCGCGAAGGGAGAACTCTCGACCCTCCGAAGCCCCCTGGACCCTGCCTCCAGGCCCGACAAACCTTCCGCGCGCCTCACCATCGAGGCGCACGCTGATCGCGTCACCCGACACAAACACTTCGTCCAGCCCGAGCCCCGTGGATCCGTAGAACCTGCCCGACTTCAGAGCCCCGATGAGCGAGCCCGAGGACAGGTCGCGCACGTTTGCAAAAGTGGCCGTGCGGCCGAAGTCGGCGGGATCATGGGAGTCGTCGTTGACGAAGCCCCACACACGCAACCCCTGGGTGAGCAGCGCATCCCAGGTGTCCGTGTAGAGCGGGTTGGGTCCAGGATCCGTTCGGAGGGGCCTGCAGTAATGCGAGTTATAGACCTCGATCCCCACCGGGGCCGGATCCAGGGCAAGAATCATCGGAACCGTCCAATACTCCGTTCGAAGGCTGGGCCGAGGATGGCAGATGACGGTGAGAAGCCCGTCTGCCTTCCGCATCGCCTCGGAAAGGGAGAGCTCGAACAGCGGGGGAACCCTGTCCCCGATGAACAGAATGTTCTGGCTTCTGGACCATTCGAAGCCTTCAAGAAAGGTCATATCAGGCCATCGGGCGCGCGCCGCCGAGAGATCGGTCACTGTATCATGGTCCGTGAGGGCAAGAAATCGGGCGCCCGCCGTCCGGTGCTTCTCGATGCCGTCGAACAGGCGCACGGAGGCGCACCCGCTGGACTCGCTGCAATGACCGTGGAGATTCCCGCGAACCCAGGTCCCGCCGCAGTCCGCATACGGGTTGATCATCACCCCGCGGTCACTTTCAGCTCTTTCGCCGCCCTTACCTCATCCAGCCTGCGCACGGGTGAAGAGTGCGGGGCATCATGGAGGAGAGCAGGATCGCTCACCGCCTCGTGCGCAATTGTCGTCATCGCCTCGATGAAGCTGTCCAGCGTTTCCCTGCTTTCCGTCTCCGTGGGCTCGATCATCAAGGCCTCGGGCACGATGAGCGGGAAGTAGTTCGTCGGCGGATGGAACCCGTAGTCGATGAGGCGCTTGGAGATGTCCAGCGCCCTGATGTCCGGTGCGCCCGCGACCTTTCCCTGCGCGACAAACTCGTGCGTGCACGTGCGCCCGCCAAAGGGCACAGGATAGACATTCTTCAGCCGCGCCTGGAGATAGTTCGCGTTGAGCACCGCGTTCTCCGCCACGGCGCGAAGGCCCTCGGCCCCGAGCATCCGGATGTAGGTATACGCCCGAACGAGGACCCCGAAGTTCCCATGAAAGCTCTTCACTCGCCCGATGCTGTGCGCGGGCGTGCGCCACTCGTACCTGCCTTCCACGCTGGCGGCCAGCGGCCCCGGCAGAAACTCGGCCAGCGCTTCCACCACGCCGAGGGCACCGGAGCCGGGTCCCCCGCCGCCGTGAGGCGTGGAGAACGTCTTGTGAAGGTTGAAATGCATGACATCGATGCCCATGCGGCCGGGTCTCGCCACGCCGAGGATGGCGTTGAAGTTGGCCCCGTCCCCGTACACCAGGCCTCCCGATTCGTGCACCAGGCTGGTGATATCGAGGAGCTTTTCCTCGAAAAGACCGAGCGTGTTCGGGTTGGTGAGCATGAGGCCGGCCGTTCGATCGTCCAGCTCTGCCCTGAGGTGCAGGAGGTCAACGTTGCCGCGCGAATCAGAAGGGATCTCCACGACCTCGAGGCCCGCCATTGTCGTCGATGCGGGATTCGTGCCATGGGCCGAGTCCGGCACGAGGATCCGGTTTCTGCCCGCATCCCCGCGTGCCGCGTGCCAGGCGCGCATGATGAGGATCCCCGTCAGCTCCCCGTGGGCCCCCGCGGAGGGCTGGAGGCTCACGCTGTGAAAGCCCCCGATCTCCGCGACCATCCCCTGGAGGCCGAAGACGAGCGCCATTGCGCCCTGCGCCGTGGACGGGTCCTGAAGCGGGTGCAGTCGGGCAAATCCGGGCAGGCGCGCGGCGGCATCGTTCACCTTCGGGTTGTACTTCATCGTGCAGGATCCCAGGGGGTAGAGGCCTTCGTCGACGCAGTAGTTCAGGTGGGAGAGCCTCAGGTAATGACGGACGACGTCCACCTCTGAGAGCTCCGGCAGGGGAAGGCTCGGGCGCCGAAGCGCAGCCGGAATTGCGGTCCGGTGCACATCGCATTCGGGAACGCTCACGCCCTCACGGCCCGGACGGGATTTCTCGAACAGGAGGGGCTCAGGCATTGCCCACCTCCGAAAGCTCCGTGACAAGGAGGTCGATCTCTTCACGGCTGTTCATCTCCGTAAAGCAAAGAAGCATCTCGTTCCTGCGGGCCGGAAACTCCGTTGAGAGATCATAGCCGCCGATGATGCCGCAGCGCTCGAAAAGACGGCGATTGATCTCAGGTGCGGAAATGGGGCAGCGAACGACGAACTCGTGGAAAAACTCCGCCGGGAGCACCTCGTACCCGGGCAGCCGGGCGATGCGCTGCGCCGCGTAGTGCGCCTTGTGCCAGCACAACTCCGCCACCTGCTGGAGGCCTCGCGGTCCCATCGAAGCAAGGTAGACCGCCGCGGCCAGAGCGTTCAGCGACTGGTTGGTGCAGATGTTCGATGTCGCCTTCTCTCTCCTGATGTGCTGCTCGCGTGTGCTGAGGGTGAACACGTATCCCCGCCGCCCAGTCCTGTCGACCGTTTCCCCCGCAATCCTTCCGCTGGACTTGCGCACGTGCTCCCGGCGGAAGGCGAAGAATCCCAGGTACGGGCCGCCGAAGGAGAGTGAGTTTCCCAGGGCCTGCCCTTCGCCCACGGCCACGTCCACGCCAGAGTCGCCGGGAGGAACGAGCAGGCCGAGCGAGATCGGGTTCACCGCCGCCACCAGCAGGGCCCCGGAGGCGTGGACCTTTTCCGCGAGACCTGCGAGGGAGCGCGGGGGAATGATCCTGCCGAAGAAATCGGGATTCTGGACGACCACGCAGGCCGTTGCGGGATCGCACAAGCCGGCGAGGTCTTCCGCGTCCCGCTCGGCATCGTCGCCGACGATTTCCAGCTTCATCCCCTGCGTGTAGGTGCGCACGACGGCCCGGTACTGGGGGTGCACGCCAGCCGAGAGGACGAGCCGTCTCCTCTCGCCCTGCGCGACGTTCAGCGCCATGATCACCGCCTCCGCGGTGGAGGTCGCCCCGTCGTAGTGGGACGCGTTGGAAACTTCCATCCCGGTGAGCCGCGCGATCATGCTCTGGTATTCGAACATCGCCTGAAGGGTCCCCTGGCTGATCTCGGGCTGGTAGGGCGTGTAGGCTGTGGCGAACTCCGATCGGGAAATGACGAAATCCACGACGCTGGGGATGAAATGGCGGTAGGCGCCTGCTCCAAGGAAGCAGGGCACGGAGCCGCAATCGGCATTTCTCAGCGACATCGCGTTCAGCTCGCGGAGCACCTCCTGCTCGGAAAGAGGGGCAGGGAGGTCGATACGGGGGAAACGATGCTCGACAGGGACATCGTGGAACAGCTCCGCGACGGATCCCGCGCCGATTGCTTCCAGCATCGCGGTGCGGTCAGCGTCGGTGTTCGGAATGAAGCTCATAGTGTGGAAATGTACGAGGTGTACGCGGCCGCGTCCATCAGGGAGTCGACCTCGGCGGGAGCGGCGAGCTTCACTCGCACCAGCCAGCCTTCGCCGAATGGATCGGTGTTCACCAGCTCGGGCTTCTTCCCCAGCGCCTCGTTGCGCGCAATCACGCTCCCTGAGACCGGTGCAAAGACTTCCTCCGCGGCCTTCACGGACTCGATGACCAGGCACGCGGCGCCTGCCTTCAGCTCCTTTCCGGCAGGGGGAAGCTCCACGTAGACAACGTCGGAAAGCTTGTTCTGCGCGTAGTCGCTGATACCGATCACCGCCTCCCCGCCGTCGATCCGCACCCATTCGTGGGTCTTCGAATAGCGCACGTCCCGGTCAACCTTGTGCTCCATGTCTCACCTCCAATTCGGCGATGTGTAGAAGGGCCGCTCGACAATCCGCGCGGCCTTGTGCGCGTCCCTGATGACGACGCTCACCTCGGTGCCCGCGCGGGCAAGGGCGGTCTCCACGTAGCCCATGCCCACGCATTTTCCGGTGCTGGGGCTGAAGAGGCCGGTCGTGACCCTGCCGACCACCTTGCCGCCCGACGCAATCCCATAGCCGTGCCGCGGCACGCCGGGCTCCGTCATCTCGAATCCGACGAGGACCCTCGGCAGGGGGGATAGTGCGAGGGCGGCCAGCGCGCGGCGACCGATGAAGTCGTGCCCCTCCAGGCGCACCGCGGCGCGGACGAGCCCGGCACTCAAGGGGTCCGTGGTCTCGTCGATCTCGTTTCCGTACAACGGGAGGCACGCCTCCGCCCTGAGGGAGTCCCTTGCGGCCAGGCCGCAGGGGATCAGGCGCCGCGGTGCGCCTGCTTCGAGGATTGCATTCCACAGCTCCTCGCAGCCCTTTGCCGGCATCAGGATCTCGTAGCCGGGCTCTCCGGTGTATCCGGTCGTGCAGAGGGTCACTTTCGCACCCGCGAAAGTCCGCTCGACCACATGGTGGCGCCCGATGCTGTCAAGGTCCTCACGCGGACCCAGCGCATGCAGAACCTCGCGCGCTGCCGGGCCCTGGAGCGCCGCAAGGCAGGTGTCCTCTCGCAGGTCCCGGATGGAGACTTTGAAAGCGGCGGCATGAGACCGCAGCCATAGAAGATCCTTCGGCGCGTTCGAAGCATTGACGACCACGAGCCAGGAGTCGGTCTTGTGATAGACGAAGATATCATCCAGGATGCTGCCTGAGTCATTCAGGAGCATGCTGTAGTGCGCGCGGCCAGGCTTGAGACGGGAGACGTCCCAGGTCTGCACGCGCTGGAGGAACTCCTCGGCCTGTGCGCCGGAGATCAGCAGCCTTCCCATGTGGTCGATGTCGAAGAGCCCCGCGGCCTCGCGCACGCGCAGGTGCTCTTCTTTCGGACCTGTCACGTACTGCACGGGCATGTCCCAGCCGCCGAAATCGACCATGCGGGCGCCGTTGGCCCGGTGCCACCCATGGAGCCTGGTTTCCATCCCGCTGTCATCGCACGGGCAATGCGTTGAGTCAAGTGATCGAGCGATCAGGAAAGGACGGTCTCCGCGGTCCTGCAGGCTGCCTGCACGCCCAGTTGGCGGCACGCGGCGTCGGCGGCTTTCTCCGCCATCAGGCGGAACGTCGTCAGCTTGCCTCCGACGACGGTGAGCAGCCCCTGCATGCCGTCCCGCGATGCGTGGTCGATCACCGTGAAGTCCCGGCTCCGTCCGAAGAGTGGACGCACACCCGACCACGAGTGACGCGCGGTGCTCTCCCGAAGCGCGGGGAGCATGTCGAAGATCCGGTCGCGGATCAGGACGAGCTCCCTTTCCTCGACGCGTCGATCGTCTGGCTCGTCGACCGGGATTGAGGTCGTGCCGGCGATGTTCATTCGTCCACGGGGAAGCGCGATATCCCCGTCCGACGGCGGCTGGAGCCGGTTGACCGAGGTGGACAGCCGCGGCCCGTCAAGGGCAACCATGGCGCCGCGCAGGAGATTGAGCGTCAGCTTCAAGTCCGCGCGGGAGAGGATCTCGCCGCTCCAGGCTCCGGCGGCAACGATGATGAGCCGGCATTCCAGCTGGACCGGCTCATCCGCGCGGACGTCCGTGGCGCGCACGCCGCAGATGTCCCGGCCGTCGAAGAGGAAATCGTCCACCCGGTGGAAATCGAGAACCGAGGCGCCCGAGGAGCGCGCGGCATAGGCGAGAGCCGCACAGAGGGCCGGCCCTTCGCACACGGCGTCCCGCACGAGGTATGCGCGTCGGATGGAGGGAGAAAGCAGCGGCTCTCGCCGCAGCGCCTCGGCGGCGGTGATCTCCCGGGCCGAGACTCCCGTCGCTCGGATCCCTTCTTCCCAGGGCTCGACGTACCGGGCATCGTCATCCGGAAACAGCGCAAACAGCCCGCCGGTGGCGCGGATGAGCCGAGGCGCGATACGCGCGAGCACGGCGTTTTCCCGCGCACACTGGCCGGCAGCGACCGGGTCGGACACCGCGTAGCGCGCGCCGGAGTGGACAAGCCCGTGAAAACGGCCGCTGCTGCCCGAGGCAAGGTTGCCGCGTTCCAGGAGCGCGACGCGCAGGCCGCGGAGCGACAGATCCCATGCGACGCCGCATCCCGTCACGCCCCCGCCGATGACAATGACGTCGATCATGTGCAGGGCCGCCAGCTTCAGCCTTCCCGGATCGTTATCTTCCTTTCGATGGGGCCTGCGGGCCGCAGGGTCGCCATGACGGTGCAGTATTTTGTTTCGCTCAGCTCCACGGCTCGCTCGACCGCATCCGGGTCGATGCCCTTGCCCGTCACCACGTATTCCACCACGAAGCTCGTGAACCTTTTCGGATCGGTGTCCGCACGCTCACCGTGCGCCTTCACCTCGAGCGCGGTGACCTGCTGGTGTTTCTTCTCCAGTATGGAAATCACGTCCATGCCCGTGCAGCCGGCCAGCCCCACGAGGATCAGCTCGGAAGGCCGAAATCCATCATTCTCTCCGCCGACCTTCGGGTCCGCTCCGAGCGGCAGGGAGAAGCCGCTGGAATCAGCGGTCCCCGTGAAGCTCAATCCCTTTTTCCACACCACGGATGCGTCCACGATTGTTGTTCTCCTATTCTTCCGACTCGGCCGCCAGGAAATCTCCCACCGTGCCGCCGGTGATCGTCACCAGCTGGTCGAAGGTCATGGGAACGCCCGATGAATCGGTCCCGGCCGCAGGGTAGATCGTTTGATACAGGGAGAGGCTCTTGTCGATGAACAGCGCAATGCCGCTGTCCACGCCGAAGGGGCAGACCCCGCCGGGCCCGAAGCCCGTCGCACCCTGCGCTTCCTCGACGCTCGCCATCCGTGATTTGACGCTCGTGACGGCTTTCAGCTTCGAGTTGGAGAGTCTCTTGTCCCCCGGACACACGACCATGAAGAATCGCCCGTCCTTCCCCACGAAAAGCAGGGACTTGGCGATCTGCCCCACGGTCACCCCGAGCTGCCGGGCGGCGAGAACCGACGTCGCCGTGCTCCCCGGCGCGAACTCCTTTGCCTGCAGTCCGTGCGCGTCCAGAATCGAGCGGACTTTCTCCGGGATCATGGGGCCGGAGTCTATGAGAGAAGCACGAACGCGTCAACCGAGATATTGCAAAGCCCCCCATTCGGTGTTAAATTGGCGTAACGCATAAAATGGCGAGTCAGAATGGCGAACATTCATTCTTCGATCTGCTGGGAGAGACGCTGGGGTCGCTCGACCGCGGCGTGCGCGGCCAGTTCCTTGCCCAATTCTTCAAGGCCTTTGCGCAGATCGAGCTTTCCGAGAGCGACAGCGCGGCAGCGTGGGACCGCACCCTAGAGCGCCACCGGGAGCTTTCCGAGAGCATGAGCAGGCCTGTCTCCCTGAAAACGGCGCTGATGGACGTGCTGGAGAACATGAATCTCCTTCGTGTGCCCATCCTCATCGAATACCGCGAGCTCAGGAAGCTCCGGGTCAGCGCCGCCACGGATGAGCTCACCGGCCTGTACAACCGGAGGTTGTTTGAAGAGTATTTCCAGAAGGAATTGAGCCGGTCAAAAAGGTTCAGACAGCAGCTTGCGCTCGTGATCATGGACCTGCACCGCTTCAAGGAAGTCAATGACCGCTATGGCCATCAGCAGGGCGACCGCGCTCTGCAGCTGGCCGCCGCGGCGGCTCGAGACACCGTCCGGGCTTCAGACTCCACGTTTCGCATCGGTGGGGATGAGTTTGCGATTCTGCTTCCCCAATGCGACCAGGCGCAGTGCACGGCTCTGAGCTGGCGGCTGCGCGCGCGCTACGAAGCCGCGGTGAAAGACCTGTACTTCGACGTGCCGCTCACTCTGGATTTCGGAATTGCGGTCTGCCCGGACGACGGTGAACAACGCGATGCCATGAT
>JBEKTX010000094.1:0-12698 GCA_049515615.1 Spirochaetia bacterium
CTGCGATTCCCCTCCGGGCCGAGAGTATCCCGGGGAACAAGGCTCCCGCAGTGGAAGCGGCGAGAACCCAGACAGCGTTGGCGAAGAAAGTCTTTGCTCCGGGGGTGAAAAAGATCCGCAGGGCGCTGGACATGCCTGGCTGGGGCGGCATGGAGATTCCCCCGAAGGCGTTGATGAGACCCGCAAGGCCTCCCCCGACGATGCAGCCGACAACCGCCCCGACGATCCCAAGGAACAGCCCCTCGAAAAGAAACATCAGGAGGATCTGCACGCGGCGCGTCCCAAAGGCGCGCAGGCTCCCGATCTCACGAAGACGCTCAAGAACTGCCAGTGACAGCGTCCCAGAAATCGAGAACAGGGCCACGATGAGAACGATGAACCGTGCCACGGCCAGGACGAGCTGGTAGCTCGTATTGGCCTGCTGGTAATACGGGGAGAGCTGATCCCAGGTGCGGATAGTGAGGCCGTGCAGAGATGAGGAAACCGGGGCAGCCCTGAGCGCCGCTGCCACAGGGGCCGTATCAGTCGTCGCCTTGAGAAAAACGATAAGCTGAGGCACCGCATCGGTGGAGAGCAGGGCCTGCGCATCTGCGAGATCCATGGACACAGAGGCGTTGTCCGCGGCGGCGATCAGGGTGGTCGTCGTGCCGGCGACAGTGTAGCTCTGCGTGTTCACTCCGCCTCCCTTGCTCAGTGCGAAAAGTGAAACGGCCTCCCCCGGTTTCACGCCGAGCTTTCGCCCGACTCCCCTGCCGATCAGCACGCGCCCCTCCCCGCCTGCGGCGAGGTCCTTGCCGTCAACCACGCGTCTGCCGGTCATGTTGGCGCTTGCTCTTTCCGTGGAGAGGGCTGTGACCCTGACCATGCTGGTCTTGCCATTCGCGCTTGCAATCGCCGCAAAGGAGAGAGCCGGCACCACGTCCTTGACTTGCGGCAGGGCTCGCAGCTCCTTCTCGATGTCGCCCGCGGCGGCCAGCATGAACGGGAACGGATCCGAGTCTCCCTCGTCGAGGTAGGCGGTTGAGCGCATGATCTGGATGTGGCCGGTGTCGGAGTGGATCACGGTTTCCCTCAGGCCATTCATCGAGTAGGTGATGTACCCGTCCAGGAGGGTCAGCCCCACGAGGCCGACGGTGATGGCCAGGAGCGTTGACACTGTCCGCCGCCCGCCGCGCAGGAGATTCCTGACAGCCATCAGGATCGTCTTCAATAGATGGTTCATCGCGTGCCTCCTAGACCTGGCGCAGACATTCGGATGGGGTCAGCCTCACTGCCCGAATCCCCGGGAGGAAGGAGGCGAGTGCCCCGACAATTGCGGCCGGAATGAGGTTCAGCCAGACCGATTGCCCGCTGAGGAGAATCCTCACGACTATGCGCTGGCCGTCCGTGACAAAGGGAAGCCCTCCGGCCTGGTTGATGAGAATCGACACGCCATAGCCGATGGCCACGCCCAGCGCGGACCCGACGATTCCCAGGAAGCAGCCCTCCAGCACGACCAGCATGAGAACGCCGCTCTTCCTGGTGCCCATGGCGCGCAGCGTTCCCCACTCCCGCATGCGCTCCCGGACAATCCGGTTCATCGTATTGGCGAGGATGAACAGGGTGACCAGAAGGATGATCGCCCGAATCACGTTCAGGAAACCGCCGAACATCGTGTTCACCTGGACGAAGTAGGTAGCCAGGTCATGCCACGTACGGAAAACCACCCCGGCGGGCAGCCGGGCGGTCACTGCGCCCACGTCCCGGATGTCCTTTGTCAAAACATGAATGACGGGCGCCGCGTTGAGCCCCGTGAAATCCATGGCAGTGTCGAAGTCGGTGAATGCGAAGATCTTGTCACGCCCCGGCGACCTGTAGATCCCGGAAACGGTGAAGTCCCTCCCATTCAGAGCGCCGCCCGGAAGCACTGCCATGAGCGTGACAACAGAGCCGGGCTTCGCGCCCAGGATCCGGGCCGCTGTCTCGCCAAGAACGATGCGATCCTTCTGACCGGTCTCCGCAAGGGATCCCGCGATCATCGTTCCCAGGCCAAATCGATCCTCGGGTGCCGATGACGGACCAGAGGCCGGGATGAAGTACATGCGCTCCGCGGGGTACGCTTTCATGAGGAGCGTGACTGACTTCTCCCCGAACCCCGCCACCGCGGTGAAGCCCGTCGAGGGGAAGACCGCCCGCACCTCGGGCTCCTTCCGAACGACTGTCATGATCCCTTGCGAATCCTTGAGCTGGAAGGCAAAGGGATTGAACTCCCCGTCTTCGAAGTACCCTGCGGAAGCAGCGATCTGGAGGTGGCCAATGCCGGATCGGATGGTGCTGTCCCGGAAGCCGCGCATCAGCGAGCCGATGTAGCCCTGGAAGATCACCACTGCGCAGAGGCCGATGATGAGGGCGGAGAGGGTGATAAGGGTTCGGCGCTTCTGGCGGAAGAGATTCCGCCACGCCATCGCAACCGTCTTCATGCCGCGCTCCCGTCCTCCGCAATGCGGCCGTCCGTCATCCGCACGATGCGCTTCGCGTAGCGTGACACGGCGGTGTCGTGCGTGGAGAAGATCAAGGTGGCCCCCTCGGTCTCGTTCATTTCCACCATGAGCTGCATGATCGAGCTTCCCGTCACATGGTCCAGCGATGCGGTCGGCTCGTCGGCGATGACCAGGCGTGGCCGGCCCACCAGCGCGCGTGCGATCGACACGCGTTGGCGCTGACCGCCGGAGAGGTTCTCGGGGCTGCGGCCGAGGTACTCGGCCAGGCCGACCCGTTCGAGGAGAGCGCGCACCCGTGTCTTCCTCTCTCGGGCAGGAACCTTCTGGAGCAGGAGCGGGTATTCCACATTTTCAAAGACGGAGAGGACCGGGATCAGGTTGAAGCTTTGGAAGATGAATCCCATGGTCCGGTTCCTGAACTCCGACAGCCGCGCGTCCCCGAGGGTGTGCGTGTCCGATCCGTTCACCACCACGCTCCCCGAGGTGGGCGAGTCAATGCACCCGATGAGGTTGAGAAGCGTGGATTTCCCGCTTCCGGACGGGCCCATGAGACAAACGCGTTCACCCGGCTGGATGTCGATGGTGACGTCGATCAAGGCCGGCGTGCTCGTCTTGTCCAGTCGATAGCTCTTCTGGACGTTCCTGATGCTGATAAGCGACATACGTGCTCCTTTCAGTTCGTTTTTTCAGCGCTGACTGCGCTGCTTTCAATTGCATGGATCGTGTCGTCGCACCACTCGACCATGGCCCTGGAAAAGCGACCGCCGAAATCCAGAGTCGCGAGCCAGAACGGCAGCCCAGGGGCGCTCTTCTGAGGTTCATTGTTCTTCAGCATGTCCTCGATGCCGCGGTAGGCTTCCAGCTTCGCCGCATGGTTCTCGCGCTCGCTTCTGAGCTTCGCGATGACATCTTCAGGGGGAAGGTTCTGGCCGAAGAAAACCTTCAACATCAGCTCGAAGCGCATTGGGTGGTTCTCCACTGGCTTCAGGAGCCAATCCGTCAAGTCTTTCGTCCCTTTCTGTGTGATCATGTAAACGCTCTTGGGCGGCCGGCCGGGCGTCTGCTTTGACTCTTTTGTCACCAGCCCCTCCGCCTCGAGTTTCTTCAGCATAGGGTAGATATGACCGTAATTCTCACTCCAGAAATGAGATATGGACATATCGCATATCTTCTTGATGTCGTAGCCTGAGCACGGCGTCATTTGGAGCACTCCGAGCAGGGCATAGCGCGTTGTATTTGCTCTTGGCATTGGAATCTATCCTCCTATAATATCCCATAGTATAATATTATATCAGGATATATATCCTAAGATTATATATTTGTCAAGCAAATATTCAAAAAAACCTACGAGCGGTTTTCGACTTTCATAGTTGCTTTGTTGTCCAACTCACTCGAGTACCCTCCCTTTCCGTAAGCCATGTTCCCCCCTTTACCCTTGCGGGGCCCCGGGCGCGCGGAACTTCTTGATCTGCACGAGTAAAGCGAATTTGTGGCTCCGAGTGAGCATTCGGACAAAGCCTGGCCTCATGATCGTCATCAAGGTGTGCAATCAAAAAGTTGTCCGTGTTCTTGATAAGGTCGGGAGAGATTGTGGTCATGGACTCCGAAGTGTATCGGGTCGCTCGTCGTCTTCTGGGGCGTGGGGCGGAGCCCGAGGCCGTCCTTGGGAAGCTCCGGTATCTCAGATTCCCAGGTAGGCCTTCTTGACGTTCTCGTCGCGGGCCACGTCGGCCGCCTTTCCCGACAGCACGATCTTGCCGGTCTGCAGGACGTAGGCGCGATGAGCGATGCCGAGGGCCATGAGGGCGTCCTGCTCGACGAGGAGGATTGTGGTGCCCCTCGAGTTCATCTCCTTGATCACGTCGAAGATCTGGTCGACGAGGACGGGGGCGAGGCCCATCGAAGGCTCGTCCATGAGGAGTATCCGGGGATTGGACATGAGGCCCCGCGCGGTGGCGAGCATCTGCTGCTCGCCGCCCGACAGTGTGCCCCCCTTCTGGGCCGCGCGCTCCTTGAGCCGCGGGAAGAGAGTGAAGGCGTACTCGACACCGCGGTCGACCTCGGCCGTGTCCTTGAGGATGTAGGCGCCCATCTGGAGGTTCTCGAGCACGGTAAGGCGCGGGAAGATGTTCCGGCCCTCGGGTACGAGGCCGAGGCCCTCCTTGTGCACGAGGTGGGCCGCCAGCTTCGTGATATCTCTGCCCATCAGCCTGACCGAGCCCTCCCTGGGGTGGAGGAGGCCCGAGATCGAGCGGAGGGTCGTCGTCTTGCCAGCGCCGTTCGCTCCGATGAGTGTCACGATCTCGCCCTCCTCGACGGTGAGGGACACGCCTTTCAGCGCGTGGATTTTGCCGTAGTAGGAGTTGACATTCTCGAGCTCGAGGAGGCTCATGAAGGCACCACCCCGCCGCGGTCCCCCGCGGATTCCGCGCCGCGGTCCCCCGCGGATTCTGCGCCGCCAGCCGCCGCGGCTGCCCTGCGGCCGAGGTAGGCCTCGATGACCCGGGGGTTTGATGCGACGTCCGCCGGCTCGCCTTCGGCGATCTTCTCGCCGTAGTCCATCACGGTGATGCGCTCGGAGATGCTCATCACCACCCTCATGTCATGCTCGATGAGCAGGATCGTGATGCCGAGCTCGTCTCGCAGGCGCCGGACGAGGCTCGTCGCCTCCTCAGTCTCGGCGGGGTTCATCCCGGCAGTGGGCTCGTCGAGGAGGAGGAGCCGCGGCTGGGAGGCGAGGGCTCGCGCGATCTCGACCCGTCGCTGGGCGCCGTAGGGCAGGCTCCCCGCGAGCTCGTTCCCGATTCCCCTGAGGCCGACGTACTCCATCAGATCTTCGGCGCGCGCCTCGGCGCTCTTCTCCTCGGCCTTGAAGGCCCTTGTCCTGAGCACGGTCTGCAGCGCGTTCTGCCGGAGTCTCGTGTAGGCGCCGACCATGATGTTCTCCACGACTGTCATGGCCCCGAAGAGCCGAATGTTCTGGAAGGTCCGCGCCATGTGGAGGTTCATTACTTTCTCCGGCGCGAGGCCGTCGATGCGTCTGCCCTCGAATCGGATCTCCCCCTCCTCGGGCCGCGAGAGCCCCGAAAGCGCGTTGAAGAAGGTCGTCTTCCCGGCGCCGTTGGGCCCGATGATGGAGAAGATACGGCCCTTCTCCATGGAGAAGCTCAGTTTGTCGACCGCGGTGAGGCCGCCGAATCGCTTGACGACGTCCTTCGTCTCGAGGATCAGACCGGCCTCAGCCATGATCAGCCCCATTCGCACCCGCCCCGCCTTCGGGGCCCTGCGCTTCGTCCTTCGCTTCGTCCTTCGCTTCGTCATTCGCTTCGTCGCCCTTGAGCTCGCGCCGGCGACGCGCCGCGGGAAGAATGCCCGCGGGCCTGTAGATCATCATCACGATGAGGATGATGCCGAATACCAGGCGCTGGTACTTGGATGGATCGAGCTGGTTGGAGAGGTCCTTCCAGTGGAGGTTGAGGATGGGGATCGCCGCGTCGCTCTGCCGGAGCCGGGCGAGGAAGAGAGAGAAGCTCTGCAGCACCTGCTGGTTGAGGAGGATGACGACCGTCGCCCCGATTATTACTCCCGGGATGCTGCCGATGCCGCCGAGGATGACCATCGTGAGGATGCTCACCGACTGGAGGAAGCTGAAAGAGTCCGGGCTGATGAAGGTGCGGCTCGCGGCGATGAGGACTCCCATCGCCCCCGCGAAAGAGGCGCCGACCGCGAAGGCCCCGAGCTTGAGCCTGTTCGCCGGTATGCCCATCGCGGTCGCGGCGAGCTCGTCCTCGCGGATGGCCGCCCAGGCGCGTCCGATCTTCGAGTCCTCGAAGCGGTGCGTGACGACGATGACGACGACGACGACCATGACGGCGATGAGGTAGAACATGATGTTGTAGAACTGGTTGGCGGTGACCGGGGTCCCCACCAGGGGCTCGAAGAGCCGGTTGAAGAAGGCAAGGAGCCCGGTGGGGAGGCGCGGCCGCTGTATCGGCGTGATGCCCTGGGGGCCGTTCGTGAGGTTTAATGGCTTGTCCAGGTTGTTCAGCAGCTGACGGACGACCTCGCCGAAGCCGAGGGTGATGATCGCGAGGTAGTCGCCGCGGACGCGGAGGACCGGGAGGCCGAGGACGAGGCCGACGATGGCCGCGACGATGATGCCCAGGAACAGGAAGAGGTAGAACCAATCCGGCGCGAGGAAGAAGGGGGTGCCGGCGGGGACCGTGCCCGGGATCGCGTGGAGGAGGAAGGGCTGCTGGGAACCGAAGAAGCCCCAGAGGTAGGCGCCCACCGCGTAGAAGGCCATGTAGCCGAAGTTGAGGAGTCCCGAGAAGCCCACCACGATATTGAGGCCGAGTGCGAGGGCAGAGAAGACCGCGATCTGGAAGATGATCTCCAGGTAGGAGATGTTGCGCGCACCGAGGATCGGCACGACGAGGACCGCCACGAGGACGGCCATGGCCAGCTTCGCGACCTTGTTCATGTCGAGGAAGTAGGTGAGCGCCGCCGCGCCAATGAAAAGCAGGAAGGCGGGGATGGACCTCGGGCTCAGGTAGACGAGGATTGTCCCCAGGATGAGAAGGGCGGGCGAAACGATGTACGGCGTCGGGCCCCTGTTGAGCACGGCGCCGAGGCCTCGGAGCGCGCGCGCTGCCTTCGAACCGCTGGCCGCACTGATCCTTCCTTTCATCGCCTGCCCCCTCATGCCTTCTGCGAGACCTGCTCTCCGAGCAGTCCCGAGGGGCGGAAGATGATGACGACGATCAGCACGAGGAAGGCGATGATGTCCTTGTACTCGGACCCGAAGGCGCCCCTGGTGAACGTCCCGAGGTAGGCGCCGGCGAAGCTCTCGAGCATGCCGAGGACGATGCCGCCCAGCAGGGCTCCGGTGAGGTTGCCGATACCGCCGAGGACCGCCGCCGTGAAGGCCTTGATACCGGGTATGAAGCCCACGTAGGGGTCGATGCGCGTGAACTTGAGCGCGTACAGGAGGCCGGCCGCGCCCCCGAGCGCGCCGCCGAGGAGAAAGGTAAAGGATATTATCGCGTTGACGCTTACTCCCATGAGGGCGGCCGTGGTGCGGTCCTGCGCCACCGACCGGATGGCCTTGCCTATCTTCGTCGCGTTGACGATGTAGTTGAGGCCGACCAGCATGAGGACGGCCGCGCCGATGACGACGATCGACTTGAGCTGGACCGCGACGAGGGTCAGGTCCTGTCCCCCGGTCGGCAGGGAGAAGAGGGGCATGCGCGCGTCGAAATTGCCGAAGGTCGGGAAGACCCGGTAGAACTGCCCCGTGGTCAGGCTCTCCACCAGTCGGATGATATCTTGTAGAGCGAAGGAGACTCCGATCGCCGAGATGAGCGGCACGAGCTTCGGCGAGTTGCGCAGGGGCCGGTATGCAGTCCTCTCGACGAGCATGGCCATGCCGCCCGCGGCAGTCATGGAGACGACAAGGGCCATAGTGAGATAGAGATAGGAGCCCAGTGCGCCCGCGGCCTTGAGCACGCCGAGCCTGTCCATCGCAATGAGGAACTCCACGCCGGTGAAGGCGCCGATCGCGAAGATCTCCGAATGGGCGAAGTTTATGAACTCGAGGACTCCATAGACCATCGTGTAGCCCAGGGCGATGGCAGCATAGACGAAGCCGAGGGTTACCCCGTCGATGAGGACCTGGGGCAGGTTGTTGATGGTGTAGGTGACGATGTTGACGCCCTGCGTGTCGAGGAGGAGCTTGTCCGCTCCCGAGCCCCGGCAGAGGAGGGCCAGGACAACCATCAGCGCGGAGAAGATCGCTCCTGCGCCGGCGACGAAGACCGCCATCCTCCCCAGGGGCAGGAATATCTCCTTCAGGGTCCGCGCGCCCGTGCTTCTCATGGAGCCTCCAATGAAAAGCCCCCGCCCCCGACGCGGGGGAGGGGCGTCACAACCGTACCTTGACTCGCCGAAGGCGACGACTCATCGGCGCCTTCGGCTGGGGACGGCGCAGCGAGCGCCGTCTCCGTGAATTACTGCGGGGGAGCGATATCCAGGATCTTGTTGATCTTGTTCGACGACCATTTGTCCGGGTCCGGCGAAATGACCTGGATGATGAAGTACTTGGCCTTGGTCAGATCGCCCTTGGCGTTGAAGTTGATCGTGCCGGTGATGCCCTGGTAATTCTTGAGGGCGCGCACCGCGGCGGTGACAGCGGCCCGCGTGGGCAGCTTCTTGCCGGCGGCGACCGAGGCGTTCTCGATCGCCTTGAGGACGATCGCGGCGCTATCGTAGGCCTGGGCGGCGAACGGCTGGGGCTCGGCGCCGAACTTGGCCTTGAAGTCCTTCAGGAATTTCGCGGTGCCGGGGTACACGCTCGCCGGGCCGGAGACCGTCGAGTAGTAGGTGCCGGCCCCGTCAAGGAGGGCCTGACCCCCGATCTTGGCGGCATCCGTGGAGTCGAAGCCGTCGTCGGAGAGGAACATGCCGTTGAAGCCCTTCTGGCGGGCCTGCTTGAAAAGGACCGCGCCCTGGTCGAATATGCCGCCGAAGTAGATGAGCTGGGGCTTCGCTGCGAGGATGGGGGTGAGGATCGAGTCGAAATCGGCCTTCTCCTCGGTGCCGTCGAAGCCGAGCACCTTGATGCCGAGCCTTTGGGCCTCGAGCCTGAAGTACGCCGCAATGCCCTGGCCGTAGGCCGTCTTGTCGTGGAGGACATATGCGCTCTTGATGCCCTTGGCCGCCGCGTATTGGGCGCCGACCGCGCCCTGGACGTCGTCGCGGCCGCAGACGCGGTTCACTTCCGTGTAGCCGCGGTCGGTGACCTTGGGGTTGGTGTTGGCAGGAGAGACGTTGACCAGGCCGGCGGCGTGGTACTCCTCGGAGGAGGGGATCTGGACGCCGGAATTGTAGTGGCCGACGACCCCGAGTATCGCGGGATCGGCGACTATGCTCTTCGCGTTGGCGACGCCGGTGTCGGGGTTGCCCTGGTCATCGAAGGGCGCGAGCTCGATCTTGAACCCGAGCTTTGCCAGGGGTCCGGAGAGCTGCTCGACGGCGAGCTGGGCGCCATTCTTGATGTCCGTGCCGATCGCGGACATACCGCCCGAGAGGGGGCTCTGTGTGGCGATCTTGATGACCTGCGCCTGCGCCATGACGGCAACCGGGGCCAGGCAGAGCACCGCGGCCGCAGCCACGAGAATGAGAATTGCCTTTCGCATCCTTACTACCTCCTATTACAACCTGCCTCGCTCCTTGGAGCGGGGCGAATGCAGTAATTTACATTCTTACCCTGGTCTTGAATAGTGGCGGGCTATGGGCTTCCTGCCTGCGGCTACCTCACTTCCTCGAGGGTACGGACGTAGTCGGGATCTGGACGGGCGCCGATCCCGGGAGCGTCGGGAAGTGAAATGGTACCTCCCCGGTAGTCGATTCCTCCCAGGATGTGGTTCTCCGTGTGCGCCAGGCACGAATCCAGGTCGAAGTAGCGGATGATCGAATGGGCACAGGCGAAGTGAGCTGCGGCGGTGATTCCCAGGCGCGACTCCGACATGCAGCCGATCATGCAGGGCCGAAAGCCTGCCTGAGCCACGTGGGCGATCTGTTGGGCGTAGTGGATGCCTCCGGACTTGCTCAGCTTGATGTTGATGTAGGCTGCAGCGTCCTGCTGAACGATCTCCAGCGCGTCGGCGGCCGAGAACACCGATTCATCGGCCATCACGGGGATAGCCGCGTGCTGGTGAACATATCGCATCCCCTGGAGATCACGAACACGGCAGGGCTGCTCGCAGAGCTCGATCTCCAGCTCCTCGAAGAGCCTCAGGCTGCGGGTCGCGGCGATCCGGTCCCAGCCCTGGTTGGCGTCGATGCGAAGGATGGTCTGCGGTCCGACGGCACGGCGGATGTCGGCGAGTCGTCTGTAGTCGTCCTGATAGCTCAACCCCAGCTTGACCTTGATGATCCGGAAGCCCATCGCCTGGACGGCGAGGGCCTTCTCGCTGGCCTGGGCGGGATCACCAATGCCGAGGGTGAGGTCGGTCTCCATCTCCCGTTTCTCTCCGCCCAGGTAGGCGTAGAGCGGCAGGCCACAGGCCTGGGCAGCGATGTCGAAGAGGGCCATGTCGATAGCGCTTTTCAGTGTGGTGTTGTACGGCAGGTAGGCCTCCAGCTGCTCCATGAGAGGGTGGAGAGCCAGCGGGTTCTTGCCGATCAGCAGCGGCCTCAGCTCCTGGGCGGCGGCGATGTTGATGCCCTGCGTCTCGCCGACGATGGACCGAAACGACGACGCCTCCCCCCAGCCAATGAGTCCCTGGTTGGTCTGCACCTCTACCAGGAGGTTTTGAGCTGTGCTCAGGCTCATAGTGGCTATGGTAAAGACATCTTTCAGCGGGATGTCGAAGCGATAAATCCGCATGTCGTCAATGGCGAGCTTCGAAGGGCCGGTCACGGGGGGCTGAGTCATGGTTGCCTCCTTGATTCATTGTCGAATTAGTCACAGGACTGCGCGATAGCGTTCAGGAGACGCTTGACGTCCTGGTCGGTGTGGACGCTGGAAAGCGTCAGCCGGAAATGCCCGCCAGGCGGGCTGCCGGGGTAGTCGCGTATCAGGGGCAGGTAGAGGCCGTGCTTCAGGAGAATCAGGCGCAGCCGCTCGTTCCTGGCTGCGTCGCGGTGGGTAATCGAAATGATGGGCGCCGGCGAGGAACCGGTGACAAATCCCATGGCCCTCAGCCGCTCGCGCAGTTGCGTGGTGTGCGTCTGCAGTCCACTGATCATCCCAGGGTTCGCTTGAAGGATCTCGATCGAACGGATCGCCGCCGCGGCGATGGGAGGTGGGATTGCAGTGGCACCCACGAAGGCTTGGCTACGATCTATGATGCGAGCGGCCAGTCCAGTTGAGCCCGCCACCAGGCCACCGAACGTACCCAGCGCCTTGGAAAGGGTCCCGGTCTGGACGAAGGCAATAGGCGGGAGGCGCGCCGCCTCTGGGCTTCCCTTGCCGGTGGGCCCGACCGTCCCGATTCCGTGTGCGTCGTCTACCAGCAGCAGGCCACCCTGGTTGCGGACGATTTCCCAGTACTCACCCAGCGGGCTAAGCTCGCCGTTATAGGAGGCGACACCATCGGTGAGGACGAGCGGCCGCTCTCCGGAATGGAGGCTGCTCTGAATCTGTCGCGATAGGTCACCAGGTTCGGCGTGCCGGAACGTGGAAACACGCTCGGGAGCCAGGCACCTGGCCGGTCCCCTCAAGCTGACATGAGCGTCGGAATCGATGAAGAAGCGCTGATAGTCATCGGCCAGAGCCTCAAGGGCCACGGTATTCGACAGGTAACCCCCGGAGCACAGCGCCACCTCCTCACTACCGAGGAAATTCGATAGCTTCTCCTCGAGGCGCTCATACAGCGGATTGTTCCCGGTAGTGATCCGCGAGCCGGCGCAGCTTAGTCCGCCGGACTCGGCTTCCTGCCGGCAGGCGGCCACCACTTCCGGATGACTGGCGAGGCGATGATAATCGGTCCCGCCGAAGAAGAGATAGGGCTTCCCCTGGAACATGACATGGGTGCGGTCGAGGAAGCGAAGTTCGGGACCAACCGGCATGCTGACCTCCTGTAGCCGCCCGTGGTGCGGACATGCTTGCGAACGAGACCGGACGCGATCATTGCGGCGGTCGGATGGTCGAGACCTTCGTTTGAAACCCCTGCCCTCTCCGCCTCAAAAATACAGTGCGTTTGTGTTAACGTTAAGTCAAGGCGAGAAATATTTGCGCCCCCTCCTTCTGGGGGAGTACCTCGGCGACGATCTCTTGCTGCGCCTGCCCCACCGACAGTTCGTCTGGACAATTCCCAAAGTGCTGCGCGTCTTTCTTCGCCATGATCGGGAGTTGCAGGCCGCTCAGCCTCCCTGGCCCACGAATGCCCCGAAGGATACCGCATCCTCATGGATTTCCAGAGCTTCCCGGACCCAGTCGCGAGTCACCATGCACAGGGACAATCCTCTCTCCTGAGCCATTTTCTCGATCACGTTGATGGGCGGATTCCTGGTAGGCATTACGTATCTCCAGCCCCAGGTGTAACACTTCTGAGACACCGTGGCAGGCCTGACGAGGGTCAAACGGCAATGAGAACAGATACTTGCTCGATCGAGTGCTCGCAGCAGTATGTGCGATTCTCCTTTGGTCACAAGCGTTGACAGATTCCAGGTCTTGCCCCCCCGTTGCCCTGCAGGCCCTGGAGTCCTGTGGGC
>JBEKTX010000095.1:0-12497 GCA_049515615.1 Spirochaetia bacterium
ATATCCCCCGAGTGCGCAAGCCCCAGGGCGCAGAGCCGTGCCGCCCTCGACCTTTCCGGCAGGACGAGCGGCACTGTCAGCGATGCGTCAATGGATCGGATCTTCTCTCGAAGTCCTGCGCTCCCCTCCCTCTCCAAGCCTGCCCTCTACTTCCCGTACAGCGGCCCGAGCGCGGCGCATGCGCGGTAGTCCGCGGATTCCGAGGCCGCATCGCCGAACGAAGCCCAATACTTGGGCCGGAAGACTTTCTCGGCCGGCATGTTGTGCATTGAGACCGGGATTCGAAGGATCGAGGCAAGGGCGATGAGATCCGCACCGATATGACCGTAGCTGATGGCGCCGTGGTTGGCGCCCCAGTTGTTCATCACCGAGTATACGTCGCGGAATGCTCCCGTGCCCGTCACCCTCGGAACGAACCAGGTTGTCGGCCAGGTGGGATTGGTCCTCTGCTCCAGAGGCGCTGCCACCTCCTTCGGCAGGTCCACGGTCGATCCTTCCGCAATCTGCAGCACGGGCCCCAGCCCTGCCGCCATGTTCAGCCGGGCCATCGTGACCGGCATTCCTCCACGGGTTTCGAACTCGGAGGAAAAACCGCCGCCACGGAAATATCCGAGATCGGCGGGACAGAAATGGGTCGCCTCCAGGCAGGCGGCCGCCTCCTCCGGGGAGACTTCCCAATACGGCTTCATCACAGGCTTGCCGGAACGCGACATCCTGCCCGTCCCGTCCAGGGTCGTGGATCCGGAGTTGATCAGGTGGATGATTCCGCCCTGCGCATCACCGGTGAGTGACTTTCCGGTAACCCGCCGCACCGCCGCGGGGCTCCAGTACGTGCGCACGTCGGAGAAGATCTGGGCGGTCCCCGTGAGCTGGTGTCCCAACAGCATTGAAATGCCATTGAGATAGTCGTTTTCGGTCGCGCAGAGGAAAGCCTCGCGGATCCCGTTCCAGTCGAACGACGTGTTGAGCAACGTCTCCATGAAGTCGCCGTTAGGGAAATGGTCCGTCCACTGCCGCTGGCCCTGGAAGCCTGAGGCGATGGCATTGTGACCGAGGGATTCCTCGCCGTAGCCCAGCTCGGTGAGGCGCGGGTTGCCGACCATGAGGTCACGGCCGATCATGGTCATTTTCACGACGAACTCCCAGTCAGCATCCTTCTGCGCGCGGGACCGCTGCTGGGCCGGGGGATTTATGTCCGCCGCCTCCGCGCAGTTCAGCTTCACCCACGCAAGGGCCCGCGTCAGCTCGTCGGGGTCGTAGATCTTCTCCTCGATCCGCCGGGTGAACTCGGATTGGTCGATCATCTCGTAGCGCATGCCCAGCCAGCTCTCCAGGAAATGAGGGTCCACGATAGAGCCGGCAATCCCCATGGAAACGGCCCCCATCGCCAGATAGGAAGTGCCGCGGATGCTCGCTGCCGCAAGCCCGGCACGGGCGAACTGGAGCAGTTTCTCCTGCACGTCGTCGGGAATTCGGGCCTCGCCCGCGTCCTGCACGTCCTGGCCGTAGATTCCGAAAGCGGGAAGCCCCTTCTGCGCGTGCGCGGCGAGCACGGCGGCAAGGTACACGGCCCCGGGGCGTTCCGTGCCATTGAAGCCCCACACTGCCTTCGGCGTAAGCGGGTCCATGTCCATGGTTTCCGCGCCGTAGCACCAGCACGGGGTCACCGTGAGGGAAACCCCTACGCCCTCCCGGCGGAACTTCTCGGCGGCGCGCGCCGCTTCCGCCACCCCGCCAATGCAGGTGTCGGCGATCACGCATTCCACCGGCAGTCCGCAGGGGTGGCGAATGCTCCTCGTGAGCAGGTCTGAAACTGCCCGCGCCATCCCCATGGTCTGGCCTTCCAATGACTCCCTGACCCCCTTCCGCCGTCCATCGATGGCCGGTCGAATTCCGATCTTCGGCAGGCTCCCCTGGAGCCGATAGGCGGGGGACACGGTTTTCAAACCCCTGGTGCTGGCCATCGCGTGATCTCCTTTATTGCTCCGTTCTCAGGTGAAAGCCCTGCTCTTCAGGAAGGCCGCCTCGGCCTCGCGTGTCCAGTATTGACCGTCAAGGAGCAGCGGCGCAATCTCCGGCAGATCGCGGGAAAGCTCGCGAACGGATTTCAGCCCAATGCCGTGCGCGAACGGGAAGATGACGACCTTGCCCGTGAAGGTGTTGTCCATCAGCGCCTTCATGCCCTTGGACGCCGAGCCCATGTCCCCGACGGCGGCGAGGGAGTACGAGGTGGAAAGCCTGCCGGACTCCGTAAGGGCCAGTGTATCCCGCATGGCGGAAAGGGGAGAGCCGGAAGAGCCGATCACGCGCATCCGGTTCCGTGCGATCGGACCGAAGGGAAGATCGGTTATCGTGCCGAGCTTCACGCCGGCGAAGATATTGAGGACGCCGTTCGGAGCGAGAAACCGGGAGGCCTGGGTGATGATCGCCTGGACCGGGACGAGCACCACCACGTCGTCGAATCCTCCCGGGTACTTGGCGGTGAGGAACGTGTCCAGCTCGTCGGCCGGCAGATCTTTGGGATTCTCGAAGTTCAGATTCAGCTTCCTGTCCTTCTTCCCACCCAGGATGGAGAGGAGGTGCTTCAGGGAATCGAGGCGCTCGTCCGAAAGGTCGGTCACGAGGATGTCCGAAGGGCCATGCTCGTCCATCACGGCCTTGATCACGTGCATCTGCCCCATGGGGCCGGCGCCGCCCACGAACCACGCCCGGCCGCCGGGCACCAGAGATTCGCGGCTGTTCGCCCGGTAGCTGTCGGCCACCCTGCCATCGACGGAACCGTGGAGCTCAATGTGTCGGTAGTGCACTTTGCCCACGTCCACAGGGAGGTCGACGTCGGGCTCGCTGGTGTGAATCCCGATGGCCCCTTCGGTCTCCAGGGATTGCGCAAGCCGGCTGAACGAATCACGGTCCGGCGTGCCGGCGCACACGATGTCTGTCGGTCCTTCCTTCAAGTCGGGCGCATGGCCGGGCGGCACAAGCGCGGCTCCCGTCTTCCGCGCCAGCTCCTCGACGGCCTCCAGATTGGCCGGGCTGAGGCCGGAATGGATGATCTGAGATGGATGCGCGCCTTCAAGACCAGAGAGATCCAGCGGGACCTGTCCCTTTTCGAACCCGGCGAACTGGAGACACCCGTTCTCCTTCACGCCCAACCGCGCCTGGATCTGGTAGGAGGCGATCACGCAGGTCCAGGGTTCGACCAGCGCGGCCTCCGCGTATCCCGTCTCCTCCCTGACCGGGAGGAGGTAGCAGCCCTCATCGCCTTCCAGGACTTCCGTGCCGATCACCGCGTACTGCGAGAGCCCGCCGGGGATCGCGTAGCCGAAGGCCACTCCCCTGCCCTTGTAATAGATATCCGCCTGGATGATGTAGCGGCTGCCCAGGGTGAACTTGCCCTTCCACTTGTCGCCTACCCCGACGATCGTCATCGCCACTTCGTGCCCGGGCACGGTCGGCGATTTTGCAAGGTTCCGGCCCTCGATGCGCGGATGCGTGCTCCCTGCCGAGATCAGCTTTATGTCCGAGAAACAGAGCCCAACCGCATCGATGCGGGCCACGAGGTCATCTTCGGTGTAGCGGGGAAAAGGCACCGTGTCGGGTCGTCCCTTTGTGCCGAGGTTGTCGAGTCCCGTGCCTTTCAATTGCCAGGAGAGCATCTCCTGCGGCAGATCTTCGAGAAACTCCATTCTGTGCTCCTTGCGAACGCACACCCGGGCCTCGACCCAGCCAGGGCTTCCCGCACGTCCGTCTACTATCTTAACACGCACCATATCGTGGAGGCAATCAATCTTGAGCGCGCGAAGGTGCCTGCCTGACGTTTCGCCGTCTGTCGATGAGCAAAACGTCTTGAAGGCGATCGGCCTTGCGTGATAGGCTCCCTCGCATGAAAAAGGAAAAAATTGCGGCCCAACTATATTCTGTTCGCGATTATTGCAATGATGCCCATCAAATCGTTGAAACCCTCAAGACGATCCGCTCAATAGGCTACAAGGCAGTGGAGCTCAGCAGTGTCGGTCCGCTTCCCCCGCACGAGCTTGCGCGCGTGCTGGACGGGGAGGGCCTTGTCTGCTGCTCGACCCATGAGGACGTGGAAGAGCTTTTGACCGATCCGGAAGGCGTCATCGATCGCCTCGGCGTGCTTGGGTGCAAAGCAACGGTGTACCCATGGCCGAGGGACCAGGACTTCACCTCTGCCGAGGGTGTCAAGCGTCTCAGCAAGGCGTTGAACCGCAGCGGAAAGATCTTCGCCAAGGCGGGGATCACCTTCGCTTACCACAACCACAACCTGGAATTCCATCGTCTGAACGGCAGGACGGTGTTCGAAATGCTCCTGGCGGAAACCGACCCGAAGGCGGTTGCGGCCGAGCTCGACACCTACTGGGTCCAGGCAGGCGGAGGGGATCCGGTGGAATGGCTGGGGAAGCTGAGGACCCGTGTGCCAATCCTGCACATCATGGATTTCGGCGTCGACTCGAGGGGCAAGCCAATGTTCGAGGAGATCGGACAGGGCAATCTGGACTGGGACCGGATCCTGCCCGCAGCAAAGCGCGCCGGCTGCCGCTGGTACGTCGTCGAGCAGGACTCCGACTGGGAGAACGGGGACCCTTTCCAGTCCCTGAAAATGAGCCTCGCGTACCTCAAGAGGCAGTTCACCGACTAGCCGCGCGGCACCGCAATGGTCCGACTATCACCGCCAACCATGGGATTACATATCGCCCTTCGGGCGATGCGTTCCTGACGTGAAAGTCAAGGCGTCTCCCGCCGATTTCATCGTCCAGGAAGAAGCTGAGATCCCACTCTCGGCGCGCCGCGCGGAGTACGCGGTGTTCCGTCTCTCCAAGACCTCGTGGGACACGTTCGACCTGATCGACCTGCTCTCCCGAAGGTGGGACGTGCGCAGCGACGACATCAGCGTCGGCGGCATCAAGGACCGGCACGGCAGCACGGAGCAGACCATTTCCGTGCGCGGACTGAAAGGCCGGCCCGCATCGATCCATGAGAAGAACTTCCGCCTCACTTTCGAAGGCTGGGCCGAAAGTCCCGTTTCGGCGCGTGACATCAGGGGCAACAGGTTCTCCATCACGCTGCGGGATCTCACCGCGAATGATGCCGGGCTCATTGCCGCGAATGCGCCGGATGTGGCGCGCGACGGGGTTCCCAATTACTTCGACACCCAGAGGTTCGGCTCCGCGCGGCACGGGGCGGGTTTCATGGGCAAGGAGATATTCCTCGGCAGGAGGGAGAAGGCCCTGCGGCTGTATTTCACCCCCTCCCGGTACGACGACCGCAAGACGCGCGCCCTGAAGCGCTGCGCAATCGAGAACTGGGGACGCTGGGAGAAATGCGCGGGCATCGGGTTCGGTGAATACGGCAGGATCCTCGCCTACCTCGCCGCCCACCGAAGCGCGCATCACCAGGCGCTGGAGCGGATCGATCGGAGGTTCCTCGTCTTCGTCCTGAATGCCTACCAGTCGTTCCTCTTCAACCAGCTGCTCGCGCGCTGGCTGAGAGAGCTCGCGGCGGAGACCGGCACGCCGCTCAGCCCGCTGCGCTACCCCTTCGGCGTGTTCCGCTTCTACCGTGACCCGCCGGCGGCGTTGGCGGAGAAAGTTCACGGCGTTCTTCTGCCGGTCCCCGGTTACGACACGACATGCAAGGATCCTCGCGTCCGGCGGATCCTCGCCGAAGTGCTGGAGGAGGAGGGCATCGGGCTGTCCGACCTCCGCGTCCGGCAGATGCACGGGATTCGAGTGGGAGGGGTCGAGCGCCCGGCGATCGTCGTGCCGGAGGATTTTTCAATTTCACCCCCCGAGCAGGATGAGCTGTATCCCGGACGGCTGAAAACCGTGCTCGGTTTCTTCCTCCCGCGCGGGGCCTACGCCACGCTCGTGCTCAAGAGACTTTCCCTGGCTCCAGCCCGCTGATGTTCCCGCACCGCTCGCGGACAAACGCGCGCGCGCGTTCGACGCCCGTGCGTCCCTTGCTGATGCCTCTTGCGCAGAGCTCGGAGAATATCGCCTCCGCGGAGCCCGCGCCGTAGACCCTTTCCACGAGGTCCCGGTTTTCCAACAGGTTCAGGACGAGGATCTCGTTGTCACTGGCGCTCGCGCCGAACCTCCGGATCACCTGTGCCGTTCCCTCCAGCAGCTCCTCGCATCTTCCCAGCACGACACCCGCGAGCTCCGCGGAGTCCACGGCGAGCTTGGCGCTGATCTCCGCGAGGGCCTGCAGCCGCTCCAGCTCGGCGCGCTGGTCAGGGCCAAAACCGGGTCCCCCGGCACGGGCGAGCTCCATGATGCGTCCGATCTCCGATTTTTCCTCGTCCAGCTCCGGCGAATAGCGTTCGATCTGGTACAGCGATTCCTGGAGGATCAAAAGCAAGTGGAATCCGGTGCCGATGTAGGAATCCAGCGAACGCCTCTCCAGCAGCGTCTTCATCCCCGCCAGGATCTCCCGGGTGCCGGTGGGCCGCGGCGGGGCATCATTTCCGTTCCGGGCGCGAAAGAGCGAATGGGCCAGCTCCTTCAGGTCGAAGCCGATGCCCTGCGACAACCCGGCGACCTTCTCGAACAGCCCGCTTCGCGCAAGCCCGCTTCCCGCCAGCGCGCCGGCCGCCGAGCGGGCGTGAAACTCCTCCGCGATCTCCTTGAAGGACACGTACATCCGGAGAAATTTCACCACGAGGAACGCGACCTGTTCTTTCCTGCGGCGGGTCTCGAATTGCCCGCGCTGCGGCTTCTCCCCGGCCATCGGTTTCTCCTCTACCTCTCGATCCAGGTACCGGTCTCGCCCCGAAGCGCGCGGCCGATGTTCTGAGGGTTGGTGATCAGCGCCCGCGCGCCACCCGCTTCCAGGAACCAGACGATCGCCTGGATCTTGGGGGCCATGGACCCCTTCGCGAAATGCGTGCCCTCGGCGAGCAGCTTCGATGCCTCAGCGAGCGTCATGTGGTCGATCCATTTCTGGGCAGGCGTGCCCCAGCCCACGGCAACCTTCTCCACGGCCGTGGCGATGAGGAGAAGGTCCGCCTTGACCTCGCGGGCCAGCAGGCTGCACGCATAGTCCTTGTCTATGACCGCCGCGATGCCGCGGTATTCACCGTCCCCGGTATCGACGACAGGTATTCCTCCTCCGCCGACGGCGATCACCACGATCCCGTCGTCCAGCACGGCCTTGATGGAGCCCAGCTCGACGATTTCCTTCGGGAGCGGCGAAGGCACGACGCGTCGCCACCCGCGCCCGGCATCCTCCACCACGGACCATCCCAGCTCCCGGCGGCGATCCGCCTCGGCGGCGTCCATGAATCCCCCGATGGGCTTGCTGGGTGCGGCAAAAGCCGGATCCGTCTTGTCCACGAGCACCTGCGTGATGATGGTGGCGACGCTTTTCTTTATGCCCCGGTGGAAAAGATCGTTCTGGAGAGACTGCTGCAGCTCGTAGCCGATGGCACCCTGAGTGTCCGCGCCGCAGACGTCGAGAGGCACCTCGTGCATTCCCTCCACCCGGTGAGCGATTTCCGAGCGGCGGAGGATGAACCCCACCTGCGGACCGTTGCCGTGGCCGATGGCGAGGTCCCATCCTGCCGCGATCATATCGGCAAGGTGCCGCGCCGTGTCACGCAGCGCTTCCTCCTGGTCCTCCACCGTCTGGTGGGCCGGATCCCTGATCAGAGAATTGCCGCCAATGGCAACGACCGCGATTTTCTTCATCGAGGATGATTATATTCGATACCATGAAGACTCTTCCACTGGGCCGCACGGGGGTGAAGGTGAGCGCTCTCTGCCTGGGCGCGATGAACTACGGGACGAAGGCGAACGAGCGGGATTCCCTTCGCATGCTTGACCGCTACGTGGAGGCGGGGGGCAGCTTCATCGACACGGCGAACAATTACGCGGTG
The DNA here is from genome assembly GCA_049515615.1 of Spirochaetia bacterium. GTDB lineage: Bacteria > Spirochaetota > Spirochaetia > SZUA-6 > Fen-1364 > Fen-1364. The sequence continues at coordinate 7,898 of JBEKTX010000095.1, forward strand.
TGGTGGGGCGGCGACGGCGGGGATTCGGAACGAGTGCTGGGTGCGTGGCTGAAGGAACGGAAGAACCGCGGAAGCCTGTTCCTTGCGACAAAGGTCGGATTCAACCGGCCCGATGTCGGTCCCGGTCTCTCGGCCGGGACGATAAAGCGTGAGTTGGAAGGAAGCCTGAAGCGGATGGGCACCGACCACGTCGACCTGTACTATGCGCACCAGGACTGGAGACAGGACGCCCTGGAGGAGAGCCTGGAGGCTTTCGATGCCCTGCGCCGCGAAGGCAAGCTCCTGTTCATCGGATGCAGCAACTACCGGGCCTGGCGGATCGAAAAGGCCCGCATGCTGAGCCGCGAGCACGGCTGGGCGGAGTACTGCTGCGTCCAGCAGAGGTACACCTATCTCCGCCCTGCTCCCGGGGCGACCTTCGAGCCCCAACTCGCGGTGGACGCGGAGCTCATGGACTACTGCGCGGTCCACTCTGCGGATTTCCTCCTCCTGGGCTACAGCTCGACGCTCGGCGGCGGCTATGCCGGGCGCAGCGATCGTCCGATCCCCCGGCAGTATGCCGGTCCCGACACGGACGCGCGCCTTGCCGCCCTGCGGTCCGTGGCGGATGAAGTCGGTGCCACTCCGATCCAGGTGGTGTATGCCTGGATGCTGCAATCGATCCCTGCCGTGCTCCCGCTGGTGAGCGCGGGAACGATGGAACAGCTCGATGAGGACCTGGGCTGCCTGAAGGTCAACCTCTCGATGGACCAGATGAAGCGTCTGAGCGCGGCGGGAACACTCCATTGAAAGACTGACTCGGGGCCGGCGCAAATCCGCCGGCCTCCTTTCGCGCATCCCTGCCTACGGAGTACGTCGGCGGCAGAATGACACGGAGTACCGTGTCGCAAATCCACGGGGTACCGTGGCGTCTTGACAGGCGGTGTGCGTTCTGATCGATTGGTGGGCATGCCGCCCGCCACTCCGGACCGCACGACTCAAAGGCTGCTCATCGCGGTCGTGGTTTTTCTTACCGGCGCCGTCCTGAAGCTCGCGGCCCCCGTCGTGATCGCCCTGCTGCTCACCATCCTCCTGGTGTACCTTGTCGATCCTCTCGTGGTGCTCCTGAACACCCGGCTTCGGCTCCGGTTCTGGCTGTCCGCCCTGATCGCGATCGTGTTCTTCGCCGCCGTGTTTGCCGGGCTCGGGGTGCTGATCTTTTTCGACCTGCCCCACTTCGCACGGAGCTTCCCCCGGTTCCAGGAGGAGATCCTGGCGCGCGCGCAGTCCATGCTCGAAGGCCTGGAAAAGAACGTGGGCTTCACGTTCGCCATCGATCCGTTCGAGGAGCTGCGCACCGCTCCGCTCCGGCCGCTGCTCATGAACCTCGCGCGATCGAGCCTTCGCATCCTCTCCGAATTCACCCTCATTTTCTTCTTTGCGATCATCCTGCTGCTGGGCAAGTACCGGGTGATCCGCACCATCCTCACGGTCTTCCCGCGTCGGCACAGCCTGGTCCCGATCATGCTGAAGCACGTCGACCGGCATCTCCGGGCCTTTCTCGGCATCAAGGCCCTGGCGAGCCTCATCATCGGGATCGGCACGGCCCTGATCCTGCTCGCGTTCCGGGTCGAGTTCGCGGTCACGTGGGGTTTCCTCACGATCCTGCTGAACTTCATCCCTACCCTCGGTCCCATCACGGCGGTGGCCCTGCCCTCCCTGATCACAACCATCCAGTATCCCGGTTACGTGATGCCCCTCGGCGTCATCGCCAGCCTCGGGGCCCTGCACCTGACGATCTCCAACTACATCGAGCCGAAGTTCCTCGGGGAACGGCTCGATCTTTCCTTTTTCGTGATCTTTGTCTCGCTTTTTTTCTGGGGCTGGATGTGGGGCGCGGCCGGCGTCCTGCTCGCCGTGCCGGTCACCGCCTCAATCAAGATCGTGCTGGAACGCATCCCCGCCACCTCCCGTCTGGCGATGCTCCTCGGGCGGACCTCGGGCAGACGGCGCTTCGGGCCTCGTTGACCAACGCGGCGATTTTCCCTACGATGCGTGAACGGACATGGAGCAGAGACGTCTCACGCTTTCATTGAGGGGCGCCGCGGTTCCCCTCTCCCCAATCCGCAAGCTCACGCCGCTGGATGACGCGGCGAAGCAGCGCGGCATTCGCGTCCACCACCTGAATATCGGTCAGCCCGACATCCGCACACCGCAGCCGGTGATCGACGCCTACAGGAACTTCGACGCCGAAGTGCTCGCCTACAGCCCCTCCCTGGGTATCCAGCCTCTGCGGGAATCAATTGCCGCCTATCACCATCGCTATGGACACCCCGTGGAGCCGGGCGACGTCGCCGTGACCGTCGGCGGCAGCGAGGCAATCTTTTTCGCCCTGTCCGCGGTCTGCGACCCGGGGGACGAGATCCTGGTGCGTGAGCCCTTCTACGCCAACTACATCGCATTCGCCGCGATGATCTCCGCGAAGGTCGTTCCCATCCCCTCTTCCATCGACAACGGCTACGCGCTGCCCTCTCACGACGAGATCGCCCGCTACATCACGCCAAAGACCAAAGTGATCCTCTACATCTCGCCGGAGAATCCCACGGGCATCGTGTACGACCGTGAGGAGATGGACACCCTTCGGGAGCTGTGCGAGCGTTTCGGCCTGTATCTCATCTCCGACGAGGTCTACCGCGAGTTCATCTACGACGAGCATGTCCGCTTCACATCGGTGCTCGACTTGCGGGGATTCGAGCAGCACGCGATCCTCGTGGATTCGATCTCCAAGCGTTTCTCCGCCTGTGGAGCCCGGGTGGGGTGCATCGTCACGCATAACCGCGGCGTCATGGAGCTGGTGGACAAGTTCGCCCAGGCCCGGTTGTGCCCGCCCACCGTCGGCCAGATAGCGGCGGACGCCGCCTACAGGATGGATCCCTCCTACTTCGATCCCATCCGGGAGGAATACCGCAGGCGGCGCGACACCCTTGTGGAAGGCCTGAGGAAGATCCCCGGCGTGGAGTTCCACGTGCCGGAAGGCGCGTTCTACCTCATGGCCCGGTTGCCGGTGCGCGATGCGGAGGACTTCTGCAGGTTTCTGCTTGCCGACTTTTCGCAGAACGGCTGCACGGTGATGCTGACCCCGGGCGCGGGATTCTATTCGACGCCGGACAAGGGGATCGACGAGGTCCGGATTGCCTACGTCCTGGAATCCCCCAAGATACGCGAGTCCACGGAGATCCTCCGCACGGCGCTCGCCGTCTATCTGGAGAAGGAATCTCGTTCTCGTTGACGTTTGGCAGCCGCCGGCAGTATCCTTCGACCAGAGAAAATGCCGCGCAGTAAAAAGCCTCTCATCGTCATAGGACACAAAAACCCTGACACCGACTCGATCTGCTCCGCCATTGCGTATGCCCGGTTCAAGACTGAAGTGATGCGGGAGGAGGCCGCCCCGAAACGCGCCGGGAACGTCAACCCCCAGACCCAGTTCGTCCTCACACGGTTCGAGACGGAGAGCCCGCCGCTGGCAACGGATGTGCGCTCCCGCATCGAGGACATCATGATCCCGCGGGAAGACCTCATTACGCTCAGTGAAAAGGACACGCTGGAGAAGGCCTGCGACCTTCTCACCGCGAACCATTTTTCATTCCTTCCCGTGGTGGGCTCTTCGGATGAGTGCATCGGGAAGCTCACCGCGCTCCGCCTCGTCGGCGTTCTCCGAAGGCTCGCTGCCGGCTGCCGCGATGATGCCCCAATGGAGCAGTCGGAGAAGGACCTCCTGGCCGGAACGGTCAGCACCCTGGTGGATCGGGAGCACACGACTTTCGCGGCGGACGCGGTCGTCCGGGATGTTCTCCGCGAAATCGGGCGCAGCAACGAGGGGGGATTCATCATCCAGGACGACGCGAAGCACCTCCAGGGAGTGATCACCAGGATCAACTTCATCTCGGAGAACAGGCTGCGCGTCGTGATGGTGGATCACAATGAGGTCGGCCAGGCAGTGGATGGGATCGAGGAGGCGGACGTCGTGGAGATCATCGACCACCACCGCCTGGGCGCGCGCACGACGTCCCTCCCAATCACCTTCATCAATCGCGTCGTCGGATCCACCTGCACCATTGTGGCGGATCTGTACCGCACCTCCGGCGTCACCCCGCCGGCGCGCGATGCGGGGCTGCTCCTCTCGGCGATGCTCTCGGACACCCTCGTCCTGCGCTCCCCGACCACCACGTCGCTCGATCGGGACATTTCGGGGTGGCTCGCCGGTCTTGCGGGAGTTGATGTGGAGACATTCGGGAGCGAGATGTTCGCTGCCGGGGCCTCGCTAGAAGGCATGGATCCGAAGAAGCTCATCGCGCGGGACCAGAAGATCTACACCGAGGGGGATCGCCGCTTCAGCCTGAGCCAGTTCGAGACGGTGGGATTCGCTCCCATCCTGGCGATGAAGGACGCGCTGGCCGAGGAGCTGGAAAGGATCATCGAGGTCGAGAAGTGCTCCTTCGCCTGCCTGATGATCACCGACGTGACGAGGGAAACGAGCCTCCTTCTCTGCCGGGGGGAGAAGCGGGTCCTCGGCGCCATTGCCTACCCCGAGCGCGAGGAGAATCTCTTCGAAATGAAGGAC
>JBEKTX010000096.1:0-12397 GCA_049515615.1 Spirochaetia bacterium
GGCAAGCCCGACCAAGCCGGTGTACCTGATATGGGTTGACACGGACGGCTACATTTCCGCCCCCCAATACGGCAGCCTGCTCTTGACCAGCGTGATGAAGGGTATCGATGCTTCGGTGAAGGAAGCCACAACCGAGGCGCTGAACGGAACCTTCAAGGGCGGCAACTACGTCGGGACGCTCGCCAACAATGGCGTGGCCATCGCTCCGTACCATGACTATGACAGCAAGATTCCGGCGAAGCTCAAGGCCGACATCACCGCGCTCAAGGCGGGGATCATCGGCGGGAAGATTTCCGTAGATCCGAAAGCGTACCCGAAGCTCTAGCGCGTTCCACGAGATGCGGCTCGAGCTCCAAGGGATCTCGAAGCGGTTTGGGGATCTTGTGGCCAACGACCGCATCACTCTGACGGCCGAGGGGGGTGAAATCCACGCCCTCCTCGGCGAAAATGGGGCGGGCAAGACCACCCTCATGAACGTCCTCGACGGCCTGTACCGGCCGGATGAGGGCTCCATCCTGATCGACGGCAATCCGGTTCATTTCAACAATCCGGGAGAAGCGATCCAGGCCGGCATCGGCATGGTGCACCAGAACTTCATGCTGATCCCCGTCTTCACCGTTTCCGAAAACGTCATGCTTGGTTTCGAGCGCACCAGCCGTCTTGGTTTCCTGGATCGAAGGCGCGGACGGCAGGAAATCCGAGACCTCTCACAACGGTTCGGTCTCGAGGTGGACCCTGACGCCATGGTGGGCGAGCTTTCCGTGGGGCAGCAGCAGCGCGTGGAAATTGTCAAGGCGCTTGCCCGGGAGGCGCACCTGCTGATCCTCGATGAGCCGACCGCCGTCCTCACCCCGCAGGAAACCGAGGAGCTTTTCACGGTCATGCGCAGCCTTCGCGCTTCAGGCCGCACAATCCTCTTCATCACGCACAAGCTGAAGGAAGTTCTTGCAATCGCGGACTGCATCACCGTCATCCGGCAGGGCAAAGTGATCGGGACGACCACGCCGGTGCAGACCACCGAGGCCGACCTGGCATCGATGATGGTCGGCCGCGGCGTGGACCTCCAGGTGAAGAAGGCGCCGGCCCGTCCGGGGGCGCCGGTTCTCGAGGTGCGGAACCTCACGGTTCTCGACGAATCGGGGCGGGTGGCGGTGGACGGCGCGAGCCTCGACGTGCGCGAAGGTGAGATCATGGCAGTCGCCGGGGTCCAGGGCAATGGCCAGACCGAGCTTTCCGAGGCGATCACCGGGCTTGCCCTCGTCATCGGCGGCTCGATCTGTATTTCCCAACGCGACCTGACCGGGGCGCCTCCCAAGTCGGTGCTGCGTGCCGGGGTCGCGAACATACCCGAGGACCGGCAGCGCGACGGCCTGGTGGGGGACTTCATGATCGCGGAGAACCTGGTGCTGGACGTCCACGACGAGATGCCCTACTCACGGAAAGGCGCCCTGCGCTGGCAGTCGATATTTGCGGCAGCCGAGGAGCGAGTGAGGGACTTCGACATACGAGCTCCATCGGTGCGAACCCCGGTGAAAACACTCTCGGGCGGCAACCAGCAGAAGGTCATCGTCGCGCGCGAGCTGCCCCGACACATCCGGCTCATTCTCGCGTCTCAGCCGACGAGGGGGCTGGACATCGGCTCGATCGAATACGTGCATGGCCGGCTGGTCGCGGCGCGGGATGCCGGAGCAGCCGTGCTGCTGATTTCCTCGGAGTTGGATGAGGTGACAGCCCTCGCCGACCGGATCGTCGTCATTTATCGCGGCCGACTGGCAGGTCCGTTTGAGGCGGCCAATCTCAGCCGCGAGCAGATCGGCCTGCTGATGGCAGGAGGCGCCGCACCCTCGACGGACAGGGGGGAGACCGCATGAGCGGGGACACGGCGCCTGCTTCCGGATCGGGCGAGCTTCACCACCAGCCCTTCCTCCAGCGGACTCTTTCCGCGGTCCTGAGCGGAAACGCCTTTGTCGTGACGTTCCTCGCATTCGTCAGCGCGCTGATTATTGGAGCGCTCATCATCGTTCCCGCGACACCAGCGGCAATGCGCGCCTGGCAGGGGTTCGGGCGGGCACCAGGAGAAGCGTTGCTCCAGAGCTGGAAGGCCATCGCCACCGCGTACGGATCGCTTTTCCTTGGCTCCATCGGCAGCCCGCGCGCCATCGTCGAAGCCCTCCGTACGGGAACGGCTTCCCAGATCGTCAGTGCCTTCATTCCCTTGTCCGAAACCCTCGTGTCAACCACGCCGCTCATGATGGCAGGCCTTGGCATCGCCCTGGCGTTTCGCGCGGGCCTTTTCGACATCGGCGGGCAGGGACAAATGATACTGGGTGCGGTCGGCGCAACCATCGCCGGCTTCTCGTTCCCCCATCTGCCCTTGGTGATTCATCTGCCGTTCGCCCTTCTTTCCGGAGCTGCATTCGGGGCCGCCTGGGGGTTCGTGCCCGGTGTCCTGAAGGCGCGAACGGGCGCGCACGAGGTCATCACCTCGATGATGCTCAATTACGTGGGCCTGAACCTGCTCACGTGGCTCCTCACCACGAGCCTCGTCCAGGCTCCTCCTCGCAACCAGGCCATCTCCAAGGTTGTCGTGGAGGCGGCGCGACTGCCCAACCTTACCGGGTCATCGCTTCGCGCGAACGCAGGCATTGTCATTGCCGTGCTCCTCGTCCTCGGGGTTGGCTGGCTCCTCCAACGGAGCACTCTGGGGTTCCGATTCCGGATGCTCGGCGCCAACCGCGAGGCCGCACGGGTTGCAGGAGTCCAGATCGAGCGTCATTTCACAATCGCCATGACACTCGCCGGCATGCTGGTCGGGCTCGGGGGCGCTTTCATGGTGCTCGGCGTGGACTACCGGATGTCTCCTTTCTACAGCGGCTCCATTGGATTCGACGGCATCACCGTCGCGATCCTCGGGCGAGGAACTCCCCTCGGCGTGGCACTCTCGGCATTGCTTTTCGGAGCCTTCACCGCAGGGGGACGCACGATGCAGGTGAACACGAGCATCCCCTTGTACCTGGTGCAGGTTCTGCAGGCGGTCCTGGTGCTCTTTGTTGCTGCTCCGGGAGTCATTCGCACCATCTATCGGATCAGGGTGACACGGGCCGGTGGGCGGGTATTCGGAGGGTGGGCAGGGTGAGCGACACAAGCACGCCGGCAAGCCGGCAAGGCGAGCTCCGTCGGGATGTCGCAGCTACCCGGCGTCGGGGATTCGGAATCGCTCTCTTTGTCCTGGCGGCGATCATCCTGCTGCTGTTTGCCCGCGGGACACCCTCGGAAGTACTGACCACATTTCAGTTCTCCGCACCCCCGGCGCCTCCGCTTCCTCCCCTGCCCTTCCACGCGCTTCCGGTCCTCATTGGCCTGGGCGTGATCTGCGCACTCCTGGGCGTGGTGCAGCTCGCATGGCGATCGAACAGCCGTCTCTACCTCCTTCTCGGAGTCGGCCTTGCCTTGACCGGTGTGGCATTCCTGGCCTGGTCAGGAAAAGGCGCGACGGTCGACGTCGAAGGCCTGTTGATGATTTCCCTCATCGAGGCCGTTCCACTCACCCTCGGCGCCCTGTCCGGGCTCCTCTGTGAGCGCTCGGGGGTGATCAATATCGCCATCGAGGGACAGTTTCTGGTTTCGGCGTTTGTCGGCGCCATGGTCGCAAGCGCGAGCCGCAGCCTCTATGCGGGTTTGCTGGCCGGTGCTGCGGCGGGCGCCCTCGTCGGGCTTGTGCTGGCTGTATTCACAATCACGTATGCAGCCGACCAGATCATTGTAGGGGTCGTACTGGATGCCTTTGCCTTAGGGCTCACCAGCTTCTTCCTGCAGAGCCTGCTGGTCCCTCACCAGGCCACTTTGAACAGCCCGGACGTATTCGGGCCGATTCCGATTCCACTCCTGGACCGCATTCCTGTCCTTGGGCCCTTGCTCTTCAACCAGAACATCATCGTCTACATGACCATCGTCATTCTCGCCGCGGTGCAGGTGGCGCTCTTCCGAACTCGGTGGGGGCTGCGCGTGAGGGCCGTTGGCGAGCATCCCCGCGCCGCCGATACCGTCGGCATCAACGTGCAACAAGTGCGCTACCGCAATGTCATCCTTGGCGGGATCGTTGCCGGCATTGGCGGGGCCTCGTTCACGATAGGCTCCACCGGCCAGTTCGCGCCGAACATGACCTCGGGCCTGGGCTACATCGCCCTTGCCGCCATGATCTTCGGCAGGTGGCGGCCGCTGGGAGCCTTGGGGGCGGCGCTCCTCTTCGGGTTCACCGACGCCCTGCAGTTCGCGCTGTCGATTCTGAACGTGCCCATCCCCTCGTCGTTCCTGACGATGTTCCCGTATCTGGCCACGATCCTCGCGGTTGCGGGCCTGGTGGGAAAAGTTCTTCCACCCGCAGCGGACGGACGGCCGTACGCGCGCGAGTGAGCCCGGAGCGCACCTTAGTCCGGCGTTCGATCGCTTCCGGACCCGCGCCTGCGGCTCATTCTTCCGATGCGGGGCAGACCCTCGAAAAACATCGGCAGGAGGAACGTCCTTTCCTCCCGATCCGCTGAAGGTGTCGTGCGAATCCTCGGGAGCAGCCCGAAGACCGTCGTGAATCGAAGCAAAGCCGAGACCGCAAAGAGCACGGGAAAGCCGCTGACCACCAGCCCGAAACAGGTCACCGACCACGCACCCATCGCATCGAGGAAGAGGCCGGCCGCCAGGGATCCGAGCCCCGCGGCGAAACTTCCGATCATCGTGGAGATCGACATGTACATCCCGCTGTCCTCGGGAGCAGGAAAGCGGGTGACGAGCTTCACGCTCGCATTCGCGGCCGCCGTGGAGAACACGGCCCCAACGACTCCGGCAATCCCGACCCAGACAAGTGCCGTGCCGGGCAAGGCGAGCAGCCAGATGACGGGAACGGAGGACCAGAACAGGTGTGAAACGGCGAGCATCCTCTTTACTCCAAACCTGTCGACCATTCTCCCCACGCGCCGGGCCGCCAGAAAGGTGCCGAGGAGCCCGACGACGGTGACGGCGATCATCCCGCCGAAAAGATTGTTCCTGAAACCGAGGTTTTCCATGAAATACAGGTTGGAGAGCGAATAGCCGAGGAACTGGCCGAAGTTCCAGCAGGCGGTGAACACGAGCCAGGGTCTGAAGCCCCGGTCCCTCAGGGGGGTGAGCATGCGGGCAAGAGAGCCGTCGGATGATGCCCGGTCGGGCGGCGGCTCAGGGAGCGTGCCGTGTATGAGGATGTCGAGAAAGCCCAGGAAGCTCGCGGCGACCAGGATCACGACGGCGGTCTCCAGCTTGCCGGCCCGGGGCACCAGGTCCATGAGCAGTCCCGAAGGCAGGGTGACGAGGATGACGATGAGGGAGATCCAGCTGTCACGTCTGCCCCAGAATGTGCCCTGGACGTCCTGGGGGATGATCGTGCACAGCCAGCCGAACCATGGGCCGGGCGACAGGTTGCCGACGAGCGATCCCACGCAGATCCCTCCCATGAAGACCAGGTATCCCGAAGTGCTGCCGGCGCGCCACATGAGAAATGCGCCGATAATGCCAACCATGCGGAGCACACGGTCGGCAAGGGCGGTCCAGAACCACACCAGCCTCCGCGAGCCGGCGCGTTCACCGAGAACCGTGCCGAGCGGCTGCATCATGACGACCCACAGGCTGACGCCGCCGAGGATGCCCCATTGCAGCCTGCTCAGGCCGATCGCGTTCCCGAAATAGACGTAGATGATTCCCGTGATGATGTTGCCCCAGGCGGATCCCATTGTGCCCGTGGCGATGTGCTTGCTCATGATGGCAGGGAGCTCGCCCGGCCGCACGGGCCGCTGTTCAAAATAGCCGGTCGCGGGGCGAAGCCGGCGAGTGATAGTGGAGTTCGTATTCATTCCCAGTTCGAGAAAACAGCATTCCGAACCCGAAAGTGAGTGTCAAGAGAGCTGCTGCTTCGCACATCCTTTTCCACGGCGGACCATGTCACCCCAACCCGCGGTAAAGGACGTTCCCGCGCTTTCGCATGGGTTGTCACGCGAACCCGGGCCCGCCTTGCTGCCCATACCGCAAGCGATGCAGCCGGTCTCTTGAAACGCGCACCGCTCTTCCGCTACCCTCGGCCCGGAGGTGCCACATGGCTTCGCCCGTTTACGCCGATCTCGTCCGCCCCGCGAGCCCGCCACTTGCCCGCATATTCGACGCGGCGCTCGTCGCCGGCTTCTCTCTCCTCATCGCCCTGAGCGCCCAAGTGGCAATCTACCTGCCGTTCACGCCCGTGCCGGTCACCCTGCAGACCTTCGCGATCCTTCTCGCCGGCTGCCTCCTCGGGAGCGGCCGCGGGGCCCTCGCCGCCGCCGCTTATGTCGCCGAAGGTTCTCTCGGCCTGCCCTTCTTCTCCGGCGGGACGGCGGGGATTGCGCATCTTTTCGGCCCGACCGGAGGCTACCTCGTGGGATGCGTCGCCGCTGCGTACCTTGCCGGCCTGCTCGCCGAGCGGGGACGTGCAGCGGGACCTGCGGGGCTTCTCCTGTCACTGTGTGCCGCCGATCTCGTCGTCTACATCCCCGGGCTCGCGCGGCTCAGCATCTTCACGGGAGCCGGCAAGGCTGTGGCCCTCGGTTTCCTGCCGTTCGTCATCGGGGACGCGCTGAAAATCGCTGCGGCGTGGAGCATCCTCATGGCGGCAGCCCTGGTCATGTCGCGGATCCGCCGGTGGGCGGAGGACAATTCCTAGAACTGCCGGAGGATGCTTTCAGCGGGATAGGCTGAAGGAATGAGCCCCAGGCTTACGAGCTCCGCAATGGAACGCGTGTAGCGGCCGGCATCCAGCGCGCCGTACCCCTGGGGGCTGCTGAACAGCTCGCAGGTTGCATCGAGGCGCAGCCTGAACATCGGCTCGTCCTCCTTCTTCACGTTGCCCACGTTCTTCAAAGCAATCTGGTACGCCTCGTCCCGATGAGTCATCGTGAAGTCCATCGCCTTCCGCGTCGCGCGCACGAATCGGGCGAGCACCGGTCCGCGGGAGGAGATGATCGCGCGGGAGGAGATGAAGGAGGCGCCCACCATGTCGCTCCAGTCCTTCACGTCCCACTGGCGGATGGCGATGCCTTCTGCCCTCATCGCCACAGGCTCGTTGTTCAGGAAGCAGACGACGGCATCCGCCCTGCCGCTGAGCAGGGTCGGCTCCTGGGTGTAGCCGATCTTCTCCACCTGCACGGCGTTCTCCAGACCGTACTTCCGAAGGAAAAGCTGCAGGCCGATCCAGGAGCTGCCGGACATCTCGGGAGTGCCGATCGTGCGTCCCCTCAGGTCAGCAGGGGTCGCGGTCCCTGCCTTTGCCACGATCGTGATCGGGTACTTCTGGTAGTACTGGTAGATCGCCTGGAGCCCGAGCCCCTTCGAGCCGGAGATCACCAGTTGGTCCGAATCAGAAAGCCCGACGTCGATCCTGCCGGCGGCCAGGAGCGAGAAGATGTCGTACTGGAACCCGAAGTTCAGCTCGAGATTGATCCCCTCTTCGCTGTAGAAACCCTTGTCAATGCCCACGTACAGCGGTGTGAACTGCACGTGGGGGATGTAGCCAATGGCCAGTCGTACCGTGTCGGTGGCCCCTGTTCCGGCGGCCCACCCCAGAGAAACGGCAAAGACGAGCCCGACGATGATCACCGCGGCCTTTTTCTTCATCAATAGCCTCCTACCGAATGCCGCGCGCCACGAGCCGGTAGCCGGTGCTCGCGGCCGCGTAATACGCAAGCCCGAGGATGACGAGCCAGGCGAGCGCGACGAACATGAGCTCCACGTCGAAGTTCGCCTTCGCAATGCTCACCAGGGAACCCAGGCCCTTGTTCCCTGAGACGAATTCGCCCACCACCGCGCCGATTACGGAGAGGGTGATGGATACCTTCACACCGCTGGTGATCATCGGAAGGGACGCAGGCAGCTCGAAGTGGGCGAAGCGCCGCCACCGTGTCGGGCGGAAAAACGCGAGGAGCTGGGAGAGCCGTTTCTCGGCGATCCCGATGGCGGAGATGTTCGTGACGAGCATGGGGAAAAAGATCACTATCACCGATGTGACGATCCGGGGCGTTGCGCCAAACCCGAACCACAGGACGAGAAAAGGGGCCAGCGCGATCGAAGGGATCGTGTTCCACGCAATGAGGTACGGCATGAACAGCCGGTACAGGAGCCGGGACCGAGCGATGGCATACCCGAGGGCGAGCGTTGCGGCGAAGGCAACGGCGAACCCGACGAGGGATTCGTAGACGGTCATCCCCAGGTCGGGGAGGATCGCGCCGCTGAAAAGAGTGCTCACAAACCTCGTGATGATCCCCCAGGGATGAGGCAGGATGTAGTCCGGTATTGGAATGCGCACCTTGAGGAACACGAGAAGGAAATACAGCACCACGAGCTCCAGGGGAATGAGCATCCAGCCGTACGACCTTCTGAAGAACCTACTCCACCCTCCCGTGGCGTCGAGCTCCTTCTCCTCATCCGCTCCAGCCCCGGCTCGGGAGACGGGTTCCGGGAGAGCCGCCCAGAGCACGCGGGCGTTTTTTCGGATACCCGCGGCCACGTCCCATTCGGCTTGAGAAAGAAGGTACTGGTCGGGCGGCTCCTCCCCGTTCTTGCCCAGGTCCCGCACGTCGAAGACCTGCGCCGGCAGGGAGGTAAAGACGACGATCCGGTCTGAGAGGAAGCACGCCTCCTCCACCGAATGCGTCACCATCACCACCGTGCAGCGCGTTCGGCGGTGAAGGCCGCGAAGGAGAATATTCAGCTTTTCCCGCGTGATGATGTCCAGGGAGGTGAAGGGCTCGTCCAGGATGAGGAGCTCGGGCTCGGTCACCAGGGCCCGGGCCAGCTCGACCCGTTTCTTCATCCCCCCCGAGAGCTGCGACGGAAAGTAATCTTCACATCCCGCCAGGCCCAGGTCTTCGAGCACTTTCAGGGCACGTGCCCGCAGCTCAGCGTCGATGCGCCTGCCGGCCAGCTCGAGGGGGAGAAGGACGTTGCCGAGCGTCGTGCGCCAGGAAAGCAGCGCATCGTGCTGAAACACGAAGGATATCCGGCTCGTGCGGACCTGCAGCTCTCCGGTCACGGGGCGGTAGATGCCGGCGATCAGGTTGAGGAGCGTCGTCTTTCCGCACCCGGAGGGGCCGAGGAACGTGATGAACGAACCGGCGCGAACGGTGAATGAAAGAGAATCGATTATCGGCTTTCTCGTGAAAGAGAATCCGAGGCTCTTCGCCTCAATGACAGACTCCGACCCCATGCATCCTTCCTTCTCCCATCCAGACTGTACTGTCGGCAACGGGATCTCACCGTTTCCACTCTCGAGCACTCATGAGTTTTTGGCGCTCTCCAGGTTGCGGGCTGTCACCGCCGGTCGGGAAATTCTCCCTGCCTCGAAGAAAAAGCTGGTGAAAATCTTGCCATAACATGGGGAAAAGTCAAGACCCGCCGTTTGGCGGCACCGTGGCAGGCCTTCGCGGTCCATGATATCCTGTGACTCATCATGATCCTTGCGTACGACATCGGCACAACGTTCCTCAAGGCTGCCGTCGTGAGCATCGGGGGAAAAGTCCTGGCCAGCGCGCAGGCACCGGTGCGGATGGTGGAGACGCGGGAAGCGGACCGCCGCGAGTGCGATCCAAACACCTGGTTGTCGGGCATGGCGCTCGTCACGGCGCAGCTCGGCCTGAAGGAGAAAGGCCGGATCCGCGCCGTGGTGGTGAGCGCCAACGGGCCGACGCTCGTCCCGGTCGACGCCGAGGGGGATCCGCTGGACTTCGCGATGACCTGGATGGACCGGCGCGCCGAGGAGGAGGCGGACCTGATCGCCGAGTTCTCCGACACGCCGCTGGATGCCTCTTTCTACCTTCCCAAGGCATTCTGGGTCATGAGACACAAGCCCGAGATCTACGAGCGCACGCGGCACTTCCTGCCCTGCGCGGAGTACGTCACCTTTTTTCTCACCGGCAACGCGGTGCGCATCGTCCCCACCCAGCTGTTCCACGATTTCTTCTGGAACGAAGGCGCAATTCCCCACCTGCGCATGGACCCTGAGAAGTTCCCGCCCTTCGTGGACGTGGGAGACCTCGTCGGCACCGTTCGAACGGAGGCCGACGAGATGCTGGGCATCCCCGCGGGCATTCCCGTCATCGCCGGGGGACCCGATTTCATCATGTCGATCCTCGGCACGGCGGCGACGCAGACCGGGCGCACCTGCGACCGTGCGGGCACGTCGGAAGGCATCAACCTCTGCTGGTCGACGCCGGTGCACGACCGGCGGCTCCTGTGCTTCCCCCACGTCGTGAAAGGATCTTTCAACGTCTCGGCGATCATATCTTCCTCCGGCGCGGCACTGGACTGGGCAGCCCGCGCCCTGGGAGCGGGAAGGGGCGATCTCGACGCACTGTTGAAGGACGCGGCCGCGGCGGCGCCGGGCGCGGGACGGCTGCTCTTTCTCCCCTTCCTGACCGCCGAGAGATTCGGAGTCTGGGACACGAACATGCGGGGGGCGTTCATCGGGCTCACGCTGGACCACGGCAAGCGCGAAATGATGCGGGCGGTCGTGGAATCCAGCGGGTTCACCGTGAAGTCGGTGCTGGATGTGATGGAAGAGGTCGGCTGCCGCGTCTCGGACCTGCGGGTGACCGGCGGTCTCGCACGACTGCCCTTGTGGTGCCAGGCGCGGGCGGACATCACGGGAAAAAAGGTGCTCCTCCCCGAACAGGAAGAATCGGATCTCGTCGGCAATGCCTGCGTGGGATTCTATGGTCTTGAGGATTTCGACACGCCTTCGGAGGCCGCGGAGAATCTCGTGCGGTTCCAGAAGATCTATCATCCGAACGCCGGGGCAAAGCAGGCCTACGATGAGCTGTACGCGGTCTTCACAAAAGCATGCGCCGAGCTGGGAGATACATTCCGGCGTCTTTCCGATTCCGGTGGTCTCAGGCCCGCGGCTGGGGAGTAATGCTGATCACGTGCGCGGGGGACTCCCGCAGCGGCACGGTGAACCGGATGTGCACGTCCTTGCCCTCCTGGTACCACGTCGAGTAGCCGATTGAACCGATCACCCGGAGTCCCGCATACGGCAGGAGCCTGAGTGCCGGGAGGACAATCGTGTGGCCGGCGGGAGTACCCAGCAGGATCGCGTATGTCGTCATTCCCTTGCCGGTGAAACGGACTTCGAGTCCGTCCTCCGTCACACCCTCACGCTCGCCCCAGGGGCGTGTGCCGAAAATCGCTTCGCCGTTGAGCTTCAGCCAGTCACCCAGTCCATGGAGTCGCGCTTTCTGCAAAGTGTCCAGGGAGCCGTCCGCATTCAGGCCGATGCTGAGGAGCAGGTTGCCCCCATGGGCGGTCACGTCGCAGAGCTGACGCACCAGAGCCGACACCGACGTCGGATCGTCATCAGTTTCGTCGAGGCCATGCACGCATTCCCACGGTTTTGCCCCGTCGGGGAAAGCCGCTTTGGAGTCAACGGTATGAATGTCAGCGTGCCTGACAGGGAGAGTCGCACCGGGCCGTGCGGGGAGGCGCATAGCCCGCGGGGCGAAGAGCCGGCGCACCGCGCGCGCGATCCTGAGCCCTTCAGTGCCCGTCTCCCCCGCTTCGGGCTGTCCGAAGCGGTCGTTGACCACGCCGTCCGGCACCGTCTCATAGTAGTCCGAGAGGAGGGCCAGCAGGTCCTGCGCCGGCGGGCTGCCGACATCGTTCCAGAGAATCGAAGGCGCATACCGGGAGATCAGCTCCCGCCATTGCGCATCGACGTACGCCGCGTAGCTTCTCGTGCGGGGTATTGCGGCCGCCAGGTCCGTGGGGCCGCGGAGCGGCGTGCCGCCGAAAGTCCAGTCAAGGCCCGCCGAATAATACAGACCGAATCTCAGGCCGAGTCTGCGCGCGCCCTCCGCGAGCTCCCCCACCACGTCCTGGGGGACCTGCCAACCGCGCTTGCGCGGGTTTTTCGTCCGAGCGGGCCACAGTGCAAAACCGTCGTGGTGTTTGGCGGAAACAATGAGGTAGCGCGCGCCGCTTGCCGCGACCGCGCCGAGCGTGCCGGCCGGGTCCCACTCGCGCAACCCCTGGCGGAACACCCGGGCAAGCTCATCGTAGTGCCCCCGCCGTCCCCAGTGCTCGGCAATCACCTGGAGGGGATCGCCGCTTCCCGGCGCATCGGCCGCGGCTGAATACGGGCCCCAGCGGATCATGATTCCGAGCTTCGCCTCCTCGTACCACGGAGGCACGGGACGCTCCGCCAGGGACTCCCAGGTCACCTCGGACAAAGTGTGTCACCCTCCCCACGCTCCCGCCGTCCTGCGCGGCGCCTTTCGGCGTCGCTTGGCCGGCTGCCGCGCGGGGCCCCTTTCGCGCGGCCTTCGGCCGCGCTACGGCCTGTCCGCAAGGTACTTAT